>NZ_JBFREX010000401.1:0-329 GCF_052114525.1 Pseudomonas sp. KB_15 | reverse complement strand
GACGCGTAGCGCGGCTCGTTCAAACGCAGGTCGGTGGTGACGATGGCCGGCAGCTTCAGGGAAACGGTCTGCGCGCCGCCGTCGATTTCGCGGGTTACAGCTACGCTGTCGCCGCTGATTTCGACTTTCGAGGCGAACGTGCCCTGACCGTAGCCGCTCAAGGCAGCGAGCATCTGGCCAGTCTGGTTGTTGTCGCTGTCGATGGCCTGTTTGCCAAGGATCACCAGCTGAGGCTGTTCCTTGTCGACAACAGCTTTCAACAGTTTGGCAACGGCCAGGGAAGTCAGATCTTCGGCGGATTCGACGAGGATGGCGCGGTCGGCACCCAG
>NZ_JBFREX010000400.1:0-344 GCF_052114525.1 Pseudomonas sp. KB_15 | reverse complement strand
GCTCAGCAATCGTTGGTTACATCTTTGATTTCTCGCGGAGTAACTTGTGATGCTGATAATCTGTTGACTAGCAGTCTGACTCCACAAGCACCCACACGAATTGCTTGATTCAGTTGTTAAAGAGCGGTTGGTTAAGATCTTTCGTCTCAACCGAGGCGCGCATTCTACAGCAGCCTCATTTGCTGTCAAGTGATTTTTTCAGAAKTTTTCAAGGATTTCCTTAACAACTTCAACCACTTGCGCTTCAGATCTCTCATCAGCGGGAGGCGAATTCTACAGCGTTACACGCTGCTGTCAACACCTCTTTTTCAACTTCCTTTGCGCTTCGATGAGCGCTTCGATGA
>NZ_JBFREX010000399.1:0-349 GCF_052114525.1 Pseudomonas sp. KB_15 | reverse complement strand
CCGCAAGGGAAAGTGCTTGACAGCCCAAGCGAGCTCCACCATAATCACAAGTTCTCTGCGGAGAGGTGCCCGAGCCGAGTGGCTAAAGGGGGCAGACTGTAAATGGCTTACGCCTACGCTGGTTCGAATCCAGCCCTCTCCACCAGAATGCAAGGCAGCAACCAGGCGATGAGCCGGTGAAGGAAGTAACCGGGCGGGTGTAGCTCAATGGTAGAGCAGAAGCCTTCCAAGCTTACGACGAGGGTTCGATTCCCTTCACCCGCTCCAGCACCGCGGTTGCCGTCAAAGAAGTAAGTCAAGTTTCGCCCATGTGGCTCAGTGGTAGAGCACTCCCTTGGTAAGGGAAGGG
>NZ_JBFREX010000398.1:0-349 GCF_052114525.1 Pseudomonas sp. KB_15 | reverse complement strand
GCCCTGCGCCACCAGCGACGGCAGGTCCTGCGTGACGGGCAGCGCCACGGCCACCGTGTCGACCGTGTTCACGCGAACCACGCCAAACAGCCCGCGCAGCGTCATATAGGCGGAGAGCCCCAGGAACACAAACACCACCAGCGACTTCAGGTTGCCCGCGCCGATGCGCACCAGCGTCTTGCTGCCGCAGCCGGAGGCCAGCACCATGCCGAAGCCGAACATCAGCCCGCCCACCGCCGCTGACAGCCAGGCCAGCTTCGCGGAGGTGTAGATCGTCTTGGTCGGATCGATCAGGCCGGCCCAGGCCAGCGCGCCGGTGCCGATCATCGCCACGCCGATGGCCATGACC
>NZ_JBFREX010000397.1:0-350 GCF_052114525.1 Pseudomonas sp. KB_15 | reverse complement strand
AACCAGTACTAATTGCCCGTAAGGCTTGATCCTATAACCAGTGTGTCTTACCTGGTGTAGCGGTTCGCCGCCTTGTGCCACGATGGTACAAACACAACCAATCTTTACTACTCCCAGATTCGCCGTGCTGACATGCGTCAGCGCGGCAACCCCTCATGCCTGGTGACCATAGCGAGTCGGAACCACCCCTTCCCATCCCGAACAGGACCGTGAAACGACTTTGCGCCGATGATAGTGCGGACTACCCGTGTGAAAGTAGGTCATCGCCAGGCTCTTCTACCCAGAACCCCCAGCCCCATAAAGGCTGGGGGTTTTGCTTTGTGGGCTTCCGATTCAGCATACTGCACGTG
>NZ_JBFREX010000396.1:0-350 GCF_052114525.1 Pseudomonas sp. KB_15 | reverse complement strand
GTTCACCGTCATGCGCGAAACGCCGAACTGGGCCGCAAGCCGCAGTTCGGGCGGGATGGCGTCCCCCTCGCCCCAGGTGCCGGCCTCGATCTCCCCCTGCACATAGTCCTTGATGCGCTGGAAGGCGGGCGTCGGCGTGGCCGACGAAGGGGTCGATGACATGCAGGCTCCTGGCTCTCTGTAATGGTGCGCGCGGTCCGCTTCGGTGAAATGCGGCGCCGGCCGCCCCTGACGATGCCCGCGCATTGTGCCGCATCGCACCAACGCCGTGCGCGACACAGGGATGACGCGGGGATTGCGCCGCTTATGCGGAAACCGCTTTTCGATCTGCAAAAAGTTGTCTATACAGT
>NZ_JBFREX010000395.1:0-350 GCF_052114525.1 Pseudomonas sp. KB_15 | reverse complement strand
GTGCTGGAGCACTGGCATTCCGGCTCGATGACCCGCCGTGTGCCCGAGCTGTACCGCGCCTTCCCCAACGCCGTGGTGTTCATGCATCCCGAGGATGCCAAGGCGATGGGACTGCGGCGCGGCGTGGAGGTGGAGGTGGTGTCCCGGCGCGGGCGCATGCGCTCCCGGATCGAGACGCGCGGGCGCGACCAGCCGCCGCGCGGGCTGGTCTTCGTGCCGTGGTTCGACGCCAGCCAACTGATCAACAAGGTGACGCTGGACGCCACCTGCCCGATCTCGCTCCAGACCGACTTCAAGAAGTGCGCGGTCAAGATCGTGAAGGTATAGGGGGGCCACGCCATGCGATCAAC
>NZ_JBFREX010000394.1:0-350 GCF_052114525.1 Pseudomonas sp. KB_15 | reverse complement strand
GTGCAGCACAGCACGGGCGGCTACCTGCTCTGGTCGCTGATGACGATGCGCTGGACCTTCGACATCAAGCCGGACGACCTGTTCTGGTGTACCGCCGACATCGGCTGGGTCACTGGCCACACCTATATTGCCTACGGCCCGCTGGCGGCCGGCGCCACGCAGGTGGTGTTCGAGGGCGTGCCCACGTTCCCGAACGCCGGCCGCTTCTGGGACATGATCCAGCGCCACAAGGTCAGCATCTTCTACACCGCGCCGACGGCCATCCGTTCGCTGATCAAGGCCGCCGAGGCCGACGAGAAGATCCATCCGAAGCAGTACGCTCTCTCCAGCCTGCGCCTGCTGGGCACGGT
>NZ_JBFREX010000393.1:0-351 GCF_052114525.1 Pseudomonas sp. KB_15 | reverse complement strand
CGGTTGTACCAGCTGCGGTCGAAGATGACGATCTCGCCGGCGGCCGGCAGGTGCGGCAAGTAGCGCTGCACGTACATCTGGCTCTTCTCGCGGTCGGTCGGGGCGGGCAGTGCCACCACGCGGAAGATGCGCGGGCTCACGCGCTCGGTCAGCGCCTTGATCGTGCCGCCCTTGCCGGCGCCGTCGCGCCCCTCGAAGACGATGCAGATCTTGCTGCCGCTCTGCACCACCCATTGCTGGAGCTTGACCAGCTCCACATGGAGTTCGCGCAGCGCCGCGAGATAGTCCTTGTTCGACATGCGCGCGCCCGCCTCCGGCGGCGGCGGCGGCGGCGGCGGAGACGGGTACGAG
>NZ_JBFREX010000392.1:0-351 GCF_052114525.1 Pseudomonas sp. KB_15 | reverse complement strand
ATCCAGTAC
Source organism: Pseudomonas sp. KB_15 (assembly GCF_052114525.1). Lineage (NCBI taxonomy): Bacteria > Pseudomonadati > Pseudomonadota > Gammaproteobacteria > Pseudomonadales > Pseudomonadaceae > Pseudomonas > Pseudomonas sp. KB_15. The sequence goes on along the minus strand of NZ_JBFREX010000392.1, from coordinate 342 downwards.
GCCGTGGAAGAAGCCATGGCCGCCGGCATCACGGAAATGATCTTTGTCACGGGCCGCTCCAAGCGCGCCATCGAGGACCATTTCGACAAGGTGTACGAACTGGAAATGGAGCTGGAGGCCAAGAACAAGCAGGCCCTGCTCGATGTGGTGCGTTCGATCAAGCCTGCGCACGTGGAGTGCTACTACGTGCGCCAGCCCGAGGCCCTGGGCCTGGGCCACGCCGTGCTGTGCGCGGCCAAGCTGGTCGGCGACACGCCGTTCGCGGTCATGCTGGCGGACGACTTGCTCGACGGCGACGTGCCGATCATGAAGCAGATGGTCGACGTCTATAACCACTACAAC
>NZ_JBFREX010000391.1:0-351 GCF_052114525.1 Pseudomonas sp. KB_15 | reverse complement strand
GGCGCCGTCGGCGCCCCGCTCCATCTCGTAGTCGAGGAACAGGCCGTTGTTGCCGCAGAGGATGGAGATATGGCGCATCGAACCGTCTTTCTCGAAGCCGCGCAGCGTCGAGATCTTCTCCAGCCCGGGCCAGTCCTCGTGCTTGAGCATCACGCACGAAGGCAGTTCCTGCACGATGCGGCGGATCACGCCGGGCGTCATCTGCACCGAGAAGGTCAGCGGGTAGTCCTGGATCACGAACGGCACGTCGGCGCCGATGGCCTCCACGGCCTGGCGGTAAGAGCCGACGATCTGGTCATCGGTGCGCAGCGTGTTGGGCGGGGCGATCATCACGCCGGCCGCGCCGCGCTC
>NZ_JBFREX010000390.1:0-352 GCF_052114525.1 Pseudomonas sp. KB_15 | reverse complement strand
GAGGAGTGCTGTTTGCATTAGGTTGTCCTTTTCAATACCCTCGGCTCGTTACACCGATAAGGCTGACGTTTGGAACCCGAAAATCCCATCGCACGATGGGCAATAAGCCCGGCGCGCCAAACGGCGCGTCGGGCTGAAAGCGAAGCCTTGCGGTAGGGGCAAGCGCTGAATCGTCCGATGATCGGTTCGGCGATTAACGCGAATACAATTCGACGATCAGGCTTTCGTTGATGTCGCCCGAAATATCGGTGCGATCCGGGGCTTGCTTGAAGGTGCCTTCGAACTTCTTCGAATCCACGGCCACCCAGGTCGGGAAACCCGACTGCTCGGCCAGCGACAGTGCTTCAGCGAT
>NZ_JBFREX010000389.1:0-353 GCF_052114525.1 Pseudomonas sp. KB_15 | reverse complement strand
GTCCTTCTTGAGCAGCTCGGCGGCGGCGATCACCTCGCGGAAGATCGTGCCCGAACCCAGCAACTGCACGCGCGGCGCGTTGCTGTTCTCCACGCCCTTGCGGAACTGGTACATGCCCTGGACGATGTCGCGTTCCACGCCAGCCGGCATTTCCGGGTGCTCGTAGTTCTCGTTCATCACCGTCAGGTAGTAATAGACGTCTTCCTGTTCGGCGTACATGCGGCGCATGCCGTCCTGCATGATCACGGCCAGTTCGTACTGGAACGTCGGGTCATACGAGATGCAGTTCGGGATCACGGCGTGGAACACGTGCGAATGGCCGTCCTCGTGTTGCAGGCCCTCGCCGTTCAGCG
>NZ_JBFREX010000388.1:0-353 GCF_052114525.1 Pseudomonas sp. KB_15 | reverse complement strand
GCCCAGGAGTGGCACCCCACGAAGCCCATCCGGATGGTGATTCCGTCCACCCCCGGCGGTGGCACAGACTTTATCGGACGCACCCTCAGCGCCAGGCTATCCGAAGTCCCTGGGTGGCGGGTGGTGCCCGAAAACCGCCCGGGCGCGGCCGGCACCCTTGGGTTGGCCGAGGCCGCGCGCGCGCAGCCGGACGGATATGAGCTGGTCATTGGCCAGACCGCCAACGTCGCGCTGGCGCCCTGGTTGATGAAGCTGACGTTCGACCCGGTAAAAGACCTGACGCCGATCGCCTTTGCCGTGGAAGCGCCGATGGTGCTGCTCGTCAACGCTTCGTCGCCGTACAAGACCTGGGC
>NZ_JBFREX010000387.1:0-353 GCF_052114525.1 Pseudomonas sp. KB_15 | reverse complement strand
GTGCTGGCCACGGTGATGTCGATTGCCTCGTCGTTCGCCTATAACGCCGTGGCGTTCGGCCTGCCGGTGATCATCGCCAGCTTCCTGGCGCAGTCGATGCTGACCACGATCCTGGTCTCGCTGGCGCTGAACCTGCTGTTCGCCTTCGTCGGCGGCCTGATCGGCGTGCACCTGGTGCCGAAGACCGGCGCCTGGAAGCTGACCGTGACCGGCTACGCCTTCCAGCTCGCCGCGCTGGTCGGCCTGGCGCTGGTCGGCAAGCCCCACGGCGCCCCCGAAGTGGTCGCCGCCATCGCCTTCCTGGCCGTGTTCCTGCTGGGCCAGGGCTTCGGCCCGGGCGCGCACACCATGAC
>NZ_JBFREX010000386.1:0-353 GCF_052114525.1 Pseudomonas sp. KB_15 | reverse complement strand
GTGCATGGTCGACCGTGGAAAGCCGCGTGACGCCGGACGTCGATTCGCTCGCGCCATAGCCCTGCGACAGCACCGGGCCGATGCGCTGCCACGCCTCGCGGATGCGCGCCGGCGCCATCGGTGCGGCGCCATAGGCCAGCGTCTTGAGGCTGCTCAGGTCGGCAGTGGCAAGCGTCGGCTCGGCCAGCAACATGTTGATCATCGCCGGCACCATGAAGACATGGGTCAACTGCAGGCGCGCGACCTCGGCCAGGAAATGCGCGGGCTCGAACTTCTCGAACAACACCAGCGTGGCGCCGAGGAACAGGTACGGCTGCATCAGCATGCCGGAGGCATGCGTGACTGGGCCGATC
>NZ_JBFREX010000385.1:0-354 GCF_052114525.1 Pseudomonas sp. KB_15 | reverse complement strand
GCCAATGCGTCCGCCAACGCGATCAAGCTGCTGCTCCAGCACCCGGATGCCTGGCGCGAGATCTGCGCGGACCCGGCGCTGATCCCCAATGCGGTGGAGGAATGCCTGCGCCACAACGGCTCGGTGGCGGCCTGGCGCAGGCTGGTCACGCGGGATGCGCAGGTCGGCGGCATCGCCCTGCCGGCCGGCAGCAAGCTGCTGATCGTCACCTCGTCCGCCAATCACGACGAACGGCATTTCGCCGATGCGGACCTGTTCGACATCCGCCGGGACAATGCCAGCGACCAGCTGACCTTCGGCTACGGCTCGCACCAGTGCATGGGCAAGAACCTCGCGCGCATGGAGATGCAGGTC
>NZ_JBFREX010000384.1:0-354 GCF_052114525.1 Pseudomonas sp. KB_15 | reverse complement strand
GGCGTAGAGCGAGAGCACGGCCGTGGACGGATCGTCGAGCCGCGCGAGTTCGTGGCCGCGCCAGTCGTCAGGGCCTTCGGCAGGCAAATAGGGCATGCGGGCGACGATGGCCCGCACCGTGCCCGGCACCAGTTCGGCCGGCCGGGCGCGCCGCATGCCGTGGTTGGCCATATAATCCATGTCGCCGTGGTAGCCCGCCTGCAACCACGCCAACAGGCCCGCTTCCGCGTGGCGCAGATCGACATCGGCGATGCGGATCGCATCGAAGCCAAGCGCCGCGCCCCAGCCACGCATGGACTGCGCCAGGGCGGCCAGATCCGGTGGCGCCTGTGGCGAGATTTCAGTGGGGGCGGG
>NZ_JBFREX010000383.1:0-354 GCF_052114525.1 Pseudomonas sp. KB_15 | reverse complement strand
TCCTTCGGCTTCGCAATCGGTCCAATTTCCTTGCCGACCCAGTTGCGCAGCTCCGTGGCGATCTTCACCGCCTCGTCGCCGGTCGGGCGCGTGCGCTTGAGCACGACGAAGGCGCAGATCGCCTCGCCGGTCATGTCATCCGGGCGACCGACCACGGCGGCCTCGGCCACCAGCGGGTTCGACACCAGCGCCGATTCGATCTCCATCGTGCCCATGCGGTGGCCCGACACGTTCAGCACGTCGTCGATCCGGCCCATGATCGTGAAGTAGCCAGTTTCCTTGTCGCGGATGGAGCCATCGCCAGCCAGATACAGCGTGCCGCCCAGTTCCTCGGGGAAATAGCTCTTCTTGAAG
>NZ_JBFREX010000382.1:0-354 GCF_052114525.1 Pseudomonas sp. KB_15 | reverse complement strand
GCATCGCGCACAGTGTCGAAGTGGGAGCCGGTGAGCAGCGCGGGAGCGTCGGGCGAGGTGCCTTCGTAGCGGCCGATGACGTTGCCGGCGGCGTCGCGGCGCACGGTCATGCCGGCTTCGCGCATCCATTCGGCTAGTTGTGCGGCGGCGCCGTGGTGGGCGTCGGTCAGGTAGGTGCGGGTCAGCAGCCCGGGCTGCTCGGTGTGGACGGCCAGGGCGTCGGCCCAGGCCATGATGCGGGCGCCGGCCTCCGGGGCCAAAGTCGTCGGGGTTGCTGCCGGGGTTACTGCCATAGCGGGTCTCCTGCGATCTACATGTAGCCCGGCGCTGAGGGTCCTGGCGGGGGCGCCAGTC
>NZ_JBFREX010000381.1:0-355 GCF_052114525.1 Pseudomonas sp. KB_15 | reverse complement strand
CGCTGGACGAGCTGCGCGAAGCCTATGCGCAATCCCAGAACGATCCCGCGTTCGACGCCGAATACCGGCGCGAGCTGAAGCACTTCGTCGGCCGCCCGTCGCCGATCTACCATGCGCAGCGCTGGAGCGAGACGCTCGGCGGGGCCCAGATCTTCCTCAAGCGCGAAGACCTGAACCACACCGGCGCGCACAAGATCAACAATGTGATTGGTCAGGCGATTCTGGCCCGCAAGATGGGCAAGAAGCGCGTGATTGCCGAAACCGGCGCCGGCATGCACGGCGTGGCCACGGCGACGATCGCCGCGCGCTTCGGCATGGAATGCGTGGTCTACATGGGGGCCGAGGACGTGCAGCG
>NZ_JBFREX010000380.1:0-355 GCF_052114525.1 Pseudomonas sp. KB_15 | reverse complement strand
AGTCTCCGATCCGTTCTATCGCAACGGSCCSAAYGACCAGGGCATCGGCTGGAACRTSCTSGCMTCGCTGGCGCGCGTGGCGGCGGGCTTCGGGCTGGCGGCGGTGGTCGGCATTCCGGCCGGCTTCCTGCTGGGCCGCTTCGCCTTCCTGAATGCAATGGCGGCGCCGGTGATCAGCCTGCTGCGCCCGGTTTCGCCGCTGGCGTGGCTGCCGATCGGGCTGCTGCTGTTCAAGGCGGCCAACCCGGCCGCCATCTGGGCCATCTTCATCTGCTCGATCGGGCCGATGATCTTCATCACGGCCGTCGGCGTGACGCGCGTGCCGCAGGACTACCTGAACGTGGCGCGCGTGCTC
>NZ_JBFREX010000379.1:0-355 GCF_052114525.1 Pseudomonas sp. KB_15 | reverse complement strand
CCTACCGCGAGATCAGCTCGTGCTCGAGCATGGGCGACTTCCAGGCGCGCCGCATGCAGGCCCGCTTCCGCGCGGGGCAGGGCAAGCCGGAACTCGTGCACACGCTGAACGGCTCGGGCCTGGCCGTGGGCCGCACGCTGGTGGCGATTCTCGAGAACTACCAGAATGCCGACGGTTCGCTGACCGTGCCGAAGGCGCTGCAGCCGTATATGGGCGGCATCACAACGCTGCAACCGGAGGCGTAAAAATTATTGCGCAAGCCGCTTGCAAAGGCGGGCGCAACATCGCTATAATCTTGGTTTCGCCGCAAGGTCGACCAAGTTACCGGAGAGGTGGCAGAGTGGTCGAATGTACC
>NZ_JBFREX010000378.1:0-355 GCF_052114525.1 Pseudomonas sp. KB_15 | reverse complement strand
ACATCGCACGCCGCCTCAACGACGAGTCGCTGGCCTATTTGCACCTGGTGGAGCCGGCGATGGTCGGTACGGTCAAGGACGAGGCGGCTGACCCGCGCTGGGATGCCATCATGCGCAGGATGCGTGCCGAATTCCACGGCGTGCTGATGCTGGCTGGCGGCTACGACGGCGCCTCTGCAGAACGTGCGATTACCGACGGGCGCGCGGACATCGTCGCGTTCGGACGGCCGTTCATCGCCAATCCCGATCTGCCCCGCCGTCTCCAGACCTCGGCGGCGCTGAATGCCGCCAATCCGGCGACGTTCTTTGGCGGCACGACTGTCGGCTACACCGACTATCCGGCACTTGCCTGAGT
>NZ_JBFREX010000377.1:0-355 GCF_052114525.1 Pseudomonas sp. KB_15 | reverse complement strand
GCGATCGCGGTAACCGTGACGGGCGTCAACGACAACTCCCCGGTGATCACCTCCAACGGTGGCGGTGCGACGGCTTCGATCAACGTGGCGGAGAACACCACGGCGGTCACGACGGTGGCGGCGACCGATGCTGATCTGCCGGCGCAAACGCTGAGCTACAACATCGTCGGCGGAGCGGATGCCGCGAAGTTCTCGATCGTTTCAGGCACAGGCGTGCTGAGCTTTATCTCTGCACCCAACTTTGAAGCGCCGACTGATTCGGGGGCGAACAACGTCTATGACGTGATTGTGCGGGCATCGGACGGCACGCCGAACAACGTCTATGACGTGATTGTGCGGGCATCGGACGGCACGC
>NZ_JBFREX010000376.1:0-356 GCF_052114525.1 Pseudomonas sp. KB_15 | reverse complement strand
GGCTTCAGCCGTCCCCCGGCGATTTCCTTGCGGATCTGGTTCGCGATTTCATCCGCCGCGCGCCGGACCGCAATCGGCCGAAATGACGTCTGCGCCTCATCGTCAGGATTTACCCGAGGATCATGTTTTGTAATCATCGTTTGCCGATAGAATGGTTCAACCATTAAGCCATTATGGCACGCCAATGATAAGGCCAACGGAGACGACGATGACGAAAACGCACCTGCCTACGAAAACCCCCTCCCCGCGCCGCGCTTTGCTGGCGGCCACGGGCGCCCTGCTGGCGGCGACGCTGCTCACCGGCACCGCGCACGCCCAGCGGGACGCCGCCTTTCCGACGCAGCCGGTCAAGCTGG
>NZ_JBFREX010000375.1:0-356 GCF_052114525.1 Pseudomonas sp. KB_15 | reverse complement strand
CCGTCGAACAGCTTGCAGAAGTACAGGTCGAAATCGCGCAGGAAGGCGTCAAAGCCATAGGTATCGGACAAGGCAATGCCGAGATCGCCGCGGTATTCCTTGGCCCAGACTTCCAGCGCGAACACCTGCGAGTCGCGCAGCCGCGGCCCCAGGGCCTGGCAGGCCTGCAGGTATTCATGCGCCATGGTGCCGAGCGGAACCAGGTTATGCGTGCGCGCGAAATGCACATTGCTGGTGCCGGCCAGTTGCGGGCCGAGTACCCGGCGCATGGTATGCAACACCTCTTCCTGCCAGTCGCGCGAAAAGCGGCGACGCGAGCCATAGTCGGCGATCACGCAGTCCGCATGGGCAGGCAT
>NZ_JBFREX010000374.1:0-358 GCF_052114525.1 Pseudomonas sp. KB_15 | reverse complement strand
CCGCTACGGCTCGGTGTGCAGCGGCGCCTTTCTGCTGGCCGATGCCGGCCTGCTGGAGGGGCGGCGCGTAACCACGCACTGGGCGGGCGCGGACCGGCTGGCGGCGCGTTTCCCGGGCGTGACCGTGGATGCCGACGCCATCCACGTGCGCGACGGCAAGCTGCGCACGGCGGCCGGCGTGACGGCGGGGCTGGACCTTGCGCTGGCGCTGGTCGAAGAGGATCTCGGGCGCGAACTCGCCATGCGCGTGGCCAGCCAGTTGGTGATGTTCTTCAAGCGGCCCGGCGGGCAGGCGCAGTTCCGCCGCAGTGCGGCGCCCGCGCTGGCCAACCGCTCGGCCTTGCAGGAACTCCAGCGC
>NZ_JBFREX010000373.1:0-359 GCF_052114525.1 Pseudomonas sp. KB_15 | reverse complement strand
GATCCATGCCGCCGCCAACGCCACGGGCGCGCCGTTCTCGGGCGTGACGATCAACACGCCGCAGGCCAGTGGCAGCGTGGTCGTCAATGGGCTGGACATTGTCTACACCCCCACGCCGACCACCTCGGGCGCGGTGACGTTCGCCTACGCGCTGAACAATAGCGCCGGGGCCTCGGCGCCGGTGACGGTCGCCGTCACCGTGAACGCGGTGCCGATCGCGGTGGCCCAGCGGCAGCTCTCGACCCTCGCCAACCGGCCGGTCAGCGTGGACGTGACCGAGGGCGCCACGGGTGGCCCGTTCACGGGCGTGACCATCGTCTCGGTGACGCCGGCCAACGCCGGCAGTGCCACCGTGGCCG
>NZ_JBFREX010000372.1:0-359 GCF_052114525.1 Pseudomonas sp. KB_15 | reverse complement strand
TAGTCGGGATGTCCAAGACCCATCATGGTCACGAACACCTTGACATTGCCGTCGCGCAGGAAGTGGACGGCGAACATTCCTCCGTCCCTCGGGCCATAAGGAGGTACCGGCACGATCCGCTCCTGCGGCACATCGTCGATGCGATGGACCCACCTGACCTTCGCCGTCATGCCAGGCTTGTAGACCCGTGGCACCGTGACGCAACAGGTGAACTTGCCACCGCCCTTGTGCGCCCCGATATTCGGGCCGCCATGACCGTTGACCTCAAACGCGTAGATGCCCACATCGGTGTGGTTGTAGCCAACCATTGACACCGCGATGGGCTTGTCGCCGCAACCGGGCATGGCCAGTGACAATGC
>NZ_JBFREX010000371.1:0-360 GCF_052114525.1 Pseudomonas sp. KB_15 | reverse complement strand
GCGTAGCCCACGGTGCGGCCTTCGCCGATGTGGCCGATCTTCTGGCCGATGGCGTTCGGGGCTTCGGAGAAGCCGAAGGTGAAGATGATGGCCATGAAGAACGCCACGGTGACGGCGCCGGCGAGGTTGCCACAGAACACCAGGCCCCAGTTGCGCAGCACGCCGCTCCAGGTGGCGCCCGGGCGGCGGTCCAGCACGGCCAGCGGCGCGAGCGTGAAGACGCCGGTCAGCAGGTCGAAGCCCATCAGGTACAGCATGCAGAAGCCAACCGGGAACAGCAGCGCGCCAACCAGCGCGTTGCCGGTGTTGACAGTGATGGACACCGCGAAGGCTGCCGCCAGCGCCAGGATGGCGCCGGCC
>NZ_JBFREX010000370.1:0-360 GCF_052114525.1 Pseudomonas sp. KB_15 | reverse complement strand
TCCGTGCGTTCCTTGCCGGCCAGCAGCCGTACCGGAATGCGCTCGCCCAGGCCCTCGGCCTGGCACCACGCGTGTTCGCGGATCGACCCGGCCGTGGCCGCGCCGTTAAAGCGCAGCACGAAGACCTGGTCTTCCTCCACCTCTCCGCCGGAAGGCCGGGCCGATACCACCGTGGGCCCACCGGTCTCGAACCGGTATTCCGGCTTGCCCGCGTAGGCCTTGCCAGCCACGCTCTTGAGCCCGCCGGCAATGCGCACCGTGCAGCGCATGCCGGGCGGCAGGTCACGCTCGAAGTCGAATACCCAGTTGGTGGCGTTGACCCAGTGCCCGCTACCGGCCGCCGCACCGCCGGTGCAGGAC
>NZ_JBFREX010000369.1:0-360 GCF_052114525.1 Pseudomonas sp. KB_15 | reverse complement strand
GTGTAGGCGTCCCAGTCACGCGTGAMCCCGGCGTAGGGGACGAACAGCGCGTCGGTACGGCCATCGGCCAGTTCCGTGATGGCTGCGTGCGCGTGCACGAGGTAGCCGTCGTCGGAGGTGGAATTGCTCAGCAGCAGGAGATCCATGTCGAAGCAGGTCGTCGTGTTCCGTTATGCGGAACCGCGATCCGGAAGTTGGGTAAGCCGACGATGGTACCCAAGGTGGCGGGCGCATGACAACCGCGCTCCGCTCATCTCCTGTTCATCTCCCTATATCTATTAGTGTGTCTTGCGGTTTCCGGGCCGGATCAGTCGATCAGCCGCCCGTTGGCGTCGAAGAACGGGTGCGCCGGGCCGTAGT
>NZ_JBFREX010000368.1:0-361 GCF_052114525.1 Pseudomonas sp. KB_15 | reverse complement strand
GACCTACTCTCACATGGGGAAACCCCACACTACCATCGGCGATGCATCGTTTCACTGCTGAGTTCGGGATGGGATCAGGTGGTTCCAATGCTCTATGGTCGTCAAGAAATTCGGGTACTGAGTCGTGACCAGGATGGYCTCGCTTCAGCAAATTGGGTATGTAATAGATTTGTGTGTTTCTCGAAYTTTCGGTTCTTGCGTCTTCACACACCGCAATCTGATGCYTCTYTCGAAGTWMGCAAATTGCTTGGGTGTTATATGGTCAAGCCTCACGGGCAATTAGTATTGGTTAGCTCAACGCCTCACAGCGCTTACACACCCAACCTATCAACGTCGTAGTCTTCTCAACGTCGTAGTCTTC
>NZ_JBFREX010000367.1:0-361 GCF_052114525.1 Pseudomonas sp. KB_15 | reverse complement strand
GTTACCACGGTGTGATTCATGACTGGGGTGAAGTCGTAACAAGGTAGCCGTAGGGGAACCTGCGGCTGGATCACCTCCTTAATCGACGACTCAGCTGCTCCATGAGCTCCCACACGAATTGCTTGATTCATTGAAGAAGACGAGARGCCAGCCTKKAAGGTGGTCTGTTTCGTTAGAGTTTAGAAATGAATATTCTAAAGYGAATATTGATTTCTAGTCTTTGACTAGTTCGTTCTTTAAAAATTTGGGTATGTGATAGAAAGATAGACTGAACGTTACTTTCACTGGTAACGGATCAGGCTAAGGTAAAATTTGTGAGTGGCTCTTTGAGCACGAGCACAATCGAATTTTCGGCGAATGT
>NZ_JBFREX010000366.1:0-361 GCF_052114525.1 Pseudomonas sp. KB_15 | reverse complement strand
CCGCTGATGCGCGCCAGCTCCACGGCATCGCTGTTCCTGTTCCCGGTGCTGGCCGCCGCGCTGAGCACCAAGGTGTTCTGGGTCATCGCCCTGGCCCCGCTGGCCGGCCTGGTCGCCCTGCTGGCCATCCGCTGGGAGCCGGCCAACTACGACGTGGACGCCCCGAAGACTTCTGATTTGCCGATCCGCCCGCCGATGGGGAGCCGGTAGTCCCCACAGGTCTGCGCCAAAAAGAAACCCCACGCTTGAGAGAGCGTGGGGTTTTTACATTTTGGACACACACCGTGGGGTGTTGCCGACAGTGGGTCCAGCGTCTGGCCGAAGCGCACGGCTTGGGCTACCAGCCGCTGATGCGCGCGCC
>NZ_JBFREX010000365.1:0-363 GCF_052114525.1 Pseudomonas sp. KB_15 | reverse complement strand
GCCGGACTGCGTGTGCACGGCCAGCTTGGGTTTGCCGGTGGTGCCCGAGGTGCTGAACGTGCACCACGGGTCCAGTCCCTCGCCGAGGCTTTCCTCGCGCACGGGATAGGCGTCCCACATGAACTCGCCGCTCACCGGCACGTCCACCACATGCTCCAGCGCGCTGACGGCGTGCTGGATGGCCGAGGCGGCCTCGATATAGTCGAAATCCAGGAAGCGGGTGGGCACCACCAGCATCCGCGCCTGTGCGGTATTCACTACATGGAGCGCTTCGGCCGTTTTCAGCCGTGTGCTGACGGGCACCACCAACACGCCCAGCTGCGCCGCGCCGAACAGCAGTTGCAGCCAGACGGCGCCATCGGG
>NZ_JBFREX010000364.1:0-363 GCF_052114525.1 Pseudomonas sp. KB_15 | reverse complement strand
GTGCCGGTGAGATTGAGGTTGCCGCCGGCGGTGATCTGGCCGGCTTTGCCGAGTTGGTAGCTGGTAGTTACCTGGCTGGGCGCGGCAGCAGCCGCACCAGTGGCAGTCTTGCCTTGCGCGACCGCCGACCATGGCGGCGGCGCGGAGCAGCTGTCGCAGGCATTCATGTTCGGCGGCACGCCGTAGACCAGCGGCCCCCGTCCGTAGACATCGGTATTGCCCGTTGTGAGTGCCGCAAGTTGCGCCATGAAGGCCGAAAGCTCGCCCTGGTTCACCGAATCCCCGGTACTGTTGACCAGCGTTGCAGAACGGCTGTTGTCCAGGCTGCCGACGTTGAGCGTGACGTTCCTGCCCGCCGAAACG
>NZ_JBFREX010000363.1:0-364 GCF_052114525.1 Pseudomonas sp. KB_15 | reverse complement strand
CCACGTAAGACGCTGCATCAGTGCGCCGATGAAGGTGCTCTGCCCGGCGCGGCTCGAACCGTATCAGCCGGCGCAACCTTTGCAGCCGGCACGCTAGGCCGGTCCACTGTCACATCCCGTCCGGCGGCAGCAGGTGGACGTTGTACGCCACTTCCCACAGGTGGCCGTCCGGGTCCTGGAAGTGACCGGCATAGCCGCCCCAGAAGGTCTTCTGCGCGGGCTTGGTGATGGTCGCGCCGGCCTGTTTCGCCTGTGCCATCACGGCATCGACCTCGGCCTCGCTACGCACGTTGTGGGCCATCGAGAACTCGGTGGCGCTGGGCGGCGCCACCGGCAGGCCGGCCTCGCGGGCGAGGTTCTCGCG
>NZ_JBFREX010000362.1:0-364 GCF_052114525.1 Pseudomonas sp. KB_15 | reverse complement strand
GAGTCGAAGCGCACGATGCCCCGGCTGTCGGTGATGGTCACCCGATAGTGGATGGTGTCCTTGTGCACGCCCCAGATCGTCGCGTCTACCGGCACGCTGGCCAGCGTGGCCACGCGCCGCGCGAACGCGCCATCGCCGATGTGGCCCTGCTGCATGTCGTCGGCGGCCAACAGGGCCAGCACCTGGGCGGTGTCGGCCAGCGTGTCCTCCATCGCCTGGCGCACGCCCGGCTTCACCTCCTGCACGAACACCCGCAGCGTGAGGAACGCGGCCAGCCCCACGATCAGGAAGAAGCCGAAGAAGATGCGGAGTCCGATATGCATGCCGGCCGGGCGCTCAGGGATCGAGCGAGTAACCCATGCCG
>NZ_JBFREX010000361.1:0-364 GCF_052114525.1 Pseudomonas sp. KB_15 | reverse complement strand
AGCCTGCAGTCGCTGGTCGCCACCGGCGAGGGCATCGTCAAGCTGTACGCGGCGCGTGCCGCCAAGGGCCAGATGTCGAAGGAAGACGCCCAGACCGCCGCCAAGGACGCGCTGCGCGCGATGCGTTTCGGCCAGAACGGCTACCTGTTCATCATCGATTCCAAGCCGCAGGTGATCCTGAACCCGGGCCTGCCGCAGACGGAAGGCAACCAGGTCGGCGAGTTCAAGGACCCGGATGGCGTCTACGTCTACCGCGCGATCCTGGAAGGCGCGCGCCGCACCACGGGCCCCGAGGCTGGTTTCTCGACCTACCGTGGCCGCCTGCCCGGCACCGAAAACCCGCAGCGCAAGCTGACCTACGGCC
>NZ_JBFREX010000360.1:0-364 GCF_052114525.1 Pseudomonas sp. KB_15 | reverse complement strand
CAGGCTTGTGGGTCTGCAGCGACAGGCGCCAGCGCGGGTGGCGCTGGCAGAATTCCACCGCCGCGGCCGTATTTTGCCGGGCCAGCGGGCCATCCATGGCCTGCACCATGAAATAGCGGAAATCCAGTTGTTCATATGCTGCGAAGTCCTGGCCGTCCTGCGGGATGACGACCTTGAGTTCGTCGCCGCGCGTCACCACGAGTTCCGCGCCCATCTTGGGGCTCACGCAGACCCAGTCGATGCCGTCCGGCACGGGCAGCGTGCCGTTGGTCTCGATGGCGATCTCGAAGCCCTGCGCGTGCAGCGCGTCGATCAGCGGCGCGTCCAGCTGGAGCAGCGGCTCGCCGCCGGTGCAGACCACGAG
>NZ_JBFREX010000359.1:0-364 GCF_052114525.1 Pseudomonas sp. KB_15 | reverse complement strand
ACGCCTCGTTGCGTTGCTGAGCCAATTCCGCGGGCGGCAGGCTCTCCAGGGCGCCAGGGGCGCCGGTCATCACGGAAGACATCGGTGATTACTCCTTGGGTGTGGTGGGCGGGGCGCCGCTACATTGGCGGCGCCCTCTGGCTTGCGCTGTGTTGTGCTGGAGCGCGTTGCCGCGGCCGTGGGAATCCGGCCGATTTGCTGGCTGCCCGGCTTACGCCAGGCCCTGCTCGATGGCGCCGGCTACCTGCAGCACGCGGGCGTCGTGCCCGTGCAGGCCGCAGATGCCGAGGCCGATGCCCTGCCCCATCGGCAGGGACGCCGCGCAGCCGTCGAGCCAATTGATCACGCTCGGGTTGCGCAGCAC
>NZ_JBFREX010000358.1:0-365 GCF_052114525.1 Pseudomonas sp. KB_15 | reverse complement strand
GTGATGGCGAACTGACACTATGTATACGGGGCGGCGCCCGCCGCCTCGTTCCCGTGCCTCCGCGCCGGTCATCCCCGATCGGCCAATCAGCCGTTTACAAGCGCATTACCGGTCATCTGCGTCTACAATCGCCTCAGCTTCCCCCCAGGAGAGATGGCATGGCTCGCGCAGTGACGAAGACACCGGCAGTTTCCCCGTCAACCCCCTCCTTGCTGTGGCGCGGCACGCTGGCCGTGGCGCTGGCCGCCGTGCTGGCTGGCTGCGGCACCACCGCCAAGGATGCGGGCACGCCATCGGCATCGGGCACGGCCACGGCCGCGCCGGCCCAGGCGCCGGCGGCTGCCATGCCGCCCGCGCCGGAGGTC
>NZ_JBFREX010000357.1:0-366 GCF_052114525.1 Pseudomonas sp. KB_15 | reverse complement strand
GGCGTGGAGCGTGGCCAGCAGGTCGACGGCGATGGCGCGCGCGGCGGCCTTGCCGGTCTCGGTGTCGACGTCCTTGCCGAGCTTGCCGGCCCAGACCTTGCCGTCCTTGCGGGCGATGTGGCCCGAGAGAAAGACGGTGTTGCCGCTGGTCGCGGCCATGACATAGGCGGCGGCGGGGGCGCTGACGGGGGGCAGTTCCACGCCGAGGCGGGCGAGGGTGTCATATACGGACATGCATGGCTCCTGTTAGTGAAGTCGTCCTGGAAATATGGGGGGCGCCCCTTCGGCCGCGGTGGCGGCCGGTGGCGTGGCGGGTGCCGTGTTGCGCACGGCGGCGCGGCGGCCAAGGGCCACCACGGCAATCAC
>NZ_JBFREX010000356.1:0-366 GCF_052114525.1 Pseudomonas sp. KB_15 | reverse complement strand
GGTGTCGACCACCACCTTGGTCGCCGCTGGCGTGGCCGAGGGAGCCGGCGCGGCGTTGTCATCGGAGCCGCAGGCGGCAAGCACCGCCGCGGCAAGCAAGGCAATGCCGAGCGAGCGCGCGCCGGCAGGAAGACGAAGGAACATGAAACCTGACCCGTAGTTGTCTTGAATGGTGGGGAGCCGACTGGCTTATGGCGTCGGCTGCACAATGGCCATGCCGATATTGCCGATACCCGTGCGGAACGGACTGCCCGGCACCGGCGTCAGCAGGCCAGTGGTCGCGTCGATGGCAAAGCCGTACACCAGGCCGACGAAAGACGGCGTGTACAGGAAGCGGCCGTTCGGATCCATGCTTAGGCCTTAGGC
>NZ_JBFREX010000355.1:0-366 GCF_052114525.1 Pseudomonas sp. KB_15 | reverse complement strand
GTCTCGGGCAATGCGGCCGACCCGGCGGTGCTGATCCAGGCCCATATCGCCCACGCGGCGATGCTGGTGATTGYCGTGCCGGAGCCGCTCTACGTGCGCCAGATGGTGGAAACCGCCAAGACGCTCAATCCCAACGTGGAGATCGTGCTGCGCACGCATAGCGAGGACGAGTCCGCGCTGCTGCGCAAGGAAGGGCTCGGCACGGTGTTCTATGGCGAGGAGGAACTGGCCAAGGGCATGACCAGCCATGTACTGGGGCGCTTCGTGCCGCGCGGCGCGCATGAGGCCACGGCTTGAGTCGCGTCAGGATCGATTCACGATTACCTCAGGATTGATGCGATTGGCGGAAATCCGATTTCCATAGCC
>NZ_JBFREX010000354.1:0-367 GCF_052114525.1 Pseudomonas sp. KB_15 | reverse complement strand
GGCCATGACCAGGAACTTCTCCTGCTCGTTGAAGGCCTGCAGCGCGAAGATGCCGCCCGAATGCGGCACGAAGACGGCCGGGGTCTTGTGCTGCTGCACCAGGCGGCGGGCGTTGATGGCGGCCTCGGCCGGCGCGTACTTGTCGTCCAGCGCCACCACTTCCAGCTTGACCTTCTTGCCGTTGACGGCCAGGCCCTGCGCGTTGATCTCGTCCACGGCCATCTGGATGCCAGACAGCACGTTCTTGCCATACAGCGCGGCGCCGCCGGAGAGCGGGCCAGTGTAGCCAATCTTGACCACTTCCTGCGCGAGCGCGGGCGTGGCGGCGAAGAGCGCGGCCACGGCGCATGCGGCCAGCGGGAAGAAA
>NZ_JBFREX010000353.1:0-367 GCF_052114525.1 Pseudomonas sp. KB_15 | reverse complement strand
GTACGGCCGGTATCGATACGGCCTGTATTTCCCCGTGGACGTCGAACTCCAGCGGCGTGACATTCCCCGTCGTAACCGATCGGATGCCCACCATCTGGTGCCCGTCGAGCGATGCCAGGCTCGTTGGCGTGCCGAACCGCGCCAGGTAAGCCGGCGTGGCGCAGGTCAGCCGGTCCAGGGTCGCCACTTGCCGCGCCACCAGCTCGCTATCGGGCAATTTGCCATAGCGGAGCACGCAATCGACGCCCTCCTGCACCATGTCGACCCAGCGGTCGCCCTCGCTCATCGAGATCTGGATATGCGGATGCCGGGCGAGGAAGTCCGGAAATCCCGGCAGCAGGAAATGGCGCGCGATTGTGCCCTGCAC
>NZ_JBFREX010000352.1:0-367 GCF_052114525.1 Pseudomonas sp. KB_15 | reverse complement strand
GTCACGCCTCGCGTGATTCGCGAGGAAAACTACGGCGGCGTGCAGCACTGAGATCGACGTCATGGCAGATATCAAGAACTACACCCTGAACTTCGGCCCGCAACACCCGGCAGCGCACGGCGTGCTGCGCCTGGTGCTCGAGCTGGACGGCGAAGTCATCCAGCGTGCCGACCCCCACATCGGCCTGCTGCACCGTGCCACCGAGAAGCTGGCCGAACAGAAGACCTGGATCCAGAGCGTGCCGTACATGGACCGTCTCGACTACGTGTCGATGATGGTCAACGAACACGCCTACGTGATGGCCATCGAGCGCCTGCTGGGCCTCGAGGTGCCGGTGCGTGCGCAGTACATCCGCGTGATGTTCGAC
>NZ_JBFREX010000351.1:0-368 GCF_052114525.1 Pseudomonas sp. KB_15 | reverse complement strand
GCCATGGGCCACGTCGTACTCAAGGAATTCCACGTGGGCGGCAAGTCCGCCTACTTCCGCGACTACCTGAAGCAGTACACCGACATGCCGATGCTGGTGCGGCTGCGCGAGCAGGACGGCACGCTGGTGCCCGATCACTTCCTGCGCGCCTCCCATCTCGACGGCAGTCTCGGCGAGCCCCGGCATGCGGAGTGGAAGACGCTGCTGATCGACGATGCCAGCGGGGAGGTGACTGCCCCGAACGGCTCGATCGGCTTCCGCTGGACGCCCGGCGACGACACGGCCGGCCGCTGGAATCTGGAGCTGCGCGACAGCCAGGACGGCAAGACGATCGATCCGCGCCTGTCGCTGCTCGGCCAAGAAGACAC
>NZ_JBFREX010000350.1:0-369 GCF_052114525.1 Pseudomonas sp. KB_15 | reverse complement strand
GTTCTCGATCGACGATGTGACGACGACCGAGATCGACGACGCGCTGTCCGTCACCGAACTCGACGGCGGCAAGCTGCGCGTGGGTATCCACATTGCTGCGCCGGCGCTGGGCATCAAGCGTGGCGATGCGCTCGACGCCATCGCGCGGCATCGTCTGTCCACGGTGTACTTCCCGGGCGACAAGATCACCATGCTGCCGGACCCCATCGTGGAGCGCTACACGCTCCAGGAAGGGCGCACCTGCCCGGCGCTGTCGCTCTATGTGACGGTGGACCCGAACACACCGGACGGCATCGCCATCACCGCCAGCGAAACCCGCGCCGAGCGGGTGCCGATTGCCGCCAACCTGCGCCACAACCTGCTCGAGGA
>NZ_JBFREX010000349.1:0-369 GCF_052114525.1 Pseudomonas sp. KB_15 | reverse complement strand
TTCCAGAACATTGCCGCCCGCGACGTGCCCGCGGCCGAGGCCGGCCAGTACGAAAACCTGACGTCCTGGTCGTTCGGCGAACTGCCCGAACTGCTGGAAATCCGCAAGGGCAACCAGACCCTGTTCGGCTATCCGGCCCTTGTGGATCATGGCGACCATTGCGAGGTGGAGGTCTTTGACGACCCGCAGGAGGCGGCACGCATCCACCATACGKGGCTGCGCCGACTGTTCGCGATCCAGCTCCGCGAGCCGGTGAAGTTCATCGAGAAGAACATCCCGAATCTTCAGCAAATGGCGATGCAGTACATGACCCTGGGCACGCAGGAGGAACTGCGCAACCAGATCGTGATGGTCACGCTGGAGCGCGCC
>NZ_JBFREX010000348.1:0-370 GCF_052114525.1 Pseudomonas sp. KB_15 | reverse complement strand
ACACGGCGGCCTCCAGCCCCATCGCGCGCAGCGCGAGATTGTGCTGATGGCTGGCAATCACGCGCTCGCGCAGCGTGTAGAGGTCTCGCAGGCCAACGGCGAGCGTCAGCGCCAGCACGAGGCTGAAACACCAGATCACGACTCGCTGCGGGCGCATGACCGCCGCGCGCGGTAACCATCGCGGTTGCGGCACCAGTTTGCGCCATGGCATCGGGGGCCTCCGGGCAAGTCCCGCCTGAGCGGGCACTGCAACGAAACTGTGACGATGAAGGACAACGCTCGGCCAGTGTAGTGCAGCAAACGGGACGTCGGGAGGGGGTGGCGCCCCGAGCTTAGTGCCGGTCGGTCCGGAAGTAGAGCAGGGCGAGCG
>NZ_JBFREX010000347.1:0-371 GCF_052114525.1 Pseudomonas sp. KB_15 | reverse complement strand
CATCAGAAGAACGGCCAGGAAATCGTCGACCGGCTCGTGGCGCTGCTGGTACCGCGCCTGCCCGGCCCGCCAGAAGAAGCCGAGCAGCGCGTGCGCTTTGCCATGCAGGTGGTCTTCGGCATGATCGTCAACGCGGTGCTGAACGACCCCGGCCCGCTCACGCTCGCCGATGAACGGCTACCCGTGGAACTCACGCGCATGGTGGCGAGCTACCTGGACCTCTGAGCGCCCCCCGCCCTACCGCCACACCTCGCTTCAACCCAGTTCCCCCGCTTTTTCCGGACGGCCCCGCTCCCAATGGGGCCATCCGATCTCGCCGCAACATAGCGGCGCCGCCTGTTTTCAGGCCGGATATAACGTGGAGACAACAC
>NZ_JBFREX010000346.1:0-371 GCF_052114525.1 Pseudomonas sp. KB_15 | reverse complement strand
CCCCTTTTCCAGGCACCGGGATGGGCGCCTCGACCACATCGATCACGTCCGGGCTATTCAGCATTACGACTTTCATTTGTCATCCTTTCTTGAACGTTCGTTCCAAAATAGAGAAAAAAAACAGCTCACCGCAGCGCTTTCAGCGTGAGCTTTCCAAAGGTGCGCAATTCCGCCTCGCCGGCTCCAGCACGGGCAGCGAGCCGAATGGCAGCGAAATTCGCCTGCAGGAATCCGGCGATGTGATGCGGATCGAGATCCGCTGCAATATCGCCGTCAACCCACGGGCAGCGAGCCGAATGGCAGCGAAATTCGCCTGCAGGAATCCGGCGATGTGATGCGGATCGAGATCCGCTGCAATATCGCCGTCAACC
>NZ_JBFREX010000345.1:0-371 GCF_052114525.1 Pseudomonas sp. KB_15 | reverse complement strand
GCGGACTGCGCGGCGCCCGGATCGGCCTGGTGCACGCGGCGGCCCTTGGCGCGCATCGCCTCGATATGGCGGACGATGCCGGTACGCGCTTCGTCGTCGATCACCGGGCCGACGTCGGTCGAGAGGCGGTCCGGGTTGGCCAGCGTCAGCTCGCCCATCGCGCCCTTGAGCATTTCCAGGATGCGGTCGGCCACGTCTTCCTGCAGGCACAGCACGCGCAGCGCGGAGCAGCGCTGGCCCGCCGAGTCGAAGGCGGAGGACACCACGTCCGCCACCACCTGCTCGGCCAGCGCGGACGAATCCACGATCATCGCGTTCTGGCCGCCGGTCTCTGCGATCAGCGGAATCGGACGGCCGGCGGCGTCCAGGCG
>NZ_JBFREX010000344.1:0-373 GCF_052114525.1 Pseudomonas sp. KB_15 | reverse complement strand
GATTCCGTCGACGGGCTACGCCTACTGGATGTTCGGCGCGCTGGCCAAGCAGAACGGCGCCACGCTGATGAACGCCGCCGGCTCGCACACCACCTTCGACACGCCCAAGACCGTGGAGGCGCTCCAGTACTGGACCTCGCTGGCCAAGGACGGCCTGAGCCCGAAGGGCCTGATCGAATGGGGCACGCTGCGCCAAAACTTTGTCGAGGGCAAGACGGCGATGATGTGGCACTCCACGGGCAACCTGACCGCCGTGCTCAAGGATGCCAAGTTCGACGTGGGCGTGGCCCCGCTGCCGGGCAACCCGACGGGTGGCTCGCCCACCGGCGGCGGCAACTTCTACCTGTTCAAGAGCGGCAGCGAGGCCGAGCAG
>NZ_JBFREX010000343.1:0-373 GCF_052114525.1 Pseudomonas sp. KB_15 | reverse complement strand
GATCCAGCACCTCCTCCATCAGTCTCAGGTAGCCCGAATGCTGGAGGCGATCGTTGAAGTGGCAGTAGAAATAGGGCACCCGCCATTGCCAGACGAAGCGGTTGCCTTCATCGGCAGCCAGCGCGCGACGCACGTCCAGCGGCGGGTTACCGGCCTGGCGCGCCGTGGCCAGGCCGGCATCGGGAATGGAGCGCTGCGGCCCTCGCCGGATCCGGGTACAGGTGTATGGCGCGAGGCGCGGCTCCCCGCTGGCTGGCTGTGGGGTTACGACGCTGTCGTCCAGGCGGAACAGCACGTCCACGTAACCGGTGACGGCCTTCAATGGTTTGCCGTCGCGCGGCACCGTCAGTGTCACGGCGACGCGCAGCACCCC
>NZ_JBFREX010000342.1:0-373 GCF_052114525.1 Pseudomonas sp. KB_15 | reverse complement strand
CGCACATATAGCCCATGCCGCCGAAGATCTGGAGCACGCGGTCAGACACGCGGCAGCCCATTTCGCTGGCGAACAGCTTGGCGCGGGAGGCGGCGATGCGCGCCGCCGGGTCGCCGGCTTCGATCAGTTCCGCCGCCCGGCCGATCAGCAGGCGTGCGGCTTCGATATCGACGTCGTTGTCGGCGAGCATGAACTGGATGCCCTGATGCTGGCCGATGGCGTTGCCGAACGCCTTGCGCTCATTCGCATACTCGCAGGCCATGGCCTGGCCCCGCGCTGCCAGGCCCAACGAGCGGCWGGCGGAGAGCAGGCGGTCCTGATTGATCGACTGCATCATGCCGAGGAAGCCGGCGTTGGGCGCGCCGAGTACGTC
>NZ_JBFREX010000341.1:0-373 GCF_052114525.1 Pseudomonas sp. KB_15 | reverse complement strand
GAAGACTACGACGTTGATAGGTTGGGTGTGTAAGCGCTGTGAGGCGTTGAGCTAACCAATACTAATTGCCCGTGAGGCTTGACCATATAACACCCAAGCAATTTGCTTACTTCGAAAGAAGCATCAGATTGCGGTGTGTGAAGACGCAATGAACCGAAARTTCGAGATGCTCACAAAACACCGAAKCTATYACATACCCAATTTGCTGAAACGTTGAAAAACGGTTCAGTACCCGAATTTCTTGACGACCATAGAGCATTGGAACCACCTGATCCCATCCCGAACTCAGCAGTGAAACGATGCATCGCCGATGGTAGTGTGGGGTTTCCCCATGTGAGAGTAGGTCATCGTCAAGATTAAATTCCGAAACCCC
>NZ_JBFREX010000340.1:0-374 GCF_052114525.1 Pseudomonas sp. KB_15 | reverse complement strand
TTCCGCAGGAGCGGATCGTCCCCGTGCCGCCCTAYGGGCCAGAGGAAATTGGAAGGTTYGCSGTSCATTTCCTGCGCGACGGCAACGTCAAGGTSTTCGTGACSATGATGGCGCTYCGTCATCCTGACTAYCCSTTGAAGGGCGACGAGGCGCGCAAGTAACCACAGKTYCAYGAGGAGAGTCATGCCTTACATAGTAGCGCGCCCACGGGCGTGGATAGCCGGCCTGCTAGCAGCATTGTCACTGGCAATGTCCGGTTGCGGCGACGAGCCAATCTCGGTGGAAATGGTTGGMTACAACCACACCGATGTRGGCATCTACGCGTTCGAGGTCAATGGCCGTGGTGGCCCGAATATCTGGCCGCACGAGGGCGG
>NZ_JBFREX010000339.1:0-376 GCF_052114525.1 Pseudomonas sp. KB_15 | reverse complement strand
GGCTCGGGCGGATCTCGCCAGCCAGCCCCACTTCGCCGAACACGACCAGCCCGCGCGGCAGCGGCTTGTTGCGCATCGACGAATGGATCGACAGCAGCACCGCCAGATCGGCGGCCGGCTCGGTGATCTTGACTCCGCCCACGGCGTTCAGGAACACGTCCTGATCGAAGCAGGCAATGCCCGCGTGCCGGTGCAGCACGGCCAGCAGCATCGCCAGCCGGTTCTGCTCCAGCCCCACCGCCAGCCGGCGCGGATTGGGCACGTTGGCGGTATCGACCAGCGCCTGCACCTCTACCAGCAGCGGCCGGGTGCCCTCCTGCGTGACCAGCACGCACGAGCCCGCCACCGATTCCTCGTGCTGCGAGAGGAACAGCGC
>NZ_JBFREX010000338.1:0-376 GCF_052114525.1 Pseudomonas sp. KB_15 | reverse complement strand
CTTCAAGGGCGTGCCCTCGCCGGTGCGCGAGCCGGAGAAGATCGACATGGTGATCTTCCGCGAGAATTCGGAAGATATCTATGCCGGCATCGAGTGGGAGGCTGGCAGCGAAGGCGCCAAGAAGCTGATCAAGTTCCTGCAGGACGAGATGGGCGTCAAGAAAATCCGATTCCCGGAGACGTCGGGCATCGGCGTGAAGCCGGTTTCGCGCGAGGGCACGCAGCGGCTGGTGCGCAAGGCGATCCAGTATGCAATCGACAACGACAAGCCGTCGGTCACGCTGGTGCACAAGGGCAACATCATGAAGTTCACCGAGGGTGGCTTCCGTGACTGGGGCTATGAGCTGGCGCTGCAGGAATTCGGCGCGGAGCTGGTC
>NZ_JBFREX010000337.1:0-377 GCF_052114525.1 Pseudomonas sp. KB_15 | reverse complement strand
GTGATGGGCGATCTGTCGTCCCGTCGCGGCATCGTGCAGGGCATGGACGACATGATTGGCGGCGGCAAGATCATCAAGGCCGAAGTCCCGCTGTCGGAAATGTTCGGTTATTCCACGTCGCTGCGCTCGGCCACGCAAGGTCGCGCCACGTACACCATGGAATTCAAGCATTACGCCGAGGCACCCAAGAACATCGCCGAAGCCGTGATCACGGCCAAGGGCAAGTAATTGGAAGTTTGCCGCCGCGCCTGCCGGTGCGGCGGCGCGATGAAACAACAAGATTGCATTCCATTAGGAGCTGAAAAATGGCAAAGGAAAAGTTCGAGCGGACCAAGCCGCACGTGAACGTAGGTACGATTGGTCACGTTGACCACGGC
>NZ_JBFREX010000336.1:0-377 GCF_052114525.1 Pseudomonas sp. KB_15 | reverse complement strand
GTCCAGCAGCTGCATGACCGAGCCCTGCCCGGCGAAGCCGCGCGCGGTCAGCGAGGTGCCGCCGTTGCCCGGCGACGGATTGCCGGTGATGCCGGTTGCCCGGGTCACGGCCTCGCGCACGCTCTGGTCGCCCCGCGCGCGGATGGTCTCGCCGCTGATGACTTCGACGCTGGCCGGCGTCTCGAGCGGCGTCAGGCCCATGCGGCTGCCCGTGTATTCGGGTTTCGAGAGCGCCAGGCCGGGATAGATGGCCTCACTGACGACCACGGGCGGCAGTGACGTGTCCTTCTGTTCGGAGGTTTCCTGTGCGAAAGCACAGGGAAGATTGAGGCCGGCCACGGCACCAAGTGATGCGGCCAGCACGCGCGGTCGACGCC
>NZ_JBFREX010000335.1:0-377 GCF_052114525.1 Pseudomonas sp. KB_15 | reverse complement strand
GGCGCCGGAACAGCGCGGCGAGGATGGCGTTCGAGGTGGCGAGCGCCGTGGCGGCGTCGATCAGGGCGAAGCCGGCCTTCAGGGGCTGGCCGCCCGCTTCGCCTGTCACCGACATCATGCCGCTTTCGGCTTGGGCCGCGATGTCGAGCCCGGGCCGCAGGCGCGACGGACCGCGCGTGCCAAAGCCGGTGACGGAGGCATGGATCAGCGCCGGTTTCGCGGTGCGCAGCGTGGCGGCGTCGAGGCCGATCGATTCCATCGTCCCCGGCCGCGCGTTGTGAAGCACCACGTCGCAAGACAAGGCGAGCCGGCGGGCGGCTTCCGCGCCCGCCGGCTGGCGCAGGTCCAGCGCCATGCCGCGCTTGCCACGGTTGTAG
>NZ_JBFREX010000334.1:0-378 GCF_052114525.1 Pseudomonas sp. KB_15 | reverse complement strand
CCGTACGGCAAGCTGCAGGCCAACGCCCAGATTGCCGGGCAGGCGCCGTTCGCGCTCTCCGCCGAGGCGCTGCTGGAGGGCCATTGGCAGGACGAATCGTTCGCCGTATCGGCCACGGCCAACGGCGCGCTGGACGCCCTGCGCGCCGAGGCGGAAGCCACCGGCGACCGCATCCGCGCGCGGGCCGGCATCGACGTGACGCCGTTCGGCAAGGTGCCGTTCACCCACCTGCTGATCGATGGGGACCGGATCAACCCGCGCCTGTTCAGCCCCACGGCGCCGCAGGCCAACCTGACCGTGCATGCCGAGCTGCGCCCCGTGGAAGCGGTGGCACCGCCGCCGCAGATCGCCCAGCCGGCGCCGGGGCAGTCCACGGCG
>NZ_JBFREX010000333.1:0-379 GCF_052114525.1 Pseudomonas sp. KB_15 | reverse complement strand
ATGCGCGGGGCCGGAAGCAATACCTCTATCACCCGGACTGGGCCGCGCTGCGCGACACCGACAAGTACACCCGCCTGATGGCCTTCGGGCATGCGCTGCCGCGCCTGCGCGGGCGGCTGGCCCGTGATCTGGCGCGCAACGGCATGCCGCGCGAGAAGATCCTTGCCGCCGTGGTGACGTTGCTGGATGCCACCCTTGTGCGCGTCGGCACCCCGCGTTACGCGCGCCAGAATCGCACCTATGGGCTGACCACGCTGCACCGGSGCCATGTGGCCGTGCGCGGCAGCCGCCTGCGCTTCCAGTTCACCGGCAAGAGCGGTGTGACCCACGACGTGTCCGTCAACGATGCCCGCCTGGCCCGCATCGCCCGCAACTGCAC
>NZ_JBFREX010000332.1:0-380 GCF_052114525.1 Pseudomonas sp. KB_15 | reverse complement strand
GTGTTCCAAACATGACCTTACGGAACGCTTTACGTGCTCTATACTCGAATGCACGTCCGCGCATTTTTTTTTCACTGGTGACTGGAGACCGACATGAACAGTACAGCCGTGCCAAGAGGCGCTAGCGAACCGTTCCGGCAACTGCGGGCGTTGCGTCGTGCGCGCAAGCTCAAGCAGGAGGACGTCGCCCGTAAGGCGGGAATTTCCCGGGAAGCCTATCTTCGGGCCGAATCGGGGCAAGCCGATCCACGCATGTCCACGTTCCTGGCGGCCTGTGAGGCGCTGGGGCTGGAAGTGGTGCTGGCCCCGCAGCATCTGGCAGCCGACGTCAACGCATTCATCGCCAGCCGCAATGGCGGTGTTACAGCAGCCTCGATGGC
>NZ_JBFREX010000331.1:0-380 GCF_052114525.1 Pseudomonas sp. KB_15 | reverse complement strand
TGTCGTAGTAGACCATCCGCGCGAACTGGATATTGCCGCCAATCAGCTGCCCGGTGGAGTAGCCGGACTGCTGCAGGAAGCCGCCCCACTGGAACATCGCGTACGGCGGCAGCGCCGGCCCGCCCAGGTTGGAGCCCGCCCGCACGCCAAAGTTGATGGTGTTGTTGCCGAAGGAGTGCGCATAGGTGGCCGTCAGGTCGCCCTTGGTATAGGTGTCGGTGGCGCCCATTGCGCCTTGCGACGAGTAGACGTTCATCGTCGCCCCGTAGCCGAAGCGCGGGAAGTTGATGCTGTCGACCTGATCCACCAGTATCCGGGCCGTGAAGGCACGGCGCTCGATGCTTTCATGGCCCGGGTCCAGGAACGCCGGCCCGGTGGAG
>NZ_JBFREX010000330.1:0-381 GCF_052114525.1 Pseudomonas sp. KB_15 | reverse complement strand
GGTTCAGGTTGGTCGGCACCGGCAGGTTGCGCACGAAATCGCCGTATTTTTCGATCCTTACCGAACCGACCGAGATGTCGGCGCCGCGGCGGATGAAGTTGAACAGCGCCGTGCGCAGCGCCCGCGCGAAGCGCTCGTTGATGATTTCGAGCGTGTGCAGGCGGCCACGGATGATCCGTTCCTGGGTAGCCAGGTTGTACGGCCGCACCCCGCCTTCATCAATAGCGGGCGCGCTGCTGGCTGCGGGCGCATCGGATTCGCCCGATACGCCTTTCAGTAGCTCGTCTACCTCGTCCTGCGAGAGGAACTTGTCGTAGGCCATCTAGTGTCCTGCCCCGTGAACAGCTGTAAGGATGAAACGGTCCATGGCCGGCTTCAGTC
>NZ_JBFREX010000329.1:0-381 GCF_052114525.1 Pseudomonas sp. KB_15 | reverse complement strand
CGTCGTACTGCTGGCGCGCCACGGCCATGATGCGTTCCAGGTGCGCGGCCTTGATCTCGCCTGCCTTGATCGGGTCGCCGGCGGCGGGCACCACGTCGAAGCCGGGGCAGACGTGGGTCACGCAGGCTTCCAGCAGCGCGGCGTCGAGCCGGTCCACCTGGCGGCAGACGTCGGACAGCGTGGCGGGCGGGGTCTGGTCGGTCATCAGGAAGGCGGCGTCGCCGTACTGCTGGCTCAGGTCCACCAGCAGCACGCGCTTCTTGTGCCGGGTAGCCACCACGTGGGCGAAGTTGGCCGCCACGAAGGTGGTGCCGCTGCCGCCCTTGCAGGCCGCGAACGCCAGCACCTGGCCTTCGGCCCGACCGTTGCTGAGTGCGTGGC
>NZ_JBFREX010000328.1:0-381 GCF_052114525.1 Pseudomonas sp. KB_15 | reverse complement strand
ATCCAGCGGGATGCCGTTCTCGTCCTTCTTCGCCTTGATCTCCACGCCGTCCGGGTTGTTCGAGCCCACTTCGTGCAGCGCGATGATGTGCGCCACGACCAGGCCGAGCAGCACCAGCGGCACCGCGATCACGTGGAACGAGAAGAAGCGGTTCAGCGTGGCATCGCTCACCACGTAGTCGCCGCGGATGAACAGCGACAGGTCCTGGCCGATCACCGGGATCGCCGAAAACAGGTTCACGATCACCTGCGCGCCCCAGTACGACATCTGGCCCCAGGGCAGCAGGTAGCCCATGAACGCCTCGGCCATCAGGCACAGGAAGATCAGGCAGCCGAAGATCCAGACCAGCTCGCGCGGCTTGCGGTACGAACCGTACAGCAG
>NZ_JBFREX010000327.1:0-382 GCF_052114525.1 Pseudomonas sp. KB_15 | reverse complement strand
CGCAATACACGTTCGGCATGTCCATGGCCATCTGGAACGGCTCGAAGCAGTACACCCCGCCGGTCTGCACGCCAAAGTGGGCCATGATGAAGTTCACGGTCGGGAACTCCTTCATCATCGGCACCCACTCGGTGGGAATGCTGTACGGGCCGTCGCCGGTGTGCAGCTTGACCAGCACGCCCAGCTCGGCGCACTTCTGCAGCGCCGGGCGCAGCCAGTCCAGCGCGCGGTCGGGCCGGTAGGCGTGCATGTTGGCCTGGAACTGGACCATCTTGAAGCCGAGCCGCTTCACGTAGTGCTCCATCGCGTTCACGCCGTTCTCCACGCCGCAGCGCGGGTTGTAGACGTAGCAGCCGATGAAGCGCTCCGGGTACTTCTCCAC
>NZ_JBFREX010000326.1:0-382 GCF_052114525.1 Pseudomonas sp. KB_15 | reverse complement strand
CCGAGCGCGCGGTCGAAGAAGCGCGTGAGCAGGTGGCCGCGCTGGTGGGCGCCGATCCCCGCGAGATCGTGTGGACGTCGGGCGCAACCGAGTCGAACAACCTGGCCATCAAGGGTGCCGCGAACTTCTACTCGGGCAAGGGCAAGCATCTGATTACGGTGAAGACCGAGCACAAGGCGGTGCTGGACACCACCCGCGAGCTCGAACGCCAAGGCTTCGAGGTGACCTACCTCGACGTCAAGGACGACGGCCTGATCGACATGGACGTGTTCCAGCAGGCGATTCGCCCGGATACGATCCTGGTGTCGGTGATGCTGGTGAACAACGAGATCGGCGTGATCCAGGACGTGGCGCAGATCGGCGAAATTTGCCGCGCCAAGGG
>NZ_JBFREX010000325.1:0-382 GCF_052114525.1 Pseudomonas sp. KB_15 | reverse complement strand
GGCCAGTTGCAGGTACTCGGGCCGCACCCCCACCTTGAAGGTGCCGGCGCCCTCCAGCGCGGCGCCGATGCCCGCCGGCAGCTCCGGCATGTAGCGGCGCCCGGCCACCTCGATGGCGCCGTTGCGCCACGTCCCCGGCAGGAAGTTCATGCCCGGCGAGCCGATGAAATTGCCGACAAAGGTATGCGCGGGCCGCTCGAACAGCGCATCGGCGGCGCCCACCTGCACCGCCTTGCCGCGCGACATCACCACCACCTGATCGGCGAAGGTCAGCGCCTCGGTCTGGTCGTGCGTCACGTAGATCAGCGTCAGCCGGAATTCGTGATGGATTTCCTTGAGCTTGCGCCGCAACTGCCATTTCAGGTGCGGATCGATCACGGTC
>NZ_JBFREX010000324.1:0-382 GCF_052114525.1 Pseudomonas sp. KB_15 | reverse complement strand
CGGCTACACGCTGCTGATTGGCTCGATGAGCACCCACGCGATGAACCCCTCGCTGATGCCCAACATGCCGTTCAAGGGCGTGGAGGACTTCACCCCGCTGGGGCTGCTGGCCTACGTGACGAACACCATGGTGGTGCATCCGTCGGTGCCGGCGAAGAACGTCAAGGAACTGATTGCCTACGCCAAGGCCAATCCGGGCAAGCTGGCCTACGCCAGCGCCGGCTCCGGCTCCACCAACCACCTGAGCGCGGTGCTGTTCGCCAAGATGGCCGGCGTGGACATGCTCCACGTGCCGTACAAGGGCGSCGCCCCGGCCGTGGTGGATCTCGTGGCAGGCCAGACGCAACTGCTGTTCTCCGCCGGCACCCAGACGCTGCCGCAC
>NZ_JBFREX010000323.1:0-382 GCF_052114525.1 Pseudomonas sp. KB_15 | reverse complement strand
GGCCATGGCCGGCGACCAGGCGCCCAGGCGCCAGCCCTCCAGCGGACGGGCCGGGGTGACGGCGGGCTGCTGAGTGGACAGGGAGGGGGACTGCGGATGAGACTGCGATTGCGGCATGCGCGCGGGGGGACTGGGTGAGACGAGCGCGCAGGTTAGGAGAGCAACCTTAATCCCACATTAAGCGTGCGACGCCGCCCGCGCGGTGCTACGCTTCACGCCGTTCCCCGTGCCGTATGCGCCCTTTTTCGCACCCAAGATGAGAATCCTTATCGTTGAAGACGACCCCATGCTCGGCGACGGCCTGCAACGCGGGCTGAAGCTCAAGGGGCATGCCGTGGACTGGTTCACCACCGGCGCGGAGGCGGATCGCGCCATCGCCAAC
>NZ_JBFREX010000322.1:0-383 GCF_052114525.1 Pseudomonas sp. KB_15 | reverse complement strand
TGCTCCAGCGGTTCACCTCGTCGGCGATATAGCGGCGGAACTGGTCGGGCGTCATCGGCGTGGGCTGGAGCGCCTCCGAGGACAGCTTGTCAGCCAGGTCCGGGCTCTTGAGCACCGTGTTGAGCGAGCTGTTGAGCTTGGCGACGATATCGGCGGGCATGCCGGCCGGGCCGACCACGCCGTACCACTGCTGGGCGTCGAAGCCCTTGAGCCCGGCTTCCTCCAGCGTCGGCACGTCCTTGAGCAGCGGGTGGCGCGCGTGGCCGGTCACGGCCAGCGGCCTCACGCGGCCCGAGCGGATATGCGGCAGCGCGGCGGAAAGCCCCGGGAACATCGCCTGCGTCTGGCCGCCAATCAGGTCGTTGAACGCCGGGGCAATGCCC
>NZ_JBFREX010000321.1:0-383 GCF_052114525.1 Pseudomonas sp. KB_15 | reverse complement strand
GATCAATATAGTGAATTCGGAGGGAGAACGGCCCGGATCAAGCAAAACGGCCCGGCACGCTTCTCGCGCACCGGGACGTCGGGGTCATGCCGCGCGGATCAGAGCTTCTTCGCGCGCACGCCCGTGACCAGGAAATCCATGGCCTGGATGGCAGCCGGCTTGGTGCCGGCAATGCTCGGGGAGGTCTCGTACTTGCCCTGCACCACCACGGTCGGCACACCCTCGATCTTGTACGAATCGGCGATCTTGTTGGCGCGCTGGGCGTTCGTGGTCACCGTGAACGAGTTGTAGGTATCGAGCCACTGCTTGCGGTCGATGCCGTTCTTGGCCATGAAATCGGCGATTTCGTCGGTGGTCAGCATGCGCTTGCGGTCCTTGTGGAT
>NZ_JBFREX010000320.1:0-384 GCF_052114525.1 Pseudomonas sp. KB_15 | reverse complement strand
TCGTATGACCCCACGCGCGAGCTGTACGTGGATGTGAACGCGGCCTTCGCCAAGGCCTGGAAGGCGCAGGGTGGCGATGCCGTGACGATTCGCCAGTCGCACGGCGGTTCGGGCAAGCAGGCCCGCTCCGTGATCGACGGGCTGGACGCCGACGTGGTCACGCTGGCGCTCGGCTACGACATCGACGCCATCGCTGAAAAGGGCTGGATCAAGCCGGACTGGCAGAAGCGCCTCCCCCACAACGCCTCGCCGTACACCTCGACCATCGTGTTCCTGGTCCGCAAGGGCAATCCCAAGCAGATCAAGGACTGGGGCGATCTGATCAAGCCGGGCGTGCAGGTGATCACCCCGAACCCAAAGACCTCGGGCGGCGCGCGCTGGAAC
>NZ_JBFREX010000319.1:0-384 GCF_052114525.1 Pseudomonas sp. KB_15 | reverse complement strand
GACGATTCCGCCGCTGCGCGATCGGGGCGAAGACATCCTGCTGCTGGCCAACGCGGTGCTGACCGAGCACGGGCACGAGGCCCACCGGCGTATTCGCGGCTTCTCCGCGTGCGCCACGCAGGCGATGATGCAGTACGCCTGGCCGGGCAACGTGCGGGAGCTGATCAACCGGGTCCGGCGCGCCATCGTCATGACGGACAACCGCAAGATCACTGCGGAAGACCTGCAATTGCATGGGGGCGTGGAGTTGCCGCGCAAGACGCTCGATGCCATCCGCGAGGAGGCGGAGCGCGAGGCGATCCGCACGGTGATGGCCAGCCACGGCTTTCACGTGGTGCCGGCGGCGCGCGAACTCAATGTGTCGCGCGTGACGCTGTACCGGCT
>NZ_JBFREX010000318.1:0-384 GCF_052114525.1 Pseudomonas sp. KB_15 | reverse complement strand
ATCCAAGGCGCCGAGCTTCCGCTGGATCGAGTGCTCTACCGACACCTGCAAATCATGGGAACGGTCATGAAATCGCGCCCGCCAGCGGTGAAACATGCCATGACTCGCCGGTTCGCAGATACGTGGCTTCCTCGATTTGCAAGCCACTGCCTGATGCCCGTCGTCGACAGCACGTTTCCGTTGAAGAATGCAGCTGATGCGCACCACCGCATGGAATCCAACCAGAATGTGGGGAAGATCATGCTGACGATGGCTTCTGTGACCTTTTGACGCACCGCAAAAACTCCTGCATGCCCCCTTGATCCGTATTAAACTTTCACAAATTACTGAAAGTTCGAAACGTTCATGCAGCTCTCGCCCCTGATCCAGCGCTTTGTCCTTCAC
>NZ_JBFREX010000317.1:0-384 GCF_052114525.1 Pseudomonas sp. KB_15 | reverse complement strand
CCCGCAAGGTGACGGACATCATCGGCGTGATYGARRGCATCGCSTTCCAGACCAAYATCCTGGCGCTGAACGCCGCMGTGGAAGCGGCRCGSGCSGGTGARCAGGGGCGCGGCTTCGCCGTGGTGGCGGGCGAGGTGCGCACCCTGGCCCAGCGCAGCGCGGCGGCGGCCAAGGAAATCAACGTGCTGATCAACGATTCGGCGCGGCAGGTGGAGTCGGGCTCGTCGCTGGTGGGGCAGGCCGGTCAGACCATGGCGGAAATCGTCCAGTCGGTGCGGCATGTGACCCAGATCCTGGGCGAGATCGCCGAGGCCTCCGAGCACCAGAGCGGCGGCATCGAGCAGGTCAACGAGGCGGTGGCGCAGATGGACGAGGTGACGCAGC
>NZ_JBFREX010000316.1:0-385 GCF_052114525.1 Pseudomonas sp. KB_15 | reverse complement strand
CCCTTGGCCTGCCCTTGACGTCAATCATCTGCCATGTCGAACGGATATCTATTGCTCGCGCTGGCCATCGTGGCCGAGGTCATCGCCACCAGCAGCCTCAAGGCGGCCGAGAACTTCACGCGCCTCTGGCCCAGCGTGCTGGTGGTCACCGGCTACGTGGCCGCGTTCTGGCTGCTGATGCAGGTCATGAAGACCGTGCCGGTGGGCGTGGCCTATGCCATCTGGTGCGGGGCGGGGATCGTGCTGGTGACACTGATCGCGTCAGTGCTGTACCGGCAGGTGCCGGACCTGGCGGCCTGGGTCGGCATCGGCTTGATCATTGCAGGGGTGGCGGTGATCCAGCTGTTCTCGAAGATGAGTCACTGAATCGCGCCGGGGTCAGGAC
>NZ_JBFREX010000315.1:0-385 GCF_052114525.1 Pseudomonas sp. KB_15 | reverse complement strand
GGCCAGGCTGGCGTAGTGGCGCCGGGCGATGTCCGAGGTCTCGACCTCCCGCGTGGTGACCAGCGCACCGATGCGCAGGCCCTCGACGGCATCGAACGTCAGCACGTCCATCCCCGGGATCTTCTTGATGTTGATGACCTGCGCGGGCTGGCGGTGCGACTCCTTGATCTGCACGAGCAGGTCGGTGCCGCCCGCCAGCACGCTGGCGCGCCCGCCGCAGCGGTGCAGCAGCGCGGACGCTTCGGCAAGCGTGGCAGGTTCGAGATATTCAAACGCTCTCATCGTGGCTCCTGTGGGGCGGCGTGTCGGTGAAACCATGATGGTTGGCGCACGATCATCGGTAAATACCCATAACCGGATTTATTGATCGTGTTACGCTCTGAAT
>NZ_JBFREX010000314.1:0-387 GCF_052114525.1 Pseudomonas sp. KB_15 | reverse complement strand
GGCCAGCACCGTGGAGACCAGCGCGATGGCGATCAAGGCGAGCCAGCCGCCGGCGTCGCCCGGGAACTGCGGCGGCACGCCGGCGCCAGTGCGCAGGATGCCGACCGTCACGTAGACCACCGCTGCTGCGGTGCAGATGACCGTGGTGGTGGCGATGGCGTTGACGCCGGCCGTCACGCGCGCGCCCACCACGATATAGATCGAGTAGATCACCGCCGCCGCCACGCCCAGCGCGATGCCGAGCGGGCTGCCCTCCCCGCCGCCCACTGTCAGGCCGGCGCCGACCGAGCACAGCACCAGCGCGATCACCGCCGCGTTGGTCAGCTTTTCCTTGAGAAAGATCGCCGCGAGGATCGTCACGAACAACGGGTAGAGATAGAGCAGCAG
>NZ_JBFREX010000313.1:0-387 GCF_052114525.1 Pseudomonas sp. KB_15 | reverse complement strand
CTGCGGCTCGCGGGCCAGTTCGCCGATGACGAAACCGGGCTGCATTGGCACGGCCGGCGTGTCTATGACCCCGACATCGGCCGCTACCTGAGCCCGGACCGTCGCGGCGGCGATGGCGTCAACCCCTATGCGTACCGGGCACCCACGGCGAAGCCGGCGCCATCGCCGCACGCGCAAGGGCCGGCCATGGCGGACGACTACTGGACCGTGGCGGATACCGCGCGGCGGCACGCCATGATCGCCTCCGGCGCAGAGAAGGACTGGGGATGACCCACTATTGGGGAGGCAATCTCCTGCTCCATCTCGCCCAGCCGCTGTTTCGCATCCTCGATGAACTGTCGCCGGAGCTGAAGTCGATGGCGCGGATGGAATGGCTCAAGCGCGAAT
>NZ_JBFREX010000312.1:0-388 GCF_052114525.1 Pseudomonas sp. KB_15 | reverse complement strand
CCGTAGAAGCGCGCATGGAACGTGCGGATCTGCGCCGGGGTGACGGCGCGCAGCGCGGCGATGCTTTCGTCGAAGGTGGGGGTGTAGCGCGGGTCCTCGGGCGGGTAGGGGTTGCCATGGCGGCCTAGTGCGTTCGGCGCGAGCGCGTTGGGCTGGCGTTGCTGGCTCTCGATGCCGGCGACACTGCTCGCGCGCAGCGTCTCGAACTCGCTGGCCGGGAACGTCGGCATGCGCAGCACCGTGCGGAGCAACGCCATCAGGTCCGGCAGGTACTGGCGCCGCGTCTCGAAACGCACCGTCAGCCGCTCGGCGTTGCCCGAGATCGACACACTGGCCTTGAGCGCCTCCAAGCGGTCGGCAATGCGCTGGCGGTCGAACGCGCCGGCGC
>NZ_JBFREX010000311.1:0-388 GCF_052114525.1 Pseudomonas sp. KB_15 | reverse complement strand
GCTGGTGGAGATGGCCGAGCTGTGCGATGGCGATGTGATCTTCTTCGGCCTCACCGCCGACCTGCCGGCGATTGCCGCGCACCGGGCGGCGGGCAAGCGAGCGGTGTTCGTACGCGAAGGCAAGGTCGTGATGGCCACCGGCCAGAGCGAGATGCCGCTGACCGATGTGTCGGCCATTCCGCTGACCTACGCGGGCCGCGTGGCGTTCCAGATCGAGAACGTGCTGGCGGCCGTGGCCACGGGCTGGGCG
Source organism: Pseudomonas sp. KB_15 (assembly GCF_052114525.1). Lineage (NCBI taxonomy): Bacteria > Pseudomonadati > Pseudomonadota > Gammaproteobacteria > Pseudomonadales > Pseudomonadaceae > Pseudomonas > Pseudomonas sp. KB_15. The sequence goes on along the minus strand of NZ_JBFREX010000311.1, from coordinate 138 downwards.
CTGGGCATTTCCAACGACCTGATCCGCGCCGGCGTGGTGACGTTCGACGTTGGCCAGGTGGACGTGCCGGGCCGCTTCACGCTGTTCGAACGCCAGGGCGCCACGGTGATCGTCGATGACGCGCACAACGCGCCCGCG
>NZ_JBFREX010000310.1:0-389 GCF_052114525.1 Pseudomonas sp. KB_15 | reverse complement strand
GTCAGCACCTGGCTGGCGCGGCCCAGTTCCACCCCGGCGGCCTCCAGCAGGCGCAGGATCGGCGTGCCTTCCAGATCCTTGCGTTGCAGCGGGCGGCCCAGGTCCACGGGCAGGTAGACGGTGATATGCGAGAGCGGACGGTCGCGGTAGTGGCGCACGCGCACGACCTTCACCACGGGGTCGCCCGGTTCGATCTTGAGCGCCTCGGCCACATCGGGGGTGGCGTGCACTTCGTCGATCGAGATCACCTTGACGGCGGTCTTCTCGCCCATGTCGATGATGTTGCCGAGCAGGCTGGTGGTGCGCTCTTCGGTGGCGGCCGGCTTCACCGGATGCGGGTTCACGAAGGTCCCCAGGCCACGATGACGCCGCACGAGACCTTCCTGCAC
>NZ_JBFREX010000309.1:0-389 GCF_052114525.1 Pseudomonas sp. KB_15 | reverse complement strand
GCGCCATGATCGTGCCGACCAGGCCGTTGGACCAGAACACGTCCATCTGGCCCTGGGACATCAGCATGGTCTGCCGGAACGAATCCTCGGCGCGGTCGCCCAGCACCAGCGCCAGCACCAGCGGCGCCAGCGGGTAATCGAGCTTCTTCAGCACGTAGCCAATCACGCCGAAAATCAGCATCAGCCAGACGTCGAACATGGCGTTGTGCACCGTGAAGGCGCCGATGGCGCACACCACGAGGATCAGCGGCGCGATGATCGCGAACGGAATGCGCAGGATGGCGGCGAACAGCGGCACCGTGGAAAGCACCACGATCAGCCCGGCGATGTTGCCCAGGTACATGCTGGCGATCAGCCCCCAGACGAAGGTCTTCTGCTCGGTGAACAGC
>NZ_JBFREX010000308.1:0-390 GCF_052114525.1 Pseudomonas sp. KB_15 | reverse complement strand
ACCTGATAGAGGCGCGTCTCGCGGAACTTGCGCTCGATGTCGTACTCGCAGGCGAAGCCGAAGCCGCCGTGGAACTGCAGGCAGACATTGGCCGCCTCCCAGCTCGCCTTGGCGGCCAGGTACTTGGCCATATTGGCCTGCGCGCCCATCGCCGCGTGCGCGTCGTACAGTTCGCAGGCCTTCCAGCGCATCAGGTTGGCGGCTTCCAGTTCGATGAACGACTCGGCAATCGGGAACTGCACGCCCTGATTCCGCCCGATGGGCCGGTCGAAGACCTGGCGCTCGGTCACGTACTTGGTCACGCGGTCCATGAACCAGTAGCCGTCGCCGATGCACTCGGCGGCGATCAGCGTACGCTCGGCGTTCAGGCCGTCGAGGATGTACTTGAAG
>NZ_JBFREX010000307.1:0-390 GCF_052114525.1 Pseudomonas sp. KB_15 | reverse complement strand
TGGTAAAGGCGCGCGGCCCCTTGGCGTTCCAGTTGGCCACGTCCACCGGATCGAACTGGGTGTCGGGGCGGTTCGTGAAGAAGTATTCGAACTCGTTGGCCGCCTTGGTGGCCGTGCCCAGCGGCGCGCCGCCGAAGATGCCCACGTTCATGTGGTCATGGGTGGGCATGTCCCATTCGAAGGCCGAGAAGATCAGTTTGTTGACGTACGAGCCATTGACCTGCATCTGGCGCACGGCCGGCATCTCGTACTCGGCCATGGCCCGTGAGAACGGCAGCGGGCCACCGACGATGTTGGTGCCGTTCTGGTCGCGCGTGGACGGGCGCAGGTGGTTCGAAATGGCGGTCCAGTCGAGGTTGTTCTTGACCAGCGCCTCGTCCAGCACGTTGG
>NZ_JBFREX010000306.1:0-392 GCF_052114525.1 Pseudomonas sp. KB_15 | reverse complement strand
CACCCGCATCCGTGCGTCGGTGCCGGCCATCGAGGCCTGCCTGAAGGCCGGCGCGGCCGTGATGGTGACGTCCCACCTGGGCCGCCCGACCGAGGGTGAATTCAAGCCCGAGGACTCGCTGGCCCCGATCGCCGAACGTCTGTCCGAACTGCTCGGCAAGCCCGTGCGGCTGGTGCAGAACTGGGTCGATGGCGTGGACGTGGCGCCCGGCCAGGTAGTGCTGCTCGAGAACTGCCGCGTCAACAAGGGCGAGAAGAAGAACAGCGATGAACTGGCCCAGAAGATGGCCAAGCTGTGCGATGTCTACGTCAACGACGCCTTCGGCACCGCGCACCGCGCCGAGGCCACCACGCACGGCATCGCCAAGTACGCACCCGTGGCCTGTGCCGGCC
>NZ_JBFREX010000305.1:0-395 GCF_052114525.1 Pseudomonas sp. KB_15 | reverse complement strand
GATATAGCCATGCAGCAGCGCCGTGATGGAGGCGGCAAAGAGAATCGAACGGCGGGGCGGCAGGGCGCTCATCGGATGGCCTTAGGCATCGTAGTTATCCGAGGAAGGTGAGGCTGGCATAACGCGGCTTCAAGGGCAGGGTGCCAGATTCAGAGGATTCTCAAGCGAAGCAAGATGCACACCTGGCCTCAGGCCGGGCGGTCCAAACCGTACCCAGTGCTGCGGTGATCTGCGCGGATTCAACGTACGAAATGAATGTTTTCGACAGGGATTGTCCCGTCTGAGCGCCTCCATTAGATTCCTCTCAGCAGCCCGCTTGTGCCGGATGCTGCGCAATTCGCCGGAGTCGCCATGTCGTTCCGCTTCATGCGTGGGTTGTCCTGCCGGGCGATGGT
>NZ_JBFREX010000304.1:0-395 GCF_052114525.1 Pseudomonas sp. KB_15 | reverse complement strand
GACATAGACGCTGCCCGGCTCCACCGGCACGCGGTTGCAGCGGCCACGGCGCAGATCCCGTAGCGTCAGCCATTTTCTGATGGGAAACGGCAGATTGCGCTGAATGCCATGACGAAGCTTGCAAAAAACATTGGCCACAGTGGATACCGCCAGCCGTGGCGGGTGATAAACCAGCAGATCACCGTTGCAAACGCCATCGGGGGCGAGCTTCAGCGGAATCAGCAGCGTCAGCAGATGCGAATCGTAGTGGCGGCAATGGCTCTCGTTGCGCGTATACGTGCTGGCACAACGAATCACGTGGAACGCTTCCCAACGCAGCGACTTCTTCAGGAGCGTGGTGGCCATGGCCCGAGTCTCGGCGCACACCGTCTCCTCGAGCTTGCGGAAGGCTTCAT
>NZ_JBFREX010000303.1:0-395 GCF_052114525.1 Pseudomonas sp. KB_15 | reverse complement strand
TGACTGGGACGCCTACACCGAACAGGTCCGCGAGGCGCTGGCGCCCATCGGCATCACCGTGCGCGGCCTGCACGCCGAGGCGGACCCGCTGGCGGCAGTCAACGCGGCCACGCTGATCGTGGTGGGCGGCGGCAATACCTTCCGGCTGCTCCAGGTACTGCGCCAGCAGGCGCTGCTGGCCCCGATGGCCGCCCGCGTGCGCGCCGGCGCCGCGCGCTATATCGGCTGGAGTGCCGGCTCCAACCTCGCCACGCCCAGCATCCGCACAACCAACGACATGCCCGTGGTAGACCCGGGCGGCCTCGACGCCCTCGGCCTGATCCCGTTCCAGCTCAACCCGCACTACTACAGCCTCGTGATCCCCGGCTTCCGTGGCGAAACCCGCGACCAGCGCC
>NZ_JBFREX010000302.1:0-396 GCF_052114525.1 Pseudomonas sp. KB_15 | reverse complement strand
GGTCGGCGATGGTCACAAATATCGAGGGAGAGGGCTGGTCCAAATTACCTGGCAGGCAAACTACGCGAAGTTCTGCGAAGTCGCCGAGATCGATCTGTTGGCGGAACCGGATGCGGCCCTGGAATGGCGCAGGGCGGTGTTGATCATGGTCGAAGGCATGATACGGGGCACCTTTACCGGCAAGAGTTTGCCCCATTACATTAATAACGCCGGCGTGGACTATGTTGCGGCACGCCGGATCATTAATGGTACGGACAAAGATACCGTCATCGCGGAATATGCGACGAAATTTGAATCGTTACTGAGACAGTGCCTGTGAAAAATATCATTCCGGCCATATTGCTCGCTTGCGCCGCTTCGTTCGCCAATGCATCCACAGTGTGCTCCGAGGAGGTG
>NZ_JBFREX010000301.1:0-396 GCF_052114525.1 Pseudomonas sp. KB_15 | reverse complement strand
GGACTCCAGTGCGCCGCGTTTATCCAGTTCACACGCGTAATCGTTAACGACCATCGCTGGCAAGCCAGCTCCCACAAGGGAMCGYRCCCACGCTGAAACTGTAGGAGCCAGCCTGCTGGCGATGGACTCCAGTGCGCCGCGTTTATCCAGTTCACACTGCGTTATCGTTAACGACCATCGCTGGCAAGCCAGCTCCCACAAAGGACCGCGCCCACGCTGAAACTGTAGGAGCCAGCCTGCTAGCGATGGACTCCAGTGCGCCGCGTTTATCCAGTTCACACGCGTAATCGTTAACGACCATCGCTGGCAAGCCAGCTCCCACAAGGGAACGTACCCACGCTGAAACTGTAGGAGCCAGCCTGCTGGCGATGGACTCCAGTGCGCCGCGTTTCGTTT
>NZ_JBFREX010000300.1:0-396 GCF_052114525.1 Pseudomonas sp. KB_15 | reverse complement strand
GTCATCTACGATCCGGAGTTGTCACTGCGCCTGCCGCGCATGGTCAGCGTGACCAGCGGCATCAATGCCATCGCCCATGCAGCCGAAGGCCTCTATGCTGGCGATCGCAATCCGGTCAGCGACTGGATGTCGCGCGAAGGTATCGCGGCGCTGGGTCGTGCGCTGCCCGTCATTGCGCGGGAAGGTGGTGAGGACGGTGCGGAAAGGCTCGCCGCACGTGGCGATGCGCTCTATGGGGCGTGGCTGTGCGGGGCCGTGCTTGGCAGCGTCACGGCAGGGTTGCACCACAAGCTGTGTCATACGCTGGGCGGCACCTTCAACCTGCCGCATGCAGAAGTCCATACGATTGTGCTGCCGCACGCGCTGGCCTACAACGCCCCTGCCGCGCCGGCCGCC
>NZ_JBFREX010000299.1:0-396 GCF_052114525.1 Pseudomonas sp. KB_15 | reverse complement strand
GAGCAGTACCGCGCCCACGGCCGCCGCACGCTGGTGTTTGTCGACGAAGTGCACCGCTTCAACAAGAGCCAGCAGGATGCCTTTCTGCCGCACGTGGAAAGCGGCCTGTTCACGTTCATCGGCGCCACCACGGAAAACCCATCGTTCGAGGTCAACGGCGCGCTGCTGTCCCGGGCGGCCGTCTACGTGCTCAAGAGTCTGGACGACGCCGAACTGAAGCAGCTCGTGCTGCGCGCCAGCGAGGAACTGGGCGGGCTGACCTGGGAGGACGAGGCGCTCCAGCTGATCGTCGGCTCGGCCGACGGCGACGGGCGCAAGCTGCTGAACAATATCGAGATCGTCGCGCGCGCGGCCCGCAACGCGGGGCAGGACCGCATCGACACGCCGCTGCTGGGC
>NZ_JBFREX010000298.1:0-397 GCF_052114525.1 Pseudomonas sp. KB_15 | reverse complement strand
CTGCTGATCTTCGCGATGTCGATCGGCGCGGCCATCGTATTTCGCGTGGTGAGCACGGTGGCCTCGAACCGGGCGATGCTGGTCGCCGATGCCATCGGCCTGGGGCTGTTCTCCGTCACGGGCACCTCGCTGGCGCTGGTGGCGCAGATGACGCCGACCGTGGCGGTGATGATGGGCATCATCTCGGCAGTGTTCGGCGGCGTGGTCCGCGACGTGCTCTGCAATGAAGTGCCGATGATCCTGCGCGACCGCTCGCCCTACGCCACCTGCTCGTTTGTGGGCTGCTGGGTCTATGTCGGCCTGACTTGGCTACGCGCCGACCAGGAGGCGGCGCTGCTGACCGGGGCGCTTGTCACGATCGCCATGCGCCTGCTGTCCGTACAGCTTGGCTGGAAAC
>NZ_JBFREX010000297.1:0-397 GCF_052114525.1 Pseudomonas sp. KB_15 | reverse complement strand
CATCAGGTCCGGCTCCTTGCCGGCCTTGAGCGCCTTCACGGCGGCGTTGAGCATGTCCGTATAAAGCTGGAAGCCGATTTCGTGGATTTCGCCCGATTGCTTGTCGCCCAGCACCTCGCCGGCGCCGCGGATTTCCAGGTCGTGCATGGCGAGGTAGAAGCCGGAGCCGAGTTCCTCCATCTGCTGGATGGCCTCGAGCCGGCGCTGCGCCAGCTTGGTCAGGCCATCGACATCATGGACCAGCATGTACGCGTAGGCCTGATGGTGCGAGCGACCCACGCGGCCCCGCAGCTGGTGCAGCTGGGCCAGGCCGAACTTGTCGGCGCGGTGGATCAGGATGGTGTTGGCGGTCGGCACGTCGATGCCGGTCTCGATGATCGTCGTGCAGAGCAGGATG
>NZ_JBFREX010000296.1:0-397 GCF_052114525.1 Pseudomonas sp. KB_15 | reverse complement strand
GCGATGCGCCAGGCCGACGTAGCCAAGGCGCGCGACGACCTGCGCCGCCGCCAGGCCATCGCCGGCTCGGGTGCCGTGTCGAACGAAGAAATTTCTCATGCGCAGACCGGCCTGAAGGCCGCCGAATCGGCGCTGCTGGCCGCGCAGGAGCAACTCGCTTCGAACAAGGTGCTGACCGACCAGACTACGGTTGAGAAACATCCCAATGTGCAGCGCGCTGCCGCGAACCTGCGTTCGGCCTACCTCGCCTTCGCCCGCTCGACGATGCCCGCGCCGGTCACCGGCTACGTGGCCAAGCGCTCGGTCCAGGTGGGCCAGCGCGTGAGCCCCGGCACGCCGCTGATGGCCGTGGTGCCGCTAGACCAAGTGTGGGTGGATGCCAACTTCAAGGAAGTGC
>NZ_JBFREX010000295.1:0-397 GCF_052114525.1 Pseudomonas sp. KB_15 | reverse complement strand
GTTCAACACCGCCATCAGCTTCGTCAGCAATACCAACTGGCAGGGCTACGCCGGTGAATCGACGATGAGCTACCTCACGCAGATGCTGGCGCTGACGATGCAGAACTTCGTCTCGGCGGCCACTGGCATTGCGGTGGTGTTTGCGCTGATCCGCGGCTTCGCGCGCCACGGCGCCGCCACGCTCGGCAATTTCTGGGTCGATCTGGTGCGCACCACGCTCTATGTGCTGCTGCCGCTGTCCTTGATTACCGCGCTGCTGCTGGTCAGCCAGGGCGTGATCCAGAACTTCGACCGCTACCAGGATGCAGCGCTGGTCTCGGAACTCACCTACACCCAGCCCAAGGTGGATGCGGCCGGCCAGCCCGTGCTCGACACCGCCGGCCAGCCCGTGACGGAG
>NZ_JBFREX010000294.1:0-398 GCF_052114525.1 Pseudomonas sp. KB_15 | reverse complement strand
GGCTTGGCCTCGGCGCGGTGCTCGGCTACCTGATCGCCGGCGCGGCCATCGGCCCGTTCGCGCTGCGGCTGGTCACCAATGTCGAGTCGATCCTCCATTTCTCGGAGTTCGGCGTCGTGATGATGATGTTCGTCATCGGCCTGGAACTGGAGCCGCGCAAGCTCAAGAACCTCAAGAAATCGATTTTCGGCTACGGGACGACGCAGCTCGCGGTCTGTGCCGTGGTGCTGGGCATCCTGGCCGCGCTGCTGGGCGCGCCGTGGCAGGTCGCGCTGGTGGCGGGGCTTGGCCTGGCGCTGTCTTCCACGGCCATCGCGTTCGCCACGCTGGCCGAGCGGAACCTGATGGGCACCCCGGCTGGCGCGGCCAGCTTCGGCATTCTGCTATTCCAGGATATT
>NZ_JBFREX010000293.1:0-399 GCF_052114525.1 Pseudomonas sp. KB_15 | reverse complement strand
GTTCAGGTACGCCGGCGGCAGCACCATGGCGATCCCGGACTCGTCCTCGCGCCGGTACTGCGGGCCGAAGTCGAGCAACGGATAGCCGTTGTAGCGCGCCAGGTACTGGAAGTCAGGCACCGCCGTCTGCACGCCGCTCACGGCCCACGTCACGCCCTTCATGACGGGGAAGGCCACGTCGGCTGGGCGCACCAGCGAGCCATCGGCCAGCGCCGGCACCTGGCTGGCAGGCGGCGTGGTGCCGCGCACGACCCAGTCCTCGAGATCGATGAACAGCGCACGGAAGGTGTCGTTGTGCTGGATCACCGTGCCGGCCGGGTAGACATTACGGGTGGGCGCGAAGCTGATGCTGGTCGTGCCGCCCGCCCCGCCGTGCTGGGCGCCCGTGTAGTAATAGAT
>NZ_JBFREX010000292.1:0-399 GCF_052114525.1 Pseudomonas sp. KB_15 | reverse complement strand
GTTGAGTGATCCGGATGCCATGCAATTGGCGTGGGCGGCGTTGTTGCGAATAATGCTGGGAGTGGCGCCTGGGTATCGGGACTGATCGGAATCTCGGGTTGTTTGTGCCTGCCTCATCGCGAGCAAGCTCGCTCCCACAGGGGATTCGCGTCGTACACAGAATGTGTGGCAACCCGGATCAACTGTGGGAGGTCTGCGCGCGCACCGAACGGCAGTTCAATGATCCTGGGCGGCCGTTGGAGGATGGGGAGTTGAGTGATCCGGATGCCATGCAATTGGCGTGGGCGGCGTTGTTGCGAATGCTGGATCGAGTGGCGCCTGGGTATCGGGACTGATCGGAATCTCGGGTTGTTTGTGCCTGCCTCATCGCGAGCAAGCTCGCTCCCACAGGGGATTATT
>NZ_JBFREX010000291.1:0-401 GCF_052114525.1 Pseudomonas sp. KB_15 | reverse complement strand
GACCTACTCTCACATGGGGAAACCCCACACTACCATCGGCGATGCATCGTTTCACTGCTGAGTTCGGGATGGGATCAGGTGGTTCCAATGCTCTATGGTCGTCAAGAAATTCGGGTACTGAGTCGTGACCAGTTGGTCTCGCTTCAGCAAATTGGGTATGTGACAGCTAGGTGTTTTGTGAGTATCTCGAACTTTCGGTTCGTTTCGTCTTCACACACCGCAATCTGGCCTCTTCCGAGTTCGCAAATTGCTTGGGTGTTATATGGTCAAGCCTCACGGGCAATTAGTATTGGTTAGCTCAACGCCTCACAGCGCTTACACACCCAACCTATCAACGTCGTAGTCTTCGACGGCCCTTCAGGGGACTCAAGGTCCCAGTGAGATCAAGGTCCCAGTGAGAT
>NZ_JBFREX010000290.1:0-402 GCF_052114525.1 Pseudomonas sp. KB_15 | reverse complement strand
AATATGGTCGGGGTAAGGGGATTCGAACTCCTGACATCCTGCTCCCAAAGCAGGCGCGCTACCGGACTGCGCTATACCCCGGTAAAAAAAAGGCACCTTTGAAAGGCGCCTTCTGCGAACAGAGCTTTTGGCGTCTGATCTTAAGATTCGATTCCAGCGMTAACTGGTTTCAAAAATGGTGGGTCGTGTGGGATTCGAACCTACGACCAATTGGTTAAAAGCCAACTGCTCTACCAACTGAGCTAACGACCCAAATATGGTCGGGGTAAGGGGATTCGAACTCCTGACATCCTGCTCCCAAAGCAGGCGCGCTACCGGACTGCGCTATACGGTAAGGGGATTCGAACTCCTGACATCCTGCTCCCAAAGCAGGCGCGCTACCGGACTGCGCTATACCCCGGT
>NZ_JBFREX010000289.1:0-402 GCF_052114525.1 Pseudomonas sp. KB_15 | reverse complement strand
TGCGTATCCTGCTGGTAGAAGATGAGGTGGAACTGGCCCGCTGGGTGGCCCGCGCGCTGGAGCAGGGCGGCTTCGTCATCGAGCACGTGGCGGACGGCCTGCAGGCCGAAGCCCGGCTGATGGCCGAGGAATACGACGCCGTGGTGCTCGACCTGCGCCTGCCCGGCAAGGACGGCCTGGCCGTGCTCAAGGCCATGCGTGGCCGCGACGACCGCACGCCGGTGCTGATCCTGACCGCCCAGGACACCCTCGACGAACGTGTGCGCGGCCTGAACCTCGGCGCCGACGACTACCTGCCCAAGCCCTTCGCCATCGCCGAACTCGAGGCGCGCATCCTCGCCCTGATCCGCCGCAGCCGTGGCCGCGCTCATCCCCGCCTGCAATGCGGCACGCTGGTATTCG
>NZ_JBFREX010000288.1:0-402 GCF_052114525.1 Pseudomonas sp. KB_15 | reverse complement strand
TCCCGGGCGTGATCGTAGCCGGTCTGGCCGAGGATCAACTGGTAGCCGGCGGCGTCCAGCGCATCGGTCAGCGCCTTCACGGTCGGCAGGAACTGCTGCACAGCGATGTTCGGCACCAGCGCGGCCACCATCAGGCTCTTGCGGGACTTCAGCCCGCCGGCCAGCAGGTTCGGGRTGTAGCCGGTCACCGCCACGGCCTCGCGCACGCGCGCGATGGTGGCCTCGGACACCATGCCCGGATTGCTCAACGCCCGCGAGGCGGTAATCAGCGAGACGCCGGCCTGCCGGGCGACATCATGGAGCGTGACGGACTTCGACGCTGGAGCTTGGGGCATGCGGGTTCTGGCGGGTTTAAGCGGATTGGATGGAGATACGATGTCGGCCGACGGGTTGACCCAGTCG
>NZ_JBFREX010000287.1:0-403 GCF_052114525.1 Pseudomonas sp. KB_15 | reverse complement strand
GTGTTTCCGGATGCTCGGTGGTGATGCGGCGCAGCTGGACGATGTCGTCCGCGCCGACCTCGGGCGCGTCCACGATCAGCAGGTCGGTGCCGAGCGTGAGCGCGGGGTCGGCCAGCGCGGCGGCGGGCGTGGCCCGCACACGCTGTACCACGTGGTTGGCGCTCTGGGCGATCAGGCCCGCCACGTAGTGCAGGTGCGCATCGTCGGCGGATACAACGGCGATCTTTGCCATGGCTTCTCTCCTGGAGACAGCGTGCGGCGGCCGCGTGGCCTACCGTCCCATATTGTTGAGACCGCCGGAGGCGCCCACGCCGATCGTGAAGGCGTTGGCGTCGGACTGCGGCGTGCGGAACTGGGTGCCGTAGCGGTCCATCGCCGCCGTGGCGGCGCGGCCGTCGATGCC
>NZ_JBFREX010000286.1:0-404 GCF_052114525.1 Pseudomonas sp. KB_15 | reverse complement strand
GGCCAGCCCGCCGCCGTCCGGCGCGTACAGCGCCAGGGCCGCGTGGCCGCCGGTGCCGTCCTCGAGTCCATCCCCCAGCCCCACGCCGGAGGCGGCCGAGCCGCTGCCGCCGACCAACCCCTTCCCGCATACCGAGCCGGTACGCAGCGCGAGCGAATACCTGCGTGCCGCCGATCCCACCGTGGCGCCGGCCGAGGAATTCGCGCGTGAAGGGGAGGACGATGTCGCGTCGGCCAGCGCCAATGCGCTCGATACGTCGCGCGAGGGCACGCCCGATGCCATCGCACGCGAATCCACCACGCGCCACTGGATCCGCCGCGAGGTATCGCCGGGCCCGGTCTTCGCCCCCGATTTCCTGCGCCACGCGCGTGACCGCGAACGCGCGCGCCCGGCACGGCCCAAGG
>NZ_JBFREX010000285.1:0-404 GCF_052114525.1 Pseudomonas sp. KB_15 | reverse complement strand
GCCCATGCCGTGCTCGAGCACGCACGCCACCTGGATCTGGTGCATCGCGTAGACCATGCCGGTGGCGGCACAGGCGCCGCCCAGCACGCGGCAGATGGCGGCCACGGTATCGAGCGTGGCGCCGGCGCCGCCGAGGTGCGTCGGGATCATCGCGCCGAGCAGGCCGTGCTCGCGCAGCGTGACGAAGGCTTCATCCGGGAAGCGCGCGTCGCGGTCCACCGCATCGGCATGCGTGGCGGCGACGGCGGCGGCAGCCTGGGCGGCGGCGATCAGGGCGGCGGGGTCCGCCGGTGCGGGATGCGGCGACGCCTGGTCCACCGCGGCGAGAACGGGGTTCATCACGCAGCCTCCTGCAGTTGCGAGGCCGCCGCCGCGAGCGAGTTCACGCTCTTGAAGAGCTGGCG
>NZ_JBFREX010000284.1:0-404 GCF_052114525.1 Pseudomonas sp. KB_15 | reverse complement strand
CGATAGAACATCTTGATGCGCGAGCGGAACGCGAGCTGCAAATGGTTGGTGTTCGCGCCACTGGCTTCGGCCTTGGGCGGGATTTCCAGCACGTTGAGCCAGAACACCGACTCCTTGTCCTGCGGCAGTGGCTCGCCGGTATGGAGGATGCGCAGGGTCTGCGCCTTCTTCGGATCAATGCGCATCACGGGCGGAGTGACCAGAAATGGCACCTCCACGGTAGATGGCGCGGCCTTGGGGTCGCCATTGTCGAGCCAGGCCTGGGTCAGCGCCGGAGCATTTCCCTGATTGGAAAGCTTGATCGTCGCTTCTTTTTCGTTGGCGTTGTACACCACACGCGTGCCGCCGATCACCACCGAAGCGTGAGCGCTCCACGCGGCAGGCAGGCTCAGCACGAGCACGGC
>NZ_JBFREX010000283.1:0-404 GCF_052114525.1 Pseudomonas sp. KB_15 | reverse complement strand
GAACGCGCCGGCGTCCACCCCGATCAGCTGCACACCGACCAGATAGCCGCCCAGGATGCCCACGGCGCTGAAGATGGCCGCCAGGACTGGCATGGCAATCACGCCGGCCCAGAAGCGCGGTGCAATCACGCGCTGCAACGGGTTCACGGCCATCATTTCCATGGCGGTGAGCTGCTCGCCCGCCTTCATCAGGCCGATTTCGGCCGTCAGCGACGTCCCCGCACGCCCCGCGAACAGCAGCGCCGAGACCACCGGCCCCAGTTCACGCACCAGCGACAACGCCACCAGCAGCCCGAGCGCCTGCTCGGAGCCATAGCGGTTCAGCGTGTAATAGCCACCAGCGACAACGCCACCAGCAGCCCGAGCGCCTGCTCGGAGCCATAGCGGTTCAGCGTGTAATAGCC
>NZ_JBFREX010000282.1:0-405 GCF_052114525.1 Pseudomonas sp. KB_15 | reverse complement strand
GGGATGAACAGCGCCTCGCCCGCCTTCAGCGTCACCGGCGCGCGGCCCTCCAGCTGGTATTCGAGTTCGCCCGCCAGCACGTAGGCGATTTCCTCGCCCGGATGGGCATGCTTGATCGAAACCGCGCCCGGATCGAAGTCCACCCGCACCTGCACGGCTTCGCGCCCCGGCGTGCTCAGGTCGCTCTGCACCAGGTCCGTGCGGTGGAGGCCGACGTTCTGGGCGTGCGCGGCCTGGAACAGGCCCGCGCCGGCCAGCAGGACGGTAGCGGCGAGGATGCGGCTGGAGGTACGGGTCGAAGTCATGGGAAGCCTTTGCGTTGCAGTGGAAAGAGTCGCCATTGCATCGCGCTGGTGTGTGGCGGATGTATCGGGCCGGGGACGGTTCTGTATGCCGATGTACGAA
>NZ_JBFREX010000281.1:0-405 GCF_052114525.1 Pseudomonas sp. KB_15 | reverse complement strand
GCCACGCGCCGCCCTTCCAGGCGGATCTCGCCCTCGGCTGGCGGCACGAAGCCGGCCACGGCCTTGAGCAGCGTGGACTTGCCGCAGCCGGACGGGCCCAGCAGCACGAAGCGATCTCCGCCATGCACGTCGAAGCTCACGCGGTGGGTGGCGCGCACCACGCGCGCGTCGGTGCGGTATTCGAGCGAGACGCCATCCACCTGCAACAGCGGCGCAGACGGTGACGAAGACGGCGACCGGCCCGGAATCACGCGCAGATGCGCGCCTGGGTGCAGCGGTTCAGACATGTCAGCTCCCCTGGGCCGTGGCCGGGTCCTGGAAGAAGTAGTCCTGCCAGGTCTTCGGCTGGTTCTTGATCGCCCCCACGCGGTGCATGAACTCGGCCAGCGCGAAGGTGTTCTGCGG
>NZ_JBFREX010000280.1:0-406 GCF_052114525.1 Pseudomonas sp. KB_15 | reverse complement strand
CCTGCAGGCCCTGCGCGTTGAGATATGCCTCCCCGAAGTAGGCCGACAAATAGGTATACCCGAGCCCCGCCCCCCACTGCTGCGCCTGGCCGAAGGTGCCGCGCCAGCCCAGTTCCAGCCCGCGCCGGCGCACGCCGTTCACGTTCTGGTAGACCGTGCGGCCGGCGTTGTTCGATACCGGCACCACCTCGTCGTGGCTGTCGGCATCGAACAGCGCAGCCTCCACCTTCTGGCCGGCCGCCTGCCATTTCACGCCGATCTCGCCCTGCCGGCTGGTGGACGCCTGCAAGCCCAGGTTGGCGCCCACGCCGCCGGGGCCGTAGGCCACCTCGGTCAGCGTCGGGGTCTCGAAGCCCCGGCCCAGGTTGGCGTAGACATTGAGCGTGTCGTGGGCGTGCCAGACCAC
>NZ_JBFREX010000279.1:0-407 GCF_052114525.1 Pseudomonas sp. KB_15 | reverse complement strand
ATCGTGTTCGGCGGCGCCTCCCAGATGATCCTGACSCAACTSTGGGCGGCSGGCACGCCGGCGSTGSTGATCGCCKTSACCGTSGCSATGGTCAACCTGCGCCAYGCGCTSTAYTCGGCCACGATCGCCCCGTCGCTGGCACCGCTGCCGCGCCGCTGGAAGGCGCTGGTGGCCTACCTGCTGACCGACGAGGCCTTCGCCGCCATGACGCGCCGCCTGGGCGATACCGGCGAGCGGGCGCGCTACCGCCACTGGTTCTACTTCGGCGCCGGCTTCTCGCTGTGGTCGAGCTGGCAGCTCTCCACGCTGGCCGGCGTGCTGGTCGGCGCGCAGGTGCCGCAGGACTGGCCGCTCGATTTCTTCCTGCCGCTGACCTTCATCGCCATCATCGTGCCGAACCTCAAGCA
>NZ_JBFREX010000278.1:0-408 GCF_052114525.1 Pseudomonas sp. KB_15 | reverse complement strand
GTATGGACCCCGGGCAAGCAACGGAAGCATACGAAGCACGTATCGGCCTGCGCCATGCGACATGGCAGCGCACGGCATTGAAAAGGTCTATTGCGATGTCGGGCATCGATCAGGGCAGCAGATCCGCTATCGAGTAGCCATCGAGCACGGTGAGGTAGGCCACCAGCGCCCCACTCAGCGCCGCGTGACAATCGGCAACGCTCGAGACCACGCAAAATCCCCCGGCGCGAAAGCACGCCATCAAGTCCAACCTGTATTCCAAGACCCGGACCACGTCGCCCACAGTGATGGCCGATGCAGGACACGCCAGGCGTGTTCCACCGATACGCCCGCGCGCGGTGTCGAGGTAGCCAGCACGGCGCAGCGCGTGGACGATCTTGACGACGTGATTGAGCGGCAGCCCAATGG
>NZ_JBFREX010000277.1:0-408 GCF_052114525.1 Pseudomonas sp. KB_15 | reverse complement strand
CTCGATGGCGATGTCGATATGGTTCGAGAAATCGCTGATCGAGCTGGCGCCGGAAGGCAAGCCGGCGAGTGTTCGGACCAGATCCGCGTCGAGCTTCTCGCGGTCCACGCCGCCATGGCGGCAGATGCGGTGCATGTCACTGTCCGGCAGCGCGAGGATCTGGTGCAGCCAATGCGCCAGTTCGACGTAAGGGTTGCCGCGGAGCTTGCAAAACGTTGTGGCCGACTCGATGCCGCGAAACATCGTTTCGCCGAGCTTGCCGAACAGGGTCTTTCTGGATGGGGTCATGGTCTAACGGCAGATGCCGGGAAGGGAATGGGTCCGCCGATGGGCGGTGTTCAGGTCGAGGCGGGGGCGCCGTAGGGCGGCACGTCGCGCGCCAGCTCGTGCACGGTGACGTCTTCTGCA
>NZ_JBFREX010000276.1:0-409 GCF_052114525.1 Pseudomonas sp. KB_15 | reverse complement strand
GGCGCTGCGGCCGCGCGTGATTGCGGGCATCTCGGCCGGGGCGGCTACGGCGTGCATGGTCCATGCGCATGATTCGCACCAGACCATGGCCTATTACCGCGACATCCTGGCCAACAACACGCGCAACGCCTACTGGGGCAACCTGCTGCGGCGCGAGCGCGTGTTTCCRCATTACGGCATCTATCGCAACGCGCTGCTGTCGCTATTCGGCGATAACCGGCTCGCGCGGCTCCAGGCCGCGCCCGAGATCCGCATCGGCGTGGCGCATATCCCGCCGTGGAGCGGCCCGCGCCTGGCCGTGGCCGCCGGGCTGCTCGCGTACAACATCGACAAGCACCTCCTCAAGACGCTGCACCCGCGGCTGGGCCGCAAGCTGGGCTTCCGGCCCGAGTTCGTGCGCGCGCAGGAT
>NZ_JBFREX010000275.1:0-410 GCF_052114525.1 Pseudomonas sp. KB_15 | reverse complement strand
TCCTTGGGCTGACGCTGACCACGATCTTCTCCGTGGCGGCGATGATCGGCGCCATGATCACGATGTACGCCTCGGTGGCCAATCGCGTGGGCGAGATCGGCACGCTGCGCGCGCTGGGCTTCCAGCGCACCAATGTGCTCGCGGCGTTTCTTATCGAGGCGGTGCTGCTGGGCTTTGTCGGCGGCGTGGCCGGGCTGGCCTGCGCCGCGCTGATGCAGTTTGCGTCATTTTCGACGACGAACTTCCAGACCTTCGCCGACCTGTCGTTCCGTTTCCTGCTCACGCCGGGCATCGTCGTCAAGACGCTGCTGTTCTCGATGGCGATGGGCTTCATCGGCGGATTCCTGCCAGCGCTGCGCGCGTCGCGCCTGAATATCGTGGATGCGCTGCGCGCGCGTTGAACGGAAACC
>NZ_JBFREX010000274.1:0-410 GCF_052114525.1 Pseudomonas sp. KB_15 | reverse complement strand
GCGCTGGCCTTTGCCTTGGGATCCTTGCGAGGGGGCGGCGCAGCCTTGCCGAACGTCAGCCCGGCGGCCTCGAGGTTGGCCACCGACTTCGGCCCCACGCCGGGCACCCGGTCCGCGAGGTCGCCGGCATCCTTGAAGGCGCCATGCTTCTCGCGCTCATCGAGGATCCGCTTGGCGGTAGCCGGCCCGATGCCCTTCACGCCGGTCAGCGCGGCTTCGTCCGCCACGTTGACGTCCACGTTGGCATAGGCCGCGCCGCCGAACGCGAGCGACACCAGCAGCGCCACGAACATCCGGCGCATGCACTGGATCAGGGAAACATCGAAGGGATTGCGCATCAGAAAACTCCTTTCCTTATTGGACTCAAGGCTCCGTGCCGGGATGGCGACGGAGCCTTGTCAGGATAGGAG
>NZ_JBFREX010000273.1:0-411 GCF_052114525.1 Pseudomonas sp. KB_15 | reverse complement strand
TGGCCATCGAGGCGGATGACGGCCGACAAACGTTGATCGCCCCGGCCGAGGTGCCGGTGACGATGCCGAACGGCAACGGGCAATGCCCGAGCCCATGCCGCGTGGCGATGCGGGCGATGCCGGCCAGTACGCCGGCCTGGTAGGCCGCCCGCGCGCCGCCGCCCATCATGACCAGCGCCGTGCGCTGGCGCTGGCTGGCGCGGAGGGCCGGGTCGGCGTGCGTGACGCTCACAGGCGGCTCACTCGACGCTGTCCTTGGGGGTGCCCGGCGCGGCGGGTGCCTTCGCGGCGGGCTTTTTGGTCGACGGCTTTTTCGTGGCGGACGTCTTGGTGGCGGGCTTCGCAGCCTTGGTGGCAGCCTTCTTCGCGGCGGGCTTCTTCGCCGCCGCGCGCTTGGCCGCCGGCTTCGGG
>NZ_JBFREX010000272.1:0-411 GCF_052114525.1 Pseudomonas sp. KB_15 | reverse complement strand
GTAGAGGCAGGCATTGGCCACGTCCTGCGGGGTGGACATGCGCCCCATGGGGATCGTGGCGAGGAATTTGGCGCGGTTCTCGGGGGTGTCCGGCAGGCCCATGAACTGTTCGAGCGGGCCGGTGGCTCCGATCACCGGGTTGACGCAGTTCACGCGGATGTTGTCCGGGCCGAGTTCGGCCGCCATGGCCTTGCTGGCCGTGATGACGGCGCCCTTGCTGCCGTTGTACCAGACCAGCCCTGGGCGGGGCCGGATGCCGGCGGTGGAAGCCACGTTGACGAAGTTGCCGCCGCCGCGCTGGCGGAAGTGGGGGATGAAGTGCCGGGCCGACCAGTAGATGCTCTTGACGTTGACCGCGTAGACGCGGTCGAACTCGTCCTCGGTGATCTCCAGGATCGGCTTGTTGCGATG
>NZ_JBFREX010000271.1:0-412 GCF_052114525.1 Pseudomonas sp. KB_15 | reverse complement strand
GTGCGCCGCGTGACCGACATCATGGGCGAGATCAGCGCGGCTTCCGCCGAGCAGAGCACCGGCATCGAGCAGGTGGGCCAGGCCGTGACGCAGATGGACTCGGTGACGCAGCAGAACGCGGCACTGGTCGAGGAAGCGGCTGCCGCCGCCCATTCGCKGGCCGAGCAGGCCCAGTCGATGATGCGCGCGGTGTCGGCGTTCCGGCTGGCGACGGCCTGCTCGCTCCGGCTCGTACGCAAACACACACCGCGGCCTTGGCCGCGGTTTTTGCTTTCTGGCGCCATTCGCTGGCCGAGCAGGCCCAGTCGATGATGCGCGCGGTGTCGGCGTTCCGGCTGGCGACGGCCTGCTCGCTCCGGCTCGTACGCAAACACACACCGCGGCCTTGGCCGCGGTTTTTGCTTTCTGGCGC
>NZ_JBFREX010000270.1:0-413 GCF_052114525.1 Pseudomonas sp. KB_15 | reverse complement strand
GCGCTCCACCGAGGGGAATACGAACTTGCTGACATCGCCGCCCAGCACGGCAATCTCGCGCACGAAGGTGCCCGAGATGAACTGGTACTGGTCCGAGGGGGTCAGGAACATCGTTTCCACGTCCGGCAGCAGGTAGCGGTTCATGCCGGCCATCTGGAACTCGTACTCGAAATCCGACACCGCGCGCAGGCCGCGCACGATCACGCGCGCATTGTTCTTGCGCACGAAGTCCTTGAGCAGGCCCGAGAAGCCTTCCACGCGCACGTTGGGATAGTGCCCGAGCACTTCCTTCGCGATACCGATGCGCTCCTCCAGCGAGAAGAACGGGCGCTTGTTGGGGCTGTGCGCCACGCCGACCACCAGCTCGTCGAAGATATTCGACGCGCGACGGACGAGATCCTCGTGTCCCCGGG
>NZ_JBFREX010000269.1:0-414 GCF_052114525.1 Pseudomonas sp. KB_15 | reverse complement strand
AAGCTGGTGCATATCCATGCCGATAGCGGCGAGCTGGGCCGCGTCTACCAGTCGGCACTGCCGATCCATTCGGGCGTGGTGCCTGCGGCAGCCATGCTGGCCGCGCTGCCGGCGCCGGCTTCTATCGGATGGAAGGACTGGACCAGCGGCGCCCGGGCCGAGCACGAGGCCTTCGTCACGCCGCCCAAGCCCCATGCGGAACTGACGGGGGTGGATATGGCTGCCGCGATGTCGCACCTGAACGCGGTGCTGCCCGAAGACGCCATCCTCAGCAACGGCGCCGGCAATTACACGGTCTGGCTGCACCGCTTCTACGCGTACAAGCGTCCGCGCACGGAACTGGCGCCCACCTGCGGCGCGATGGGTTACGGCCTGCCGGCCGCGATTGCCGCGAAGCTGCGCGCGCCCGAGAAG
>NZ_JBFREX010000268.1:0-414 GCF_052114525.1 Pseudomonas sp. KB_15 | reverse complement strand
CCTTTTGTATAATGGGTCAGCGACTTACATTCAGTGGCAAGCTTAACCGATTAGGGAAGGCGTAGCGAAAGCGAGTCCGAATAGGGCGTTGAGTCGCTGGGTGTAGACCCGAAACCAGATGATCTATCCATGGCCAGGTTGAAGGTGCGGTAACACGTACTGGAGGACCGAACCCACTAACGTTGAAAAGTTAGGGGATGAGCTGTGGATAGGGGTGAAAGGCTAAACAAATCTGGAAATAGCTGGTTCTCTCCGAAAACTATTTAGGTAGTGCCTCGTGTCTCACCTTCGGGGGTAGAGCACTGTCATGGTTGGGGGGTCTATTGCTGATTACCCCGCCATAGCAAACTCCGAATACCGAAGAGTGCAATCACGGGAGACAGACATCGGGTGCTAACGTCCGGTGTCAAGAGG
>NZ_JBFREX010000267.1:0-414 GCF_052114525.1 Pseudomonas sp. KB_15 | reverse complement strand
GCGCGGGCAGTACGGGCGCATCGTCAATGTCTCGTCGATCGCCGGGCAGGTGGCGCGCGCCAACGACGTGCTCTATCCGGCCACCAAGGGCGGGCTGGACGCCCTCACGCGCGCCATGGCGGCCGATCTGGGCCGCCACGGCATCACCGTCAACGCCATCGCGCCCGGCTACTTCGCCACCGAGCCGAACCAGTCGATGGTGGCGGACGGCACGGTCGCCGAATGGCTGCGCAACCGGACCTCGCTGGGCCGCTGGGGCCAGCCGGACGAAGTGGCCGGCGCGGCGGTCTTCCTCGCCTCACCGGCGGCATCGTACGTCAGCGGGCAGGTGCTGGCCGTCGATGGCGGCTACCTCGGCCACTTCTGACGCAGGCAGTCGATCATCGCCGCCGCGGCGGCCGAATCGCCCCGCTC
>NZ_JBFREX010000266.1:0-414 GCF_052114525.1 Pseudomonas sp. KB_15 | reverse complement strand
GCCTTGAAGAACGCGTGCGTCATCAGGTGGAACACCGCCACCGAGTAGGCCGAAGCGCCCAGTGCCACGGTCATGTAGCCCAGCTGCGACAGCGTGGAGTACGCCACCACGCGCTTGATGTCGTTCTGGATGATGCCCAGGAAGCCCATGAACAGCGCGGTGATCGCGCCGATCACCAGCACGAAGGACAACGCGGTATCCGACAGTTCGAACAGCGGCGACATGCGCGCCACCATGAAGATGCCGGCGGTCACCATCGTTGCCGCGTGGATCAGTGCCGAGATCGGGGTCGGGCCTTCCATCGAGTCAGGCAGCCACACGTGCAGCGGGAACTGCGCCGACTTGCCCATCGCGCCGATGAACAGGCAGATGCAGGCCACGGTCAGCATCATCCAGTCGGTGCCCGGGAAGGTC
>NZ_JBFREX010000265.1:0-414 GCF_052114525.1 Pseudomonas sp. KB_15 | reverse complement strand
GTCCAGATACAGCCTGAGCAGATTTCGCGCCTTCTCTGCATCGTCATCGGGTAGAAAGCCCGCTCGAAGGAACTCCGTGCCGATTGCGTTGGCTTCCGCTTCCTCGTAGTTCTTGCGCAAATCGTAGCGATTCACCGCCATGGCGAAGCTGAAGCCGATAAGCAGAGCCAGCAAGGTCAACACGGAACCCTGGATGACGCTGTCGCTCGATTCTGACCTGTCCCCGTCGACGCGCTCTTGAAACAGGAGGCGTGAGCCGAGCCACTCAGCCAACCATAGCGTGATGAGTGTGATCAGAAACACCAGTAGCGGATAATCCTTGACGATCAGTGCCACGGCATTCTCCGATATTCGAGAGCGTCTCAGCGCGCATTGACTACCCGATTGGACAGGGCACGTGCCACTGCGTACGGG
>NZ_JBFREX010000264.1:0-415 GCF_052114525.1 Pseudomonas sp. KB_15 | reverse complement strand
CAACTGGAAATGCCGCTACGCGCGTTGCCCCCGAGCGTGCCGCTGGATGTCACGTTGCAGGTGTCCGATGGCGTCGATCCGGCGCCGCTTCGCCACGCCTGGCAGACATGCTGGACAGCCACGGGCCTCCATCATGTTGAAGCCTCGGTCCTCCCAGCCAATGATGGGCTGATGGCGCTCGATGCCTGGCTAGACGAGACGGGTGGCCCGGCGCTGGAACGATTCCGCCTCTTCGTTGCCGTCCAATTGCACGAGACGCCGCCACAGAACAGCGCCGAGGCGGCCGTCGCGCTGCTATTGGGCTGGGCGCCATTGGTGGAGCGGCTTGAGCTGCCCGCCGTTGCCACGCTACATCGGCCTGTGGCCGCCGCCCATGGCCTCGCCGACACCATCCGGACAGCCGCGCTGTTCGGCC
>NZ_JBFREX010000263.1:0-415 GCF_052114525.1 Pseudomonas sp. KB_15 | reverse complement strand
GCTTCAGCCTGCCCTACGTGGTGGCGCACGGGCTCTTGCACGGCGCCGTGCGGCTCGATGCCTTCCAGCCCCAGCRCATGGCCGACCCCGCCATCCGCGCGCTGATGGCCCGCATCACGCTGACCGCCGACGCCGACCTGACCGCCGCCTTCCCGCGCCAGCGCGCCGCGCGCGTGGAGATCGAGATGGCCGATGGGAGCCGGTACACCCACTTCGCCCCGTACCGCCGGGGCGACCCCGAGGCGCCGCTCGACGACGCCATGCTGACCGACAAATTCATGGAACTCGGCGCGCCCGTGATCGGCGCCGGCCCCGCCGCACGCCTGCTCGACGCGCTCTGGCAACTCGGCGACCGCCCGGTGCGGGCGCTCGGCCTCGGCCAGCTGCGCGCCGGCTGACCCGCAACCCTACAGAC
>NZ_JBFREX010000262.1:0-415 GCF_052114525.1 Pseudomonas sp. KB_15 | reverse complement strand
CACGTTGCCGTGGTGCCGGCGCGCGATCATCAGGCGGTGCTTGTCGGTTTTCTCGTCGAATTGCGCATACACGTCAGCGGTGCCGTCGTCGTTCACGGCGGCGCCCAGCAGCGTCTTGGCGTGCATCTCGGCCAGCTTGGCCTTCAGCGCCACGGCCGAGGCTTCCGCCGCTGCCGCGTTGTCGAGATCCAGCACCACGCCGTCGGCGATGGCGCGCAGCGCGTCCGGGTCGACGATGCGGGACAGGCGGCCGATGACGCCTTCGGCCAGCTGGTACTGGCGCGCCAGCTCGGTCAGGGCGTCGCCCATGATCTCGCTGCCGTCCGGGCGCGTCAGGGACGCCTTCTCCATCGCCAGCTTCAGCAGGTAGGCGTTGAGTTCGTTGTCGTCCTTGATGTACCGCTCTTCCTTGCCG
>NZ_JBFREX010000261.1:0-416 GCF_052114525.1 Pseudomonas sp. KB_15 | reverse complement strand
GCGTGACCCTCAGCGCGCATTTTCCGACAGATCATTAGAATGGGCCTCCGGCAACTTGCCTGTCCTATTCGCTTCCACTCCCATCCAGGAAGGATCTGTCCCCGATGAAATCCCTCGCCTTTGCCCCCAAGGCCGCCCGCCGGCTGGTTCGCGCCGCGCTGGCCGGCTTGATGTTTGCCAGTCTTGCCGCCACGGCCGCGCCCGCGCAGGTCAAGGAGCAGGTGCCCGGCTTCTATCGCCAGCAGGTTGGCGACGTGGTCGTCACCGCCCTCTATGACGGTTATGTCGATCTCGGCAGCAAGCTCCTCAAGGGCATGCAGGCCAAGGATCTCCAGTCGCTGATGGCGCGCATGTTCGTGGTCGACAAGAACGGCGTGCAGACTGCCGTCAACGGCTTCCTGGTGCATACGCAGGAC
>NZ_JBFREX010000260.1:0-416 GCF_052114525.1 Pseudomonas sp. KB_15 | reverse complement strand
CTGGTAACGGCGGGCCGCTGGCCCGGGGCGACCCTTCACAAATCCTGAAGACCTCCCGCCGGCGTGGGGCTGGTTGTGACGCGGACGTCTCAGTACAGTGGGGGGATTACATATCCAGAAAATCCCCCGGAGACCCGCATGACCATCCGCATGCCGCGCCGTGCCGTGCTCAAGGCCTGCCTTGGCGCCGCCGCCACCCGTGCCGCCCTCCCTGCCATCCCCACCTTCGCCGCCGATAGCTGGCCGTCCAAGCCGATCACGCTGGTCGTGCCTTTCGCCTCGGGCGGCACCACCGACATCATCGGCCGGGCCGTGGGCCAGAAACTGGGCGAGGCGCTGGGCCAGCCGATGGTGGTGGACAACMRSCCCGGCGCGGGCGGCACCATYGGCGGGTCCATCGTGGCGCGCGCCAATCC
>NZ_JBFREX010000259.1:0-416 GCF_052114525.1 Pseudomonas sp. KB_15 | reverse complement strand
GTCCTGTATTGCACGGGACTCAGCCCTTTTAGTTTGAGCTTGATGCGGTCATGATTGTAGTAGTGAATGTATTGGCGCAGTCCATCCTGCAGTTGCTCGATGCTGGTGAACTTGTTCAGGTAGAAGAATTCGGACTTTAGGATGCCGAAGAAGCTCTCCATGGCAGCGTTGTCGAGGCAGTTACCTTTGCGCGACATACTGGGACGGACACTGCGCTGCTTGAGCATCGATCGATAGGACGCCATTTGGTATTGCCAGCCCTGATCCGAATGCAGGATCGGTCGGTCCTTGGGGCCGAGTCGAGCAAACGCCTTCTTGAGCATTTTGCTTACCATCTCGAACAACGGACGCCTGGCCATCTCGTATGCGACGATCTCGCCGTTATGCAGGTCCAGCACCGGCGAGAGGTATAGCTT
>NZ_JBFREX010000258.1:0-416 GCF_052114525.1 Pseudomonas sp. KB_15 | reverse complement strand
CGCTGCAGCCGGACGATGAACGCGCCGCGTTCAACGACCCGCGTTACGCCAACGTGCCGCGCGACCAGGTGCCGCTGACCGAGTGCCTCAAGGACACGGTGGCCCGCGTGATGCCGCTGTGGAACGAATCGATCGCTCCGGACATCCAATCGGGCAAGCGCGTGGTGATTGCCGCCCATGGCAACAGCATCCGCGCGCTGGTGAAGTACCTCGATCAGATTTCGGATGACGACATCGTCGGCCTCAACATTCCCAATGGCATCCCGCTCGTCTATGAACTGGACGCCAACCTGCGCCCGCTGCGTCATTACTACCTGGGCGACCAGGAAGCCCTGGCTGCCTCGCTGGCGGCCGTGGCCAACCAGGGCAAGGCCCGCTGACGACAGGCCGCAACCCGCGCCCGCCCCGGTCTGGAC
>NZ_JBFREX010000257.1:0-418 GCF_052114525.1 Pseudomonas sp. KB_15 | reverse complement strand
GCCAGCACGTGCGCGGCCTCGGTCGGCAACAGGTTGCGGCCCTCGTGGCGGAACAGCGCGCAGCGCATGCCGTCCTCGAGCGAATGGAGCGCCCGGTGCACGCTTACCGGGCTGATATCGAGCGCCTCCGCGGCCTTGGCCAGGTTGCCGGTCTCCATGAAGGCCAGCAGGGCCTCGAGCTTGCGGAACGTGATCTCTTCACTGATGCGCAGGGGCATGGCGGCGGGGGCGACGGGAGGGTCAGGGGGTCGATGACGCCACCATGATACGCCGCCCGCCTCGCGCTATTCGAGCGCCGTGCCCTTGGCCTGCGGCGCGTCCGCGGCATCGGCCGGGACTTCTGCTGCCGGCTCAGCCTGCCCTTCTGCCGGTCCCTCGGCGGCCTGCGCCGGCGGCTCGACCTCATCCTTCGGCACGT
>NZ_JBFREX010000256.1:0-418 GCF_052114525.1 Pseudomonas sp. KB_15 | reverse complement strand
TTGGCCCGGATCGCGGCCGGATCGCCGGTGGCGATGACCGCGCCGTTGACCATCACCGTGATGCGGTCGGCTACGGCGAAGACCGCCTCCATATCGTGCTCGACCAGCAGGATCGCGTGGCCGTCGCGCAGGCCGCGCAGCAGGTCCAGCATCCGCGCGGATTCCTCGGCGCCCATGCCGGCCAGCGGCTCGTCCAGCAGCAGCGCCACGGCCACGATGATGAAGCCGCCCATCAGCAGTTGCCAGTGCTTGGTCAGCGTGCTGAACCATTCGGCCAGCAGCA
This sequence comes from Pseudomonas sp. KB_15, assembly GCF_052114525.1. Lineage (NCBI taxonomy): Bacteria > Pseudomonadati > Pseudomonadota > Gammaproteobacteria > Pseudomonadales > Pseudomonadaceae > Pseudomonas > Pseudomonas sp. KB_15. The sequence goes on along the minus strand of NZ_JBFREX010000256.1, from coordinate 135 downwards.
CGAACGAGAACGCGCCCAGCACCGCGCCGGCCAGGCTGCCCACGCCGCCCAGGATCACCATCAGCATGGCATTGCCCGACTGGTGCCACGAGGCGATTTCCGGGTTCACGAAGCCGAACTGGATGGCGTAGAGAT
>NZ_JBFREX010000255.1:0-418 GCF_052114525.1 Pseudomonas sp. KB_15 | reverse complement strand
GTGGACCGGGGTGCGCGTTGTTGCGTTAAGGGCAGTCGGCGAGGGTGTCCGCCAGCCAGTCGATCACGGGCCGGAAGCGGGAGGCGCCCCGGAATTCGGCAGGGTAGGCGAGCCAGACCTCGCGTATCACCTCGGGCACCTCGCGCACCAGTTGCAACGCCGGATCGTCGTGGGCCAGGAAGTGGGGCAGCAGGGCGATGCCGAGCCCGGCGCGCACGGCGGCGCGCACCCCAAGCAGGCTGTTGGACTGGAACGAGAACGGCCGGCCGAGGGACTGCGGCCACGCCACTTCGGGGAGCGTGAAGCCTTCGTCGAGCAGGCCGCATAGCGGCGCGTCGTCGGCCACCGGCCCGCGTGCGGAGGCATAGAGCCCGAAGCGCAGCGTGCCGGCGCGCTGGGCCACCAGTTCGCCCTCGTG
>NZ_JBFREX010000254.1:0-420 GCF_052114525.1 Pseudomonas sp. KB_15 | reverse complement strand
ATCTCACTGGGACCTTGAGTCCCCTGAAGGGCCGTCGAAGACTACGACGTTGATAGGTTGGGTGTGTAAGCGCTGTGAGGCGTTGAGCTAACCAATACTAATTGCCCGTGAGGCTTGACCATATAACACCCAAGCAATTTGCGAACTCGAGAGAGGCCAGATTGCGGTGTGTGAAGACGCAAGAACCGAAAGTTCGAGATGCTCACAAAACACCCAGCTGTCACATACCCAATTTGCTGAAGCGAGGCCAACTGGTCACGACTCGGTACCCGAATTTCTTGACGACCATAGAGCATTGGAACCACCTGATCCCATCCCGAACTCAGCAGTGAAACGATGCATCGCCGATGGTAGTGTGGGGTTTCCCCATGTGAGAGTAGGTCATCGTCAAGATTAAATTCCGAAACCCCTATCTGCGTA
>NZ_JBFREX010000253.1:0-420 GCF_052114525.1 Pseudomonas sp. KB_15 | reverse complement strand
ATCGACGCGCTGGCTGCCGCCCGCGTGGGCGGTCTGGACGAAGTCATCTACACCGGCCGCAAGCCGGCCCGCGCCTGGGCCGGCACGCCGGCGGCCGACCTGTTCGACCTCGACGCCCTGACCGAAGCCACGGTGATCTTCGAAGGCACCGCGCGCGACGCCGCGCGGCTCTATCCGAAGAACGCCAACGTGGCCGCCACGGTCTCGCTGGCCGGGCTCGGCCTGGACCGCACGTCGGTCAAGCTGCTGGCCGATCCGCACGCGGAGGAAAACGTCCACCACGTGGAAGCACGCGGCGCGTTTGGCGGCTTCGAGCTGACCATGCGCGGCAAGCCGCTCGCGGCCAATCCCAAGACGTCCGCGCTGACCGTGTTCAGCGTGGTGCGCGCCCTCGGCAACCGCGCCCACGCGGTGTCGATC
>NZ_JBFREX010000252.1:0-421 GCF_052114525.1 Pseudomonas sp. KB_15 | reverse complement strand
GTGCATCCCCGATTTTTGAATACAAAATTCAAACCGAAGAACACGAGGCGACATGATCCGACTGAACTCCCATCCCAGCGGCCGGCACTTCCTGCAGATCCCGGGTCCGACCAACGTGCCCGACCGCGTGCTGCGCGCAATGGACTACCCGACCATCGACCACCGCGGCCCCGAGTTCCAGCAACTCGGCAAGAAGGTGCTGGCGGACATCCGCAAGATCTTCCAGACCGCCCAGCCGGTTGTGATCTATCCGGCATCCGGTACGGGCGCATGGGAAGCGGCGCTGGTGAATACGCTCTCCGCCGGCGACCGCGTGCTGATGTTCGAGACCGGCCACTTCGCCTCGCTGTGGAAGAAGATGGCCGACAAGCTCGGCCTGAATCCGGAATTCCTGGTGGGCGACTGGCGCCACGGCGTGGAC
>NZ_JBFREX010000251.1:0-421 GCF_052114525.1 Pseudomonas sp. KB_15 | reverse complement strand
GGGCTGGCGCACCTAAGAAAACGCCTACACGCAAACCAGACGCCGACCCCTGTCGGCGCCATTGCGCGCCCGGCACAGTGGCGTGTGGATAGAATCCGGGTGGGCGGCATCGGCATCGGATTAGCTGGCGCCGCCCCCGCGCCGCGGTTTGCAACAATGTGTTACAGACCCCATCGGCGCGTGCCCCGGACGCCCCCATGCACTTCAACGCCAACGACAGTCTCCTGATCAACGTGGTTGCCAGCATGGTGGTGGTCCTGGCCGGCACGCTGGTGGTCAAGCTGATCAACCGCTTCTTCTCGGGGCGGCTGCAGGCGGACAACCGGGGCGCCTATCGCGCCTGGACCGTGGCGTCGCGCAACGTGGTGGCGGCGGTGATGTTCCTGCTGTTGCTCGGCATCTGGGTGTCGGAGCTGAAGAG
>NZ_JBFREX010000250.1:0-422 GCF_052114525.1 Pseudomonas sp. KB_15 | reverse complement strand
GCACCACGGCACGCGCGGTTGGCAGCGACAAGCTGGACGGCGTACGCGGCGGCTCCGAACTCGTCGTCAACGACATGCGCCTGCACGGCACCGTGGCGGACAACGCCGCCATCAACACGCTGTCTGGCAGCAACATCGTTTCCGATGGCGCGTTCTCGAACGCGGCGGGCTTGCCCACCGTGATCCAGAATTCGGGCAATAACGTGCTGATCCAGAACGCGACCATCCTCAACGTCCAGTTCAATTGATCATGCGCCGCCTGTTGCTGGCCGCCGCTACCGTGGCGGCGACGCTGGGGAGCTTCTCCGCTGCCCGCGCCGACTACATCAACGTGCCCGCCGACGGCGGCAAGAACTACTACGTGCCGGTCACCAGCCTCCGCGAGGCCCGGTATCGCACCACCATCCGCCAGCAGTTCGACT
>NZ_JBFREX010000249.1:0-423 GCF_052114525.1 Pseudomonas sp. KB_15 | reverse complement strand
GCGCGTAGGCGTTGGCGGCTTCCATGCTGGAAATCTCCCGCAGCCGCAATTCCTTGACCAACCGGTCCTGCAGCGTGCCGTTCATTCGCTCGACGCGGCCCTTGGCCTGGCTCGTGTTGGCGCACAGGATGTCGATGTTCAGCTCGAAGAGGGCGCGCCCGAACTGCGTATAGCCGCGGCCTTCGGCATTCTCCTGTCGGTTGACGCGGAAGACGCCAGCCTTGTCGGAATAGAACGCCATCGGCTTGCCGTGCCGTTCGATATAGGCCCGGGTGGCGGCAAAGTAGGCTGGCGTCGATTCGGTCGGCACGAACAGCAGCTGCATCAGCCGGCCGGTGGCGTCGTCGACGTAGACCAGCAGCGTGCACGCCGCCGCCCGGTCCTCGAACCAGTGATGATCGCTGCCATCGATCTGCACCAGCT
>NZ_JBFREX010000248.1:0-423 GCF_052114525.1 Pseudomonas sp. KB_15 | reverse complement strand
ACCTTGTGATGACGGCCAGCCTGATGTGGATTCCAGACTCGTTCTGGCACGGCGTGGGGGAAGCGATTCGTCAATGGTTCTGACAGAACCGTCTCTTATGCCTTGTTGCGGTGCAGCGAAGCGGGCCGTTGCAGTACAATCGCGCTTCAATGAACGACAATCGCGCACTGTCCCCGTGCGCAGCAGGAAGCGGTCCCGCCATGAACGCCCCACTCGTGCTCGATGCCAAGCTCGCCGCACAGGACGCCCCCGCGCGCCTGCGCGAGATTCCCTATAACTACACGTCCTTTTCGGACCGCGAGATCGTTATCCGCCTGCTGGGCGAGGAAGCCTGGCGCATTCTGGATGAACTGCGTGGTGAGCGCCGCACTGGCCGCTCCGCGCGAATGCTGTACGAAGTGCTCGGCGACATCTGGGTCGTAC
>NZ_JBFREX010000247.1:0-424 GCF_052114525.1 Pseudomonas sp. KB_15 | reverse complement strand
TCCTCGTCCAATTCGCGCAGGCGGTGCAGCGCGTCGTCGAGGTCGAAGGGCTTGTCGTCGCGGGCCGCCAGGCATAGCTGTTCAGCGAGTTCGAAGGCGAGCCGGCCGACTTCCTCCTCGCTGTACTGCACCACTACCTGATACGTGCCGGGCTCCACGGTGGGCGCGGTGTTGCTGAAGGTGACCGGGCAGCCGGCGGAGGCCTGCAGGCCGAGTGCGGCGGCTTCCAGCGCGTGGGCCATCGACGGCGTACCGGCCTCGTCGTCAGGACGGAGCGGGCCGATGGCCGGGAAGCGCGCGCGCAGGCGGTCTTCGAAGCCGGGCAGGTCGGCCAGCAGGTGCGAGGTGTCCGAGCAGGCCACGATGGCCTCGATGCCAGTGTGGCGGCACCAGAGATTCGGGCCGCGCAGGGCCCGGATACGGG
>NZ_JBFREX010000246.1:0-424 GCF_052114525.1 Pseudomonas sp. KB_15 | reverse complement strand
GCGCTGCTCCAGCAATGCGGCGGCGTCGTCGATGCGGGTGACGGTGGCGTCCAGCGCGGTGGTGCGGGTATCGAGCGCGCGGCGCTGCACGTCGAGCCGCTCGCGCACGCCTTGCGGGGCTGGCGCGCCGTACGACTGGCGACTGTTCACATTGCGGATCGGGTCCAGGCATTGGGCGACGTCCTCGGCCGAGAGCCCGGCGGGCCTGCCAACTTGCTCCGCAGTGGCGTCATCGATCATCGCTGGGGTGATCGCGGTCGCCGGCAGGCCCTCGTCGAGCGCACGCCGCACTACGGCGCCGATAATGTGATGGGCATCGCGAAACGAGAGGTCGGCCTTGCGGACGAGCAGGTCGGCCAGATCCGTCACCGTGGAGAAGTCGTTAGCCGCGCGCGACGCCATGCGTTCCCGCTCGGGCTGCACG
>NZ_JBFREX010000245.1:0-424 GCF_052114525.1 Pseudomonas sp. KB_15 | reverse complement strand
GCCAGCACCGTGTTGCCCACCACATCGATCCGTGCGATGTCGAAGGTGGCCGAAGTCTCCGCCACGTCCTCGACGCGCGCGTCGGGCGCCACCACGACGCCACTGTCGATGCGGGCCGGCGGCTGCGTCGCCTCGCGCTCGAGGTCGCGCTGGCGCTGCTCCCGCAGCAAACGCTGGGCGGGGTCTTCCGGAACGATGGGGCCCGGCGGCAGCGCCTGCGCCCAGGCCGCCGTGGCGGCCGTCCAGGCTGCCGCCCATGCCACTGCGTGCCGGGTGCTCATCGCCATGCCCATGACGTCAGCCCCACATGGCTTTCGATGCTGACCGGGTCCTGCTGGCGGGGCCGCACCACCGTGGTGTTCCCGGCCACCGTCACGTCACCGTCCAGGCTACCGCCATCGATCACGGCGTCGCCGCTCAGGCG
>NZ_JBFREX010000244.1:0-426 GCF_052114525.1 Pseudomonas sp. KB_15 | reverse complement strand
CCCTTGCGGCGCTGGAACAGCACGTGTTCCAGCACGCGGTCGCGGTGTTCGGCAAACCGGGGAGGCGCAAGGCGCAGCGCAGCCGTCGCGTAGTGCTCGGCCAGCAGCTTGTAGACCCGGTGGCGGACTTGCAGGATCTCGTTGTCGGCACGCAGCCGGGCGATCTCCGCGTTGTTGTCGTCTTCCAGCTGGCGCATGCCCACCACCACGCGCGCGTGCATGCCACGGTAGCGATCCACCTCGGCATGGGCCTTGTGGAGTTCGTCGCGGAGTGCACGCACTTCCTGCATCAGCTTGAGATGTTGCTGGACGCCCCGCTGGATGCGGTTCGCTTCTTCCAGCGCATGGTCCGCGGCAGCGATGGTGTTCTGCCAGACGCCTTCGGTGGCGTCATGCGGTGGCAAGGCGTCCGGCGCGCCTTCGATG
>NZ_JBFREX010000243.1:0-428 GCF_052114525.1 Pseudomonas sp. KB_15 | reverse complement strand
CATAGGCGAAGTCCTTCGCCGGGTTGTAGGCCAGCTTCGGATAGAGCGCGACGCTTACCGCATGCGTGCTCGTCGTGACCACGCCCACCGTGTAGCCATCGGCGGCGGCCCGCGCCACGAAGCCCGAACCGATCGTGCCGCCAGCCCCGCTGCGATTGTCGATCACGACAGGCTGCCCGAGTTCGCGCTGCAGCAGCGGCTGGATCGAGCGAACCACGAGGTCGGTACCGCCACCAGCCGGGAATGGCACCACCATGGTGATGGGCTTCGCCGGCCAGGTTTCCGCATGGGCGGCGACGGAACACGCTGCGACAGCGCCCGCCAGCAGGGCGCACCAGGCCCTGCGCGTGGATATGGACAGGATGGACATGTGCACTCCCCTTGTTGGAATGCATGCAGTCTAGAAACGCGTCGACCCGCCCTCAAAC
>NZ_JBFREX010000242.1:0-429 GCF_052114525.1 Pseudomonas sp. KB_15 | reverse complement strand
GCCTTTCCACCCGGCACCGACGCAGGCGTGATGCCGCTGCTCGCCGGGCGGGCGTTGCGCGGTTTCTGCGATGGATTCGTGGCTGTACTGCTGCCCGCGTACCTGCTGGCCCTGGGCTTCGACCCACTCGCCGTGGGACTGATCAGCAGCGTCACGCTGATTGGCTCCGCGATGACGACCATTCTGGTCGGACTCGTCGGGAACCGCTTTCCGCAGCGCCGTCTGCTGATACTGGCGGCCGCCCTGATGGCCGGCACCGGGGCGGCCTTTGCGGGTCTGTCATCGCTCTGGCCGCTCTTGATCGTTGCCTTTATCGGCACGCTGAACCCGAGCTCGGGGGATGTCAGCGTGTTCCTGCCGCTCGAGCAGGCGCGGCTGGCCGAGGCCGCGACACCTGACGCGCGCACGGCATTGTTCGCGCGCTACGGA
>NZ_JBFREX010000241.1:0-429 GCF_052114525.1 Pseudomonas sp. KB_15 | reverse complement strand
GAACAGGGCCGTGGCCTGGAACGTGCGCGCCACGCCGAGCCGGGCGATCTGGTCCGCGCGCAGGCCGGCCACGTCCTGCCCCTTGAACAGGATCTGGCCAGAACTCGGCGCGTGCGTGCCGGCAATCAGGTTGAAGAAGGTGGTCTTGCCGGCGCCATTCGGGCCGATGATCGCGTTGATATGGCCGGCTTCGAACGCCACGGACACGTCGTGCACCGCGGTCAGCCCGCCGAATTTCTTGGTGAGGTTGCGGATCTCAAGCATTCTCGGCTCCGGGGCGGGTGGTCGGGACGGGTGGCTGCACGTTGCCGGGGCGCGCGGCGGCATGCTGGCCACGGCGTGCGGCGGCGGCGCGGCGGGCCTGCTTCTTCAGGTACGAGCCGACGATGCCATCCGGGAAGAAGATGATCAGCAGGATCAGCACCGGGC
>NZ_JBFREX010000240.1:0-430 GCF_052114525.1 Pseudomonas sp. KB_15 | reverse complement strand
GGACTGGTATGCGGAACTGAGCCCGCAAGCCAGGCGGACGTTCCTGGCATCGTTCATCGGCTGGGCCACCGATGCCTTCGATTTCATGGTGTTCAGCTTTGTCCTCGCGTCACTGATCGACGTCTGGGGACTGGACCGGGGCCAGGCAGGGCTGCTGGGCACCGTGACGCTGATCTTCTCCGCGATTGGCGGATGGATCGCGGGCATGCTGGCGGACCGCTACGGCCGGGTCAAKGTGTTGCAGGGCACAATCCTCTGGTTCTCCGTCTGCACGTTCGCGATCGGCTTCGCGCAGAATTTCGAGCAGATCTTCGTGCTCCGTGCCTTGCAGGGGCTCGGCTTCGGCGGGGAATGGGCCGTGGGCGCCGTGCTGATCGGGGAGATCATCGCCCCGAAGCACCGTGGCAAGGCGGTCGGCCTGGTGCAAAGC
>NZ_JBFREX010000239.1:0-431 GCF_052114525.1 Pseudomonas sp. KB_15 | reverse complement strand
GCGCGCGATCAGCGCCGGAAGCCGTGGAAGCGACCGCCTCCGCCGCCGAATCCGCCGCCACCGAAGCGCCCGCCCCCGCCCTGGAAGCCGCCCCCGCGGCCCTGCCACTGCTGCGCGGAATTGCCGAAGCGTTGCTGGCCGACATCGCGCGCCTGGCGCTGCTGGTCGAGCCGGTTCTGCACGTCGCTGTTTGGCTGCACCGGCTGCCAGCCGTTGGGGGTGTGCTGCTGCCAGCCATCGTCGGTGCGCTGGTAGACGTTGCCGTCGTGGCCGGCGTAGACGTTGCCGTTGTTCCACGCCACGGCGTTGTTCTTGTTCGGATTGACCACCACACCGCGGCTGCCGGCGGTGTGGTCGCCGGTCTGGGTGTTGCCGGCCACGCCGAACTCGGCGGCGCCAGCCCGGCCGGTTTGCGCGTTGTAGCCCGCCAC
>NZ_JBFREX010000238.1:0-432 GCF_052114525.1 Pseudomonas sp. KB_15 | reverse complement strand
GGGCATGGCCCTGAAGTTGGTGGACATGGTCGATGCGTTCAAGACAGAGCAGCTCAAGGCCACCGACCTCAACAGCGATAACGTGGTATCCCTCAGCGAACTGGGCAAGCAGTTGGCCGGCAAGAGTGAGGCGGAACTGGCGAGCATCCATGAGGCCATGGACATCGACAAGGACGGTCAGGTATCTGGCGCGGAATTCAAGGACAGCATTCCCCTCGATGAATTCTTCAACAGCGTGGCAACGGCCAGTAACCAAGACGCGTTAATGGCTCGTTTCAGCGCGCAAGGGGCGGCATTGCAAGTACGTGCCGGCATATTTCAAGCCGCAAGCACCCCGTGGTTTTCACCGAGCAGCGCCATGGATCCCAATCTGCCCAATTCGTCCGAACACTTCGCGCTTTTGCCGTAGCAGCCGAATGCAACGGTAACGCG
>NZ_JBFREX010000237.1:0-432 GCF_052114525.1 Pseudomonas sp. KB_15 | reverse complement strand
GGCCCTTGGCCGGATAAGCCACCGGTTTCGACTGTGCCTGCACGCCGGCTGCGGCCAACGCGATTGCCGCGCCGAGCACCATCCCCCATCGCTTGCTGTGATGCATGATGTACCTCCTCCGGCGGGGCCATGTGCCCGCGTGTGCGGTCTCAGTATTGCAGCGCAGGGGGCGAAGTCAAATGAATTCCTTCGTGCCGCGTATTAGGCGTTTGCAGGGGTCAGGTCGGATACACCGGCTCGCATCGGATCTCGGATTTCACCGAATTGGCGATGAAGCAGGCGTCGTGCGCGGCGTGGTGCAGCTGATCGATGTCGGCGCGGGTCGGCAGGCGCTCGCCCGAGAACGTAACGTCGGGACGCAGCGTCACCACGGTCACCGCCATGCGGCCTTCGGCGGTCTTGGCCAGCGTGCCCACGGACTTGTCCACATAG
>NZ_JBFREX010000236.1:0-434 GCF_052114525.1 Pseudomonas sp. KB_15 | reverse complement strand
GCTGTGGTTTGCCTTCGTCGTGCTCTGAGGTTGTAGACAGGTCTGTCTTCTATAATGGTCACCATCCGCACCCGACTTCCGCACCGCCATGGCCACTCCCTCCGCCCGCGACCGCATTCTCGATACCGCCGCGCGGCTGTTCTACCGCGACGGCTATCGCGCCACCGGCATCGACAAGATCATCGCCGAGTCCGGCGTGGCGAAAATGTCGCTATATCGTCACTTTGCATCGAAAAACGATCTGATCTCGGCCTTCCTGGCCCGCCGGCATGACAACTGGATGGCGTGGTTCGAGGCTGCCGTGCGTCGCCGGCTCGCGGAACGGCCGAACCTCGATGTGCTGGCCGATGCCCTCGCCGAGTGGTTCCAGTCGGACGACTACCGGGGCTGCGCCTTCATCAACGTGGTGGCCGAGGCCGGCGGCGGCGCAGGGG
>NZ_JBFREX010000235.1:0-434 GCF_052114525.1 Pseudomonas sp. KB_15 | reverse complement strand
GGGCTGCTCAACCTCGACGCCGGCCAGGCCGTGCAGGCCGAGATCGACGACCACAACCTGCTGGTGTCGCTCCAGGCCAACCTGGGCGGCGACGCCGCCGCCTCGCGCGAACTCGTGATCGAGCGCGTGGCGCCGAAGGCCGAGGGCGGCGACTACACCTACAAGGCGCGCGTCCAGTCCGTGGACAACGACGTGCACTACGAGATGGCTTCCGGCGGGATCGAGGCCGGCGGCTTCTTCAAGTCGATGGACAGCGCCAACGTGCCGGACGACATCGTCCAGAAGATGATCTCGATCTTCTCGGGCGTGATCGACTTCCACCACGACATCGCCAAGGGCGACCGCTTCCGCATCGTCTACGAGGCCGGTTTCCGCGACGGCGCCTTCGTGCGCAACGGCCGCGTGGTGGCCGTGGAGCTGATCAATCGCAACAC
>NZ_JBFREX010000234.1:0-435 GCF_052114525.1 Pseudomonas sp. KB_15 | reverse complement strand
GGCCGACGTTCAGCGTGGCCGTGTCGATGCCCGGCACCTTGCTCTTGCGCGTGGCCAGCTCCGCGCGCAGGCCGTAGATCGCCTGCAGGATGTGGGTGGCGGCCTCGATGGCGTCCACGCCGGTGTGCGGCATGGCCGCGTGGCCCTGCTTGCCCTTGACGGTCACTTCCACGTGCAGGCAGCCGTTGTGGGCCGAGGTGATGCCGTACGAGAAGCCGGCCGAAATCGCGTAGTCAGGCTTGGTCAGCCCTTCGTCGAGCAGGAACTTCGGGCCGATGTCGCCGCCGGTTTCCTCGTCGTACGTGAACTGGAGTTCCACCGTGCCGTTGAGCTTGGCGCCCTGCTTCTCGGCTTCCTGAAGCGCCAGCACCGCATAGGCGTAGGTGGCGAAGTCCGACTTGGACACCGCCACGCCACGGCCATACATCACCGGGC
>NZ_JBFREX010000233.1:0-435 GCF_052114525.1 Pseudomonas sp. KB_15 | reverse complement strand
GGATTCCGGCTGTGGGCGTGGTGGGTGGGCTCTTCTCGGGCTTCTTCAGCGTGGGCGGCGGCGTGGTGGCCGCGCCGGCGCTGGTCGGCCTGTTCGGCATGCGGCAGGCCGCCGCGCAGGGGCTGGCGCTGGCGCTGGTCACGCCGGGCGCCGTGGTCGCGCTGATGACCTATGCCCAGGCCGGGCATGTCGACTGGACCAGCGGCATCCCGCTCTCGCTCGGCGGCATGCTGACGATCTCCTGGGGCGTGGCGCTGGCGCACCGGATGCCGGAGCGCCGCCTGCGCGCCGCGTTCGCCGTCTGCCTGATCGTCACGGCGGTGATCATGCTCGTGCGCGGCTAGCCTGCCGCCGGCTTGCGGAAGACCAGGCTGAAGTTGTTCGCCGGCATCGGGATGGGCGCGTCGCAGGTCATGCCTTGGGCAGCCCCGAGGG
>NZ_JBFREX010000232.1:0-435 GCF_052114525.1 Pseudomonas sp. KB_15 | reverse complement strand
CGCCGTGGGCTCGCCGTTGCGCATGGCGGACCTGGCGCGCACCGCCGCGCGCGACGCGCTGCCGCTGCGCGTGCCCTATCGTGGCGGCGAGCTGCTGAGCCTGCCGCCGCCCACGCAGGGCGTGACCACGCTCCAGATCCTCGGCATCCTCGATCGATTCGACCTCACCGGCATCGCCGAGGGCAGCGCGGACTACTACCACCTGCTGGTGGAGGCCGTGAAGGAGGCGTTCATCGAGCGCAACCGCTACGTGGCCGACCCCGAGTTCGTCGACGTACCGGCCGAAGCGATGCTCGCCCCCGCGCGCCTGGACGCCATGGCCGCGCGCATCGACCCGGCGCGCGCGCTCGACTGGCCGCACGTCTACCAGCACGGCGACACCGTCTTCCTGAGCGCAGTGGACCGCGAGGGCCGCTGCGTGAGCGTGCTCCAGAC
>NZ_JBFREX010000231.1:0-435 GCF_052114525.1 Pseudomonas sp. KB_15 | reverse complement strand
TGCTCGTGCTCGGCACCSAGCGGCTGTCGCCCTACAGCGTGCCCGACAGCACTGGCCGGCCCGTGTTCCGGCTGCCCGGCAGCGACAAGAAGCCGGTGCCGTTCCTCAGCTACACGCCCAATGCGTTCCTGGGACGGATGGTGGACATGCTGCTGTCCGAGTCGCCGGACATCCTCAAGCTCGACAAATGCTACGAGACCGATATGGCCGAGGCGCTCAAGGTCATGGCGCTGGCCGGCCACGGCATGGCTTTCCTGCCCGAGAGCGCGGTGCGGGACGACGTGCACGCAGGCCGGCTGGTGCGGGCCGAGGCCGCGCGCGGGCTGCCGCAGTCCATCGACATGGAGATCCGGCTCTACCGCGAACGGCCCACCGATGTCGGCAACGACCGCCGCAGCGGGCAGAGCCGGCGCAAGCGCCAGCTGGTGGACAAGG
>NZ_JBFREX010000230.1:0-435 GCF_052114525.1 Pseudomonas sp. KB_15 | reverse complement strand
GTCCGTCGAAAAAGCCGTCGCGCCGCTCGCGCAAACGCTCGTTATCGCTGATGGGAAGACTGGCAAATCCAAACCTGCGATATCCCCGCGATAGCAGATGGTTCGCCATGGCCCGCCCCGCTTCCCGATTCGAGTAACTGACGGCCATATCGATCGGCTGCGTCGTCAGGTTGCCGGTTTCCACGCAGGGCACGCCGGCATCCTGGAGCAGGTGGCGGGCCGCTTCCGTATGCGTGGTGTTGTGCAGGATGAGGCCACATGGCCGCTGGGACAGGTAGGCCGAGATCAACGCTTCCTCGCGCTCCAGCGAATACCCGCTGTCCGAAATCATCAGGTGCAGGCCGTGGCGCTGCAGGACATCGGAGATGCCCTGGATCGTCTCCGCATACAGCGCGTTCCTGAGGCTGGGGACGATCAAGCCGACCAGGCTGGTGC
>NZ_JBFREX010000229.1:0-436 GCF_052114525.1 Pseudomonas sp. KB_15 | reverse complement strand
GTGCAGACGCTGGCCAGTCACGCCCGCGCCGCCAACGAGATCCGCAACCGGCTCTCGAACGACCACTGGCGCACCATCCTGGCCGCCCGCAACGACTTCCATGACGCGATGGCCGCCGCCGCGTGCCCGGCCGGCTCGGCCAGCGGCGAGGGCTCGTACGACCGCTCCCGGGTGCTGGTCGCGCTGGAGCAACTGTCGATGCAGCTCGGGGCGATCAGCGGCGCGCAGGGCGACCGCATGWCSCGCGACGAAGCSTGGCGSCTGSTGTTYATCGGCCGYCATATCGAGCGCGTCTCCACGCTGGCGCTGTTCCTGGAGGTGGCCGAGCGCAGTGGCGCGCTGCGCTCGCGCAGTGGCTTCGACCTGCTGCTGCACCTGTTCGACAGCACGCTGACCTACCGCTCGCTGTTCCCGGGCCGGACCGACGTGCCGGCGC
>NZ_JBFREX010000228.1:0-437 GCF_052114525.1 Pseudomonas sp. KB_15 | reverse complement strand
GCTGGGCGACGCCGCGTTCGTGGCTCGCCCGCATTGCGGCATGGGTGTCACGAAAGCGGCCGGCGACGCCATCGCACTGGTCCGCGCGCTGGCCGGACATCCGTCCGTCGAAACGGCGCTCGAGGCGTACAGCACCGAGCGCGTCCAGGTAGGCCGGGCGGTCGTCGAGCACGCACGCCATCTGGGGGCCTATATGCAGGCGCAACTCAAGGGTGAACAGGATCGCGAGATGGCCGAACGCTATCGGACGCCCGAGGCAGTCATGCGCGAGACCGCCGTCTCACGGCGCTTCTGACCTACGCCGCAAAACAACGTACCGGAGACAACATCATGCCCCAAGCCGCCGCCTATCCAATCCATCTTGATCTTGCCGAAACGGACCCGCCCGTGGTCCCGCATCCCCTCCTGAGCGAGCCAGGCTTCGCGCGTCTGCAGCG
>NZ_JBFREX010000227.1:0-439 GCF_052114525.1 Pseudomonas sp. KB_15 | reverse complement strand
CCCTTGAAGATGTCGTTGCCTTCCACGTTGCCGTAGAAATTCAGCCCGGAAGCGCGCAGCAACTCGCCGGCGGCCTTGACCACCTCGTTGCCCTTGATCACTTCCTCGCCGATATTGAGCAGGCCCACCGTGGGGTGATCCTTGTGATCCACCACGGACACCATGGCCTCCGCCATGCGGGCGAACTGGAGCAGGTGCCCCGGCTCGCAGTCGGCGTTGGCGCCCAGGTCGAGCACCGTGGTGCCCCAGCCCTGCTCATTGGGAATGGTCGTAGCGATGGCTGGCCGCTCGATGCCCTCGAGCGTCTTCAGCACATAGCGCGACACGGCCATCAGCGCGCCGGTGTTGCCGGCGGAGATGAGCGCGTCGGCGCGGCCTTCCTTGACCTGCGTGGCCGCCACGCGCATCGAAGAGTCCTTCTTCTTGCGCAGCGCCACTT
>NZ_JBFREX010000226.1:0-440 GCF_052114525.1 Pseudomonas sp. KB_15 | reverse complement strand
CCAAGAAACGTATCCCCGCCTTTGCCTTTCAATTGGCCTATCGCATGGGTGCCGGTGAGAACCTGCGCCACATCCACATCGACGCCGATCCTGATCGTGAGAAGGATGCATTTCGCATTCGCGTCGCTGGCGCTGGGCGGATCAAGCAAAACGATCTGATCCACAGGGTCTTTGACTTTGGCGACGACGCGGATAAGTCGCCACTGGGCGAGTCGATCAAGCTCACCGCCTTCTTGAATGGGGATGCCGATTACTTACCGCGCTATGTGTTTAGTTACTACTCGGGCGAAAGCCAACGCATGCATGAGGTGTTTCGCCCGTACCTGGAGAGCTACGACAGCAAGCTGCGAAACGGCGAGGATCCAGGCCTGAAGAGACTGTTCTATGCCATGCCCGTGCATAGCCAGTTCGTATTGCTAGCCTTCCTGATCCAGCAGTCC
>NZ_JBFREX010000225.1:0-440 GCF_052114525.1 Pseudomonas sp. KB_15 | reverse complement strand
GCCCGGTATAGGTAGCGAGGTTCGATCGCGGGGTGCGGCCAATGGGCTTCTGGTCGACGCGCACCAGACGGCGCACCGCCTCCAGGTCGCCCGCCACGCGCCCACTTGTCGGCGTATCCGTCACCGCGAACAGTGGATCGCGCTCCTCGTCGGCATCGCTATCGTTGGCGCGGCCAAGATGCCGGTTCACCAACTCCGGCAGGGCCTGGCTGATCAGGCTCGACTTCCCCGATCCCGAGACACCCGTCACCGCCACGAAGCACCCCAGTGGTATCGCCGCATCGATCTTGTGGAGATTGTTGCGGGCGACATGCACGAGCTTGAGCCACCCAGCGGGTTCGCGGGGTTCTCGCAGCGGCACCTGTTGCTCGCCAAACAGATACGCTGCGGTACGCGATGCCTGCACCGCGGCAAGCCCGTCGAGCGGCCCGCTGTAGAGC
>NZ_JBFREX010000224.1:0-441 GCF_052114525.1 Pseudomonas sp. KB_15 | reverse complement strand
CCACGATCGGCACCCGGGTCATCAGCGACAGTCCCAGCGTAGTCACCCCCATGCCGATGGACAGCGCCCAGATCCACGAGGCGATCTGGGCATCGCTCAGATGCGCCGCCTGCCCGGCCTGGATCATCAGCACCAGCGAGCTGGTGTAGCCGGTGAGCATGGCGATCARCCCGGCCACCGTCGTGGAAAGGGAGAGGTCGGACAGCTTGAGGGGGGCGGCGGCAGTCATGGTCGATGCGAAGGGGCGGACGGCCGACATCTTCGCATGGATGGGGGCGGCGGGGGCGCCAACGCGGCCCCCACGCGGCTCCCCGCCCGGGCTGGCAGGGAGGCCCTTAGTCGGCCACCTTGTCGCTCGGGAACTTGAACGAATCGCGCAGCAGGTAGCTCATCGGAATGTCCAGCGTGATGCCGTTGGGCGGGATCGGGCTAAGGAACCAC
>NZ_JBFREX010000223.1:0-442 GCF_052114525.1 Pseudomonas sp. KB_15 | reverse complement strand
GCGTCTTACCTGACCGGCGAGTCGCGCGGCGTGAAGATGAACGTGCAACTCACGCACCCCGAGGAAAAGCGCGTCTACGCGCTCGGCCAGAAGATGTTCTTCTACCGGGGCGGCGCCTACGACTTCGCTTGCGCCACCTGCCACGCCGTGGACGGCCAGCGCATCCGCCTCCAGGACCTGCCGAACCTGCTGGAGTCGAAGGGCGCCCAGGCCGCGTACACCACGTGGCCGGCGTACCGCGTCTCGCAGGGCGAGGTCCGCACCATGCAGCATCGGATCTACGACTGCCTGCGCCAGCAGCGCTTTCCCGAGCCCGCCTATGGCTCCGACGTGATCACCGCCCTGTCGATGTTCCTGGCGAAAAACGCCAACGGCGGCACGTACGACGGTCCCAACATGAAGCGCTGAGGCACGGAGAGCACACGATGACGCGATACCAATC
>NZ_JBFREX010000222.1:0-443 GCF_052114525.1 Pseudomonas sp. KB_15 | reverse complement strand
GTGGTGGAGGCCGGCAGCTTTTCCGCCGCCGCGCGCCAGCTCCGGATGCCGCTTGCCACCGTGAGCCGGAAGGTGGGCGAGCTGGAGGCGCACCTGAACACCCGGCTCCTGCATCGCTCCACCCGGCAGCTCTCGCTGACCGAGACCGGCCACGCCTACGTGGCGGCCTGCCGGCGCATCCTCGAGGAGGTAGGCGAGGCGGAGCGCGCCGCGTCCGGCGAATATGCCGCGCCCAAGGGCGAACTCGTCATCACGGCGCCCATCGTCTTCGGCCGCCTGCACCTGCTGCCCGTGGTGGCGGATTTCCTGAAAACCTATCCGGACATCGACGTCCGCATGGTGCTGACCGACCGCGTGGTGGCCCTGCTGGACGAGCATGTCGATATCGCCCTGCGCATTGCCGACCTGCCGGACAGCAATTTCATTGCGATGCCGATCGGCAC
>NZ_JBFREX010000221.1:0-443 GCF_052114525.1 Pseudomonas sp. KB_15 | reverse complement strand
TTGCAGGGGCTGGGCATCGCCCTGATGCCGGACTGGTCGGTCGGCGAGGACATCGGCGCGGGGCGGCTGGAAGAATTGCTGCTGGATGGCCTCCGCCCGCAGGCGCAAGGCGGCATCTACCTGCTACGCGCCCAGCCCCGCGCCTCGGCCAAGCTTCGGGCCTTCACCTCGCACCTGAACCAATGCATTGGGGCCCCCCCATCGTGGCAACTGGCGATGACGCGGACTGCTTCCTACGAGCCTGTTTTGGGTGGGGCGTAGCCGGGCGTTGCTTGCGCCAAAGGTTCTCCCTTGTGATTCCCTGTGGAATCTTTATCGCTTCACTCATGACTCGCAGGCAAGTTCGCGGAACGACTTGGGAACTGTGCGTTGGTCTCCCTACCGAAGAGGGGATCCCGCGGATTTTGCCTTAATCCAGACTTGCGGCTGCCGATACCGTAGAG
>NZ_JBFREX010000220.1:0-444 GCF_052114525.1 Pseudomonas sp. KB_15 | reverse complement strand
CGATGAGGCAGCCCGCGTGCCCGTCGTCGGTGGTGGCCAGGACCATGCCCGCCGCACCGGCGGGGGCCTGTTCGAGACAGGCAAGCAGATGGCAGAGCGCGAGCACGAAGGTGGCGCTGTAGGTGTCGCCGAACCGATCGACGAGCGCCGTCTGGTGGACGGTCATGCTGGCGCCGGGCAGCCGCGCGATGGCGCGCCGTTCGATGTCGGCAATGCGAGGCTCGGCCGCGCCGCACAGGCAACAAGCGACCACCTCGGACGCATCGAGGCCGGCTTGCGTCAGGGCTTCGCCGATGCAGGCCAGTGCGCCCTCCACCGCGTGGTCCAGCGCCAGATCCCCGGCCGGGCCGTCGACGGGTTCGCTGTAGCGCCCGTAACGCAAGGCCAGGATGGCCACCCCTTCATGCTGCAGCGTGGTGCGCTCGAGCGAGAACATCGCGCAGC
>NZ_JBFREX010000219.1:0-445 GCF_052114525.1 Pseudomonas sp. KB_15 | reverse complement strand
GCGTGATGCTGTGCACGCCGCGGATCGCGAATGCTTCGGGAATGTCGCTGGCCACGCAGGCCGGGCGCTTGTCCAGATCCGTCTCGACCAGATCGAACTCGATGCCGCAGGGGTGATGAAAACGCTGGCGCCGCTCGTCGAAGCGCGCGGTGATGGCGCTGTCGTAGGCAATGCCCATCGCGTCGAAGCGGGCGCGCCAGAAGTCGAGCGAGCCGGTGGGCACCGAATAGTTGATGACCCGGACCTGGCCCGAGCCGGGGCGCGCCGCAACCCCTTTCTGCCGGAACGGGAACGAGGTCACCAGCGTGCCCGGGTCACCGTTGGCGTTGCCGTAGTAGAGGTGATAGATCGGGTCCTCGCCGTCGAGAAGAACGGTCTTCTTGACGAGGCTTTGCCCCAGCAGCTTGACGTAAAAATCCACATCCTCCTGCGCGTGTCTTACGCC
>NZ_JBFREX010000218.1:0-445 GCF_052114525.1 Pseudomonas sp. KB_15 | reverse complement strand
GTCCTGCACCGACTTGTACGGGCTGTTCACGTTCACCACCAGCACATTGGGCAGCGTGCCGATCAGCGCCACCGGCTGGAAGTTCTTGACCGGGTCGTACGGCATCTTGGGGTACAGGCTCACGTTGATGGCGTGCGAGCTGATGGTGCCGCCGAGCAGCGTGTAGCCGTCCGGCGCSGCCTTGGACACGTAGTCCGAACCGATATTGCCGCCGGCGCCGGCGCGGTTYTCCACCACCACCGACTGGCCGAGCACCTGCGACAGCCGCTGGCCGATCAGTCGGCCGAGCAGGTCCGTGGTGCCGCCCGCCGCGAACGGCACGACGTAGTTGATCGGCTTGCTGGGGTACTGGTCGGCGGACTGGGCTTGCGCCAGTGGGGCCGCCGCCATGCATCCAAGGCAAAGCACGGCCAGGGCCGGCCGCATCAATCGATGAGGGAAGGAC
>NZ_JBFREX010000217.1:0-446 GCF_052114525.1 Pseudomonas sp. KB_15 | reverse complement strand
ACGCAGGCCTATCCGCTGAACCCGAACGGCTCGCCGGACGGTATCACCTCGGTCACGACCGTGGACGGCCGCTTTACGGCCCTGATGCCCCACCCGGAGCGCGTGTTCCGTGCAGCCACCATGAGCTGGGCCCCGGACGCCTGGAAGCAGGCCACGGACGGYGGCAGCCCGTGGATGCGCATGTTCCGCAACGCACGGAAGTGGGTCGGTTGATCGCTGCAAGGCGCTAGCCGGCCGGAAATCCCAGAAAAGCCCGCGCAAGCGGGCTTTTCTTTTGCTCATTTGCCATGCGCAAGTCCCCAGTCTCCGCGCTTGCTGGTGGAGAGCCGCAGCGAGACAAGCGCCTCGGCCATCTTTACGGCGCAGGACACGCCGTCGATGACCGGCGCGCCAATCGCGTCGGAGATCTCGTCGCACAGGTCGGTCATGCCCGCGCAGCCCAGGAC
>NZ_JBFREX010000216.1:0-446 GCF_052114525.1 Pseudomonas sp. KB_15 | reverse complement strand
TGCCAAATGAAAGCACTCACAGCGCCTTCGCGCTAAGTGCTTTCATTTGGCAAACCAACCAAGGTAAGTGGTGGAGGATGACGGGATCGAACCGACGACCCCCTGCTTGCAAAGCAGGTGCTCTCCCAGCTGAGCTAATCCCCCGGATAACTTGGTGGGTCTGGTAGGACTTGAACCTACGACCCCCGCCTTATCAAGACGGTGCTCTAACCACCTGAGCTACAGACCCTTGGCTGTAACAGCAAACAAACCGATAAGTGTGAACGCTTGACTTGTGAACACAAGCCTCTGGAAAGGAGGTGATCCAGCCGCACCTTCCGCTACGGCTACCTTGTTACGACTTCACCCCAGTCATGAACCCTGCCGTGGTAATCGCCCTCCTTGCGGTTAGACTARCTACTTCTGGYRMAACCCACTCCCATGGTGTGACGGGCGGTGTGTACAAG
>NZ_JBFREX010000215.1:0-446 GCF_052114525.1 Pseudomonas sp. KB_15 | reverse complement strand
GTGCTGCGCTGCGTGGAAACCCCGCCCGTGGGCGGCGACACGATCTGGGTGAACATGGCCGAGGCGTACCGCCGGCTGCCGGACGACATCAAGATCCGCATTCACGGCCTGCGCGCCAAGCACAGCATCGAGCACACCTTCGGCGCCAATATGCCGCCGGAGAAGCGCGCCGCCCTGGCGGCCCAGTTCCCGATGGTGGAGCACCCGGTGGTGCGCATCCACCCGGAAACCAGCGAGCCCGTGCTGTTCGTCAACGCCTTCACCTCGCACTTCGCCAACTACCACCGGGGCGACACCGTCCGCTTCGGCAAGGACTTCATGCCCGGCTCGGGCGACCTGCTGCAATACCTGTGCGCGCAGGCCGAGGTTCCCGAGTTCCAGGTGCGCTGGCGCTGGACGCGCAACAGCGTGGCGATCTGGGACGCAACAGCGTGGCGATCTGGGAC
>NZ_JBFREX010000214.1:0-449 GCF_052114525.1 Pseudomonas sp. KB_15 | reverse complement strand
GCATGGGTCAGCGAGCACCATGCGCTGTCCTCGCCCCATCCGAAGCTGCCGCTCGTGAAGTACTTCTTCTTCCCCGGCTTTGCGCACGGCACGGGCGGGCTGCTGCGGGAGTCAATGCTGGGCGCGCAGCGCGATGCCTTCCTATCCAGCCGCGCCGCGCAATCGACACTCTGGTACCGGCTCGGCACGCAACCCCTGCCAGATGCGTTGCGCGTAAGCCTGTTCGCCTATACGAATCCCGCCCTACCCGCCTTGCTGGCCCAATGGCGCGACGGCGCCACGCCCGTGCAGTGCCTGGTGCCGCAAGGCCCGGCAGCGCAGCAGGCGGCCGCGTGGTTCGGCGCCCCGGCGGAGCAGGTGGCCCCCGGCACCTCGCTGACGCAAGGCAACCTGACCCTCCAGGTGATTCCGTTCGTGAGGCAGGAAAACTACGACGAACTGCTCTGGGC
>NZ_JBFREX010000213.1:0-449 GCF_052114525.1 Pseudomonas sp. KB_15 | reverse complement strand
GGCCAAGGCCGGTTACGGAAGTGCACGGGCACGTCTTTACGCTCGAAGGAAACGCACGCTCAGATGATGTTCTGGCACCGTTCGTACGACTCAATATGGAGACAGCGAACCCACTCCCAAGCGATGAAAAGCTCGAACGCGCATCGCTGACGGACGCCGAGGCCCTCGCGGTCTGGGACGCCATCTCCCGAACCCTGCGGCCCCGGCCGAATGCCTTCTGAGCGCGCCGCGATGATGAAACGATATGTGGTGATCAGCGCGCTCGCGGGCGTAGCGCTTGTGCTGCCGGCTTGTGCGAAATCCCCTTCATTGACGGCTCAGGAACAACAGACAGTGAATGCCCTGACTACCAACCTAATCCCGCGTTGTGTGGGACGCCATCTTATCGATTTGCCCGCCGGCGTGACGGTCAAAGGGTCCGCCACTGTGGAAAGCGCACGGCTCGAGAC
>NZ_JBFREX010000212.1:0-451 GCF_052114525.1 Pseudomonas sp. KB_15 | reverse complement strand
CGCCAGGTCTTTCTGGAAGTTGTACGGCAGCTTCTTGTAGACGCTGGTGGCGATGGTGTGGTGGACGGCGCCCATCAACAGTGTGTAGCCGTCCGGGCGGGCCTTGGCCACGTAGTCCGCGCCCACCGTGGCGCCGGCGCCGGGCCGGTTCTCCACGATCACGGGCTGGCCCAGCTTCTTGGAAAGCTGGTCGCCGATGGCGCGCGCGAGTACGTCGGTGGTGCCACCGGAGGGGAACGGCACGATCAGGCTGATCGGCTTGGTCGGCCATTCCTGCGCCACGCACAGGGCGGAGGCCCCGGCGCCCAGCATCAGCAGCGCGGCACGGAGGAAGCGGGGAAGCGTCTGGGAAGTCGGCATGGTCTGTCTCCTGTATTTATGATTTGTGATTTATTGCTCACTAATAGCGAGATCACTCGCTGACGGCAACACCTGCAAACCCGGTACGCGC
>NZ_JBFREX010000211.1:0-451 GCF_052114525.1 Pseudomonas sp. KB_15 | reverse complement strand
GCCTGGGCCCGTTCGCGCTCGGCGCCGATGCCATCGGCCAGTCGCAGTTGCACCAGTTCCAGCAGCCTGGCATTGGTGCGCACCTGTTCCTGTGCGATGGCAATGCGTTGCTGCGCGCCGCGCACGCGGAAGTAGGCATCGGCGGCTTCCGCCACCACCAGCACGCGCACGCCCAGATGCTCGGCTTCGGCGGCCTGGGCTTCTGCGCTGGCCGCCTCGGCGCCCCGGCGCAGGCCACCGGCCACATCGATCTCCCAGCTTGCCCCCACGCCCGTGCTGTACAGCGTCTGGTTGCGGTCATAGCCCGGCAGGTTTCTGCCCAGCCTGCCTTGCGGCCCTTCCAGAGACTGGCGCTGCTTGCCGACGCTGGCGGAGAACGACCCCGCCCAGCCTGCCTTGCGGCCCTTCCAGAGACTGGCGCTGCTTGCCGACGCTGGCGGAGAACGACCCC
>NZ_JBFREX010000210.1:0-452 GCF_052114525.1 Pseudomonas sp. KB_15 | reverse complement strand
CAGCTTCCACTTGCCATCCACGATCTGCACCATCACGCGCGCGCGCTGGTCCATGCCGAGGTGGTCGGTGGGGCTCATGGTGATGATGCCGTGCGAGACGGGCAGGTGCTTGGTCTGCTCCAGGGCGTCGCGCAGTGCCTTGCGGAATTCCTTGGTGCCGGGCTGGCCCTTCTTGAGCGCCTCCGGGATCGCGTTCTGCAGCAGCAGGCCGGCGTCCCAGGCGTGGCCGCCGAAGGTCGACACCTGGCCGCCGAAGGCCTTCTCGTAGGCGGTCTTGTAGGTCACCGCCGGCTTCTTCACCGGATTGCTGTCGGGCAGCTGCTCGGCTACCAGCAGCGGACCAGCCGGCAGGAACGTGCCCTCGCAGTCCTTGCCGCAGACGCGCAGGAAGTCGGGGTTGGCCACGCCGTGGGTCTGGTAGATCTTGCCCTTGTAGCCGCGCTCCTTGAGCG
>NZ_JBFREX010000209.1:0-453 GCF_052114525.1 Pseudomonas sp. KB_15 | reverse complement strand
GGGCACGACCAGCGTGACGGTCTTTTCCGGCCACTTCGCGGCGGCGTGGCCAGAAGCCAGCGCGGCGGTACAGGCCATGGCGCCCAGCACGCCTCGAATCCAGCGAATGTTCTTCATCAGGTGTCTCCTTCCTATATGGGTCTTGTCTGACCGGATGCTCGGCGGCATCCGTGTCGGCCTTACGTGCCGCTTTTACCGCGTTGATTCTGCTGGCGCCGCAGCCATGCGATGGAGCGGCCGCCAAGGGGCCGATCCAGCAGCGATTCGGCGAATGTCACCGCATCGAGCAGTCCGTCGAGCGAAATCCCGGTACGCAGGCCGCACTGCTCGGCCATCAGCACCAGGTCTTCGGTGGCCAGGTTGCCTGCCGCGCCGGGGGCAAACGGACAGCCGCCGATGCCGCCCACGCTGGCGTCGAAGCGGCGCACGCCAGCCTCCAGCGCGGCCCATGCG
>NZ_JBFREX010000208.1:0-453 GCF_052114525.1 Pseudomonas sp. KB_15 | reverse complement strand
TAGTCAATCAGTACCGGAAGGCGGTCCTTTTTTTAGCCCTGATCCTCTACCTACCAGTAGATAGCAGCAAAGAAAAAGCCCCGCCACAACGCAGCAAAACAACGCAGCACCGACGGCCCCGCGATCCACCTCCAACCGAGATCGCCCGGCCCAAACGAAGACAAGGAGCCACACCATGAACGCCAAGACCATCCTTACCGCCGCCGCCCTCGCCGCCGCCTTCGTCACTGGCGCTGCGCAAGCCGCTCCCGCCAACAAGACCGGCGAAGTCTACGGTTACAGCTACCGAGTGAACGACGCCCGCAACGCCTTCACCGATGGCGCCCGCGCCAGCGGCGTGAACGAACCGCGTAACCCGTATGTCGATGGTGCCCGCGTTGGCAAGGCTGACCCGTTCACCGACGGTGCCCGCACCGTTGCCGGCCTGGATCGTACCGGTGTCTCGGCCAGCCC
>NZ_JBFREX010000207.1:0-453 GCF_052114525.1 Pseudomonas sp. KB_15 | reverse complement strand
GTCCAGCACCGGCTTGGACGGCATCGCCTCGGTCGCATAGTGGCGGTGATAGCCGCGTTTTACGAATAGCGGCAGCCGATAGCCCAGCCGCGTGGTCAGATCCGCCGCCCACGGCCCCAGCGCGATTACGGCCTGCGCCGCCTCGACCTTGCCGTCCTCCGTAGACACCTGCCAGCCCGAACCGCTGGCGCGCAGCGTGGCGGCGTCGCCATGGCAGAAGGTGCCGCCCTGCCGCTCGAACAGCGCGGCATAGCGGGCGACCAGTTCGCCGGGATCGCTCACGGTCCATGGGTCGCGCCAGTGGATGGCGCCGGCCAGCACGTCGCGCAGGGCCGGCTCGGCCTGCTGCAGCGCCGCGCGGTCCAGCAGGGCGTGATCGAGCGCATGGTCGGCGGCCACGGCCGTGGCGTCGCGGGCGGCGGCGTCGAACTCGGCTTCGCTGCGGTAGGCCTC
>NZ_JBFREX010000206.1:0-454 GCF_052114525.1 Pseudomonas sp. KB_15 | reverse complement strand
CTGCTGGAAATCGTCCGCAAGCGCTTTCCGCTGGTGCCGCTGCGCCAGCTCATGCGTCACCATTTCGACTCGATTTCGCACTGCAAGAAGGTCGTGCAGAGCACCAAGGTGCTGCTGGCCGAGACGGACGACGTGGTCCCGCACGAGTGCTCGGAACGGCTGATGGCGGCCTGGCCGGGGC
Organism: Pseudomonas sp. KB_15; assembly: GCF_052114525.1. Lineage (NCBI taxonomy): Bacteria > Pseudomonadati > Pseudomonadota > Gammaproteobacteria > Pseudomonadales > Pseudomonadaceae > Pseudomonas > Pseudomonas sp. KB_15. The sequence goes on along the minus strand of NZ_JBFREX010000206.1, from coordinate 273 downwards.
CGGTTTCGCTCCAGACCATTCCCGGCGTGGACCACTTCACCATCGTCGAACGGCCCGAGACGTGGCAGGCCCTCTGCGAATTCGCGCAACAAGTGCCTCATCATCCACACGAACGACCGACCGTCCGTGTGGATAAGGTGCCACCCACCGATCATTCAGATACCGGAGTGGCGTTGCCGCTACCTGCAGCACGGTAGAATGCGCGCCATGAAAAGATTTGCAGTCAAGGCTGCCGCCGTCACCGCGGCGCTGGCAGCGAGCGGCGTGTTGCTC
>NZ_JBFREX010000205.1:0-455 GCF_052114525.1 Pseudomonas sp. KB_15 | reverse complement strand
CCGTTGATCAGCACCGTCAGCGTGCCGTAGTCCTTGAACTTCATCTTTTGCAGGATGGCCACCGTGTGGAGGATCACGGCCACGCCATTCTTGTCGTCGGCAATGCCCAGCCCGTAGGCGCGGTCGCCGTCCACGCGGAACGGCTGCTGCGCGAGCATGCCGCGCAGGTACACGGTGTCCATGTGGGCGATCAGCATGATGTTGCGGCGCCCGGTGCCCTTGAACTGGGCCACGACCATCTTGCCGACCTTCTCCGGCGTGTCTTCCATCCGGTAGACCTCGGTGGGCTCGACCAGCTTGGCGTCGCCGCCGAGCGCGGCCAGCCGGTCCCGGATCAGCGCGGCGATGCGGTCCAGACCCTCGATATCCTTGCTGCCGGACTCGATCGACACCAGATCCTTGAGCGTGGCGATCAGCGCGGGCTTCTCCTGCTGGGCGAGCTGGTAGGCCGGCTC
>NZ_JBFREX010000204.1:0-456 GCF_052114525.1 Pseudomonas sp. KB_15 | reverse complement strand
GGGCACGGTCACCGGGCAGCCGGCGCGCAGGGCGATCTGGCGCGCGATGTTGGCACCGGTGGCGCCTTCCGGGTTGGCACAGCCCATCAGCACGTCTTCCACTTCACCCGCCTCGATCTTGGCGCGCGCGATGGCGTGCTGGACCGCGTGACCGCCCAGGGTCGCGCCGTGGGTCATGTTGAATGCGCCCTTCCAGCTCTTGGCCAGCCCGGTGCGGGCCGTGGATACGATGACTGCCTCGTTCATGTCTTGCTCCTCGGTATCTTGGTGTCTCTTGCGAGTTATTCAGTGTGTTCAGCGTGGGGCGGCGGGATGGCCTTCCAGGACCTGGGCCGACGTCGCCCGGACCACGCCGGCGGCGGTCATGTCCGCCCAGGCCTGTTCCAGCGAGCCGTTCAGGTCGATGGCGCGGCAGGCGTCCTCGATCACCACGACCTCGAAGCCGGCGGCGCGCGC
>NZ_JBFREX010000203.1:0-458 GCF_052114525.1 Pseudomonas sp. KB_15 | reverse complement strand
GCGCCTATCTGGCCGAGAACCGCGAGCGGCTCGAGCACATGGTCGCCCGGCTGCGCCACGTGGCGCGCAAGATGGACTTCATGCGCCGCGCCATGAGCGGCGAGCCCCAGCGCGAGCCGGAGCAGGGCGGCTGGCTGCCCGAGTTCGTCGAGGCGCGCCTGCGCATCAAGCGCGCGCTGACCCAGCGCAGCGAGGCCTCCGCCGACGAACAGCGCCGCATCGCCGCCATCCTGGCCCGCGCCGCCGACGAGATCGAAGCCGGCCAGCCCTGAACCCTAATACAAGGTATTCCATGACGATTTCCCGTGACCTGACGGTCCAGCGCGTGCGCCATCCGCTCAAGATGCGCCTGCTCCAGGTGCTGCGCACCCAACTGCTGTCCCCGCAACTGCTGCGCGTGACGCTCGGTGGCGACGATCTGGCCGATTTCACCTCCAGCTCCTTCGACGACCATATCA
>NZ_JBFREX010000202.1:0-460 GCF_052114525.1 Pseudomonas sp. KB_15 | reverse complement strand
TGTCAGTACTGTTCCCACGGCAGCCCGTCGTGGCGCCAGCCATTCAGGGTATTGCGATGCCGCTGCGGGTCCAGGTCGCCCTCGAAGCCGTGCAGGACGTTGTACACCGTGGTGAAGCCGGCGCCTTCCAGCGCACGCGCCGCCGCCGTGGAGCGGTTGCCGCTGCGGCAGATCAGCAGCACCGGGCGGGCCGAGGCATGGCCGGCCAGTTTCTTCACCGCCTGGACGAAATGCGGGTTCACCTCCCAGTCCGGCCCGTCGTTCCAGGGCACGTTGTGGGCGCCCTGCGGATGGCCGACGAACAGGTATTCCATCTCGCTGCGGCAGTCGATGAACAGCGCATCGGGGGCGTTGTCGAGCAGGGCGCGGGCGTCGGCGGGACTCAGGTGTTGCATGCGGATGGCCGGTTGGGGCGGGTTGGGAACATGTGCGGTGGCGATTACGTCTCCCAGTGTAGGCC
>NZ_JBFREX010000201.1:0-462 GCF_052114525.1 Pseudomonas sp. KB_15 | reverse complement strand
GCCCGGCACGGTGGCGGGTGCTCCGGGTGCTCCGGGTGCGGCCGGACGCACGGGCGCGCCGGTGACTGGTGCATTCATTGTTTGACCCCTGTTTGGCGTTGCGCCCTGTCCGCTTGGTGCGGCGCTATTTGGCGCGTTTGACAAATCGACAGCTTGACTGCGTTAGCTTTTACCACGGGCGGCGCCCGATTCCTATCGCCCGGCGGCACTTCCCTGGAACAAATGCCGGTAATCGAGGAAAACGGACTCCATGACGAGGCGCGCCGCCAACGGATGGTTCTCGTTGCGCCGATGGCCGACCAGCCGGGCGCTGAACGCCTGGAGGCGGTGGGCATCGGTGGCGCCGGCACAACGCGCCAGCGCCGCCTGCTCCTTCGGGAAATAGCGGACCGCGCCGGTGCCGACGCAGAGCGCCAGCAGGTCATAGGTCCAGCGCTGGAGCGTGCCGAGCACGGCCGGCAC
>NZ_JBFREX010000200.1:0-463 GCF_052114525.1 Pseudomonas sp. KB_15 | reverse complement strand
GCTCTACCTCGCCCATGACCTCGAGGGCGAAATCAAGGGCATCGACGCCTTCCCGGACCGCCATCCCCCCGTGGCCCCGCTGTTCTTCGCCTTCCGCATCATGGTCGGCGTGGGCCTGCTGATGCTGGCCGTGTCGTGGATCGGCGCGTGGCAGTTCCGCCGGCGCGGCGAGCCCGCGCCGTGGATGGCCCGCGCGCTGGTGGCCATGACCTTCTCCGGCTGGGTGGCGCTCGTCGCCGGCTGGTACGTGACCGAGATCGGCCGCCAGCCGTATCTGGTCTACGGCGTGCTGACCACGGCGCAGGCCGCCTCCAAGGTGCCCGCCGCGATGATCGCCAGCACGCTGGCGATGTACCTGGCGCTCTAYCTGGCGCTGATCGYGGCCTAYRTCTCGGTGGTGAGCACGCTGGCGATGTACCTGGCGCTCTATCTGGCGCTGATCGTGGCCTATATCTCGGTGGTG
>NZ_JBFREX010000199.1:0-463 GCF_052114525.1 Pseudomonas sp. KB_15 | reverse complement strand
GCTCGGCATAGGTCAGCAGCCCGGCCTGCGAATTGCGCCGATGCTGCATGCCGATCAGCTCCAGCACCTCGTCTGCCCGCTCGCGGGCGTCGCGCAGTTCGGAGAGCCGGTGCCAGAACGAATACTTGTAGCCGAGCGACCACAGCACCGCGCAGCGCAGGTTCTCGAACACGGACAGCCGGTGGAAGATATTGGTGATCTGGAAGCTGCGCGAGAGCCCCATCCGGTTGATCTCGAACGGCCGCAGCCCGCTGATGGGCTGGCCGTTCAGCCTGACCGTGCCCGAGCTAGGCGCAAACCGCCCCGAGATCAGGTTGAACGTGGTGGACTTGCCSGCSCCGTTCGGCCCGATCATCGCGTGGCGCTCTCCCTTGCCGATGGCCAGCGTCACGCCACGGATGATCTCGGTCTGGCCGAACWTCTTGCGCACATCGATGAGTTCCAGCGCGGGTGTGCCCCCGCC
>NZ_JBFREX010000198.1:0-464 GCF_052114525.1 Pseudomonas sp. KB_15 | reverse complement strand
GCAGTCGCCGGCGCGGGTGAAGCCGCTCATGCCGACCGTCATGCCGTCCTGGATCAGCGCGGCGGCCGCATCGGCCGACATGATCCGGTCCTGCAGGGCGGCCAGGCGAATGCGATCACGGTACATCTCGTCTCCTTGCTTGTTGGCTTCTGTAGCCTGTGGGGGCGTTGTCGGGGCCAGTGTAGCGAGCGCTGAATATTCTCACCATGATTTAAATCGCTAGAAGCCAGTCGGTTTTTTCATGGGTGACGCCGCCGTGCAAAGTGCCGCGCGCCGGGCAATTCGGCAAGCAACGGTGGCCATCGCTTCCTAAAATCTTCATGTGTGTTTCGTAGCCACGCCGGCTACTATCTCAGTCGAGTACGCAGTCGAGTCCTGTCCTACCTAGACCGAAATTGAGGGGAGTCGCATGGAGATGACGCAGGGAGCTTCGCAGCCCGAAGCCAGTCCGGACCCGGTTGCTG
>NZ_JBFREX010000197.1:0-464 GCF_052114525.1 Pseudomonas sp. KB_15 | reverse complement strand
CAGCAGGATGAAAAGTCCAATCGCGAAGGAAATCAGTCGGTTCATGACGGGTCTCCTCAGCGCGAATCGCGGTCGCGGTTGCGCATGCCTTCGCGCGACCGGATGTCGGTGCCTGCCTCGGGCACGGGCGGTGCGCTCGTGCCCGGCGTCGGCGCGGGCGTGGCGGCGGTGCCTTGCACCTGCGACATCAGCTTGTCCAGCGGCAGGTACAGCAGGTTGTTGCCGCCCTTGGCGTCGATGAGGATCTTGTTCGTGTTGGCGTAGATCTGCTGCATGGTTTCCAGATAGATGCGATCACGCGTCACCTGCGGCGCCTTCGCGTATTCCGTCTGCACCGAGCGGAAACGGGCCGCATCACCCTCGGCCTGCGCCACCACGCGGGAGCGGTAGCCCTCGGCCTCTTCCTTGAGGCGGGCGGCAGTACCCTTGGCACGCGGCAGGATGTCGTTGGCGTACGACTGGCC
>NZ_JBFREX010000196.1:0-466 GCF_052114525.1 Pseudomonas sp. KB_15 | reverse complement strand
GGCCCTGCCCGGCACCGACTGGAACCTGACCCTGCTGACCAATACCTCGCAGGCCCGCGTGGCCGCGCTCAACAGCGCGGCGCTGGCCGGCGTGCTGGCGGCGTTCGTGCTGCTGCTCGGGGCGGCCTGGAACGTGCGGCGGCGCATCGTCAGCGAGCGGCTGGCGGCGCGCACGGCGCTGGAGGCGGCCAACAGCGAACTCGAACGCAAGGTGGCCGAACGCACCGCCGACCTCTTCGCCGCGAACCAGCAACTGCATGCCGAAGTGGCCGAACGCACCCGCACCGAGACCTTCCTGCGCCAGGCGCAGGACGGGTTGATGCAGGCCGGCAAGCTCGCGGCGGTGGGCCAGATGTCGGCCGGCATCGCCCATGAACTGAACCAGCCGCTCGCGGCGCTGCGCACGCTCTCGGGCAACACCGGCAAGTTCCTCGAACGCGGCGACCACGCCACGGCGCAGGAAAAC
>NZ_JBFREX010000195.1:0-469 GCF_052114525.1 Pseudomonas sp. KB_15 | reverse complement strand
ACCGCAACCTGCTGCTGGAAATCCGCGCCGGCGCCGGCGGCGAGGAAAGCGCGCTGTTCGCCGCCGACCTGCTCCGCATGTACACGCGCTATGCGGAACGGCAGCGCTGGCAGGTGGAGGTGATGAGCGAGTCCGAGTCGGACCTGGGCGGCTACAAGGAAGTGATCGTGCGGATTGCCGGCGACGCGGCGTTCTCGAAGCTGAAGTTCGAGTCGGGCGGGCACCGCGTGCAACGCGTGCCGGCCACCGAGGCGCAGGGCCGCATCCACACCTCGGCCTGCACCGTGGCGGTAATGCCGGAGGCGGACGAGGTGGGCGAGGTGGAGATCAACCCGTCCGACCTGCGCGTCGATACCTTCCGCGCGTCCGGCGCGGGCGGCCAGCACGTGAACAAGACGATCAACCCGTCCGACCTGCGCGTCGATACCTTCCGCGCGTCCGGCGCGGGCGGCCAGCACGTGAACAAGAC
>NZ_JBFREX010000194.1:0-469 GCF_052114525.1 Pseudomonas sp. KB_15 | reverse complement strand
GCTTCATCCTGCTGGACGAGCCGTTCGCCGGCGTGGACCCCATCGCCGTGGGCGAAATCCAGCGCATCGTGAGCTTCCTGAAGGCGCGCAACATCGGCGTGCTGATCACCGACCACAACGTGCGCGAGACGCTCGGCATCTGCGACCACGCCTACATCATCAGCGAAGGCACGGTGCTGGCCGCCGGCCAGCCTGAGGAAATCATCGCCAACGAGTCCGTGCGACGCGTGTACCTGGGCGAAAATTTCCGCATGTGACCCATCGGCCGCCGCGTGCGGCCGCGCTTCTCCCGGCCTCCACGGCGACAGCCGGGGTCGATCAGGAAGTCAGAGCGATAGGCGATAGCAATTTCCGTTCCATAGTCGGAAGGATGCGCATAGAATAGGTCGCATGAAACCGTCGCTTCAGCTTCGTCTCTCGCAACATCTGGCATTGACCCCGCAGCTGCAACAGTCGATTCGATTGTTGC
>NZ_JBFREX010000193.1:0-470 GCF_052114525.1 Pseudomonas sp. KB_15 | reverse complement strand
GTACTACTTCAACTATCGCAAGACCTCCATCTACGGCGGGTCCAACGAAATTCAGAAGAACATCATCAGCCAGATGATTCTGGGGCTGTGAGGAGACACGCAACATGAACTTCAATCTCAGCGACGAACAGAAGCAACTGGCCGACGCCGTCCGCCGCTTCATCGACAAGAGCTACGACTTCGAGTCGCGCAAGAAAAACATCAAGGCCGAGGCTGGTTACGGCGAGGGCACCTGGGGCGCGCTGGTCGAACTGGGCCTGACCGCGCTGCCGGTGCCGGAAGCGCAGGGCGGCTTCTCGGGCACGGCCGTCGACATGATGGTGGTGCAGCAGGAACTGGGCCGCGGCCTGGTGGTGGAGCCGTACTTCGCCACCGTGGTGGCTGCGCATGCGCTGAAGCTGGCTGGCGGCCAGGACGCCCTGCTTGAGCAGGTAGCCGGTGGCGAGGTCAAGCTGGCCACGGCGTTCAAC
>NZ_JBFREX010000192.1:0-472 GCF_052114525.1 Pseudomonas sp. KB_15 | reverse complement strand
GGGTGTGCTGGCGGATGGCGTCTTCGAGCGCGTCGGTATCGAGCCCGGCCGCCGTGCGCGGCACGCCCACTACGCGCAACCCGGCCAGCCGCAGGATCTGCAATAGATTGCAATAGCAGGGCGCTTCCACGAGGACCGTGTCCCCAGGGCGCAGCAGCGTGCGCACCACGAGGTCCAGCGCCTGCGTGGCGCCCTGGGTCAGCACCACCTGCTGCGCCTGCACCGGCATGCCGTACTGGCTCATATGCGCGGCGATGTGCTCGCGCAGCGGCGCGAAGCCATAGGGATGGCCGTAGCCCGAGACCTGCGCGGCCGGCACGCGCGCGGCGCTGCGCATGGCCTGGTGCAGCCCTTCCTCGTTGAGCCAGTCGCCCGGCAGCCAGCCCGCGCCGGCCTTGATCGGCACGGAATGGTCGGCGAACACATCGGAAAGCAGCCAGGCGGCGTTGAGCCCCGGCGCCTCCCAGTGGGG
>NZ_JBFREX010000191.1:0-475 GCF_052114525.1 Pseudomonas sp. KB_15 | reverse complement strand
CAGCACCACCGCGCCAGCCAGCCGCAACTGCACGACCAGCTCGACATCTCCGACTGGCTGACCCGCTCGCTGAAGAGCTCGATCGACGAGGCGGTGTCGCGCATGCAGTCGGGCCTGGCGGTGCTGGCCTCGGTGGGCTCCACCGCGCCGTTCGTCGGCCTGTTCGGCACGGTGTGGGGCATCTACCACGCGCTGATCGGCATTGGCGCCTCGGGCGTGCCGACCATCGACAAGGTGGCCGGCCCCGTGGGCGAAGCCCTGATCATGACCGCCTTCGGCCTGGCCGTGGCGATCCCGGCGGTGCTCGGCTACAACGCACTGAGCCGTGGCAACAAGGGCGTCATCAACAAGCTGAACCGCTTTGCGCACGACCTGCACGCCTACTTCGTGACCGGCGCCCGCGTGCGCCCGGGCTCCTCCGCCCGCACGGCCGACGACGGCTCGGTGCGGCTGGCTGTCAAGAACTAAGCGCGAC
>NZ_JBFREX010000190.1:0-475 GCF_052114525.1 Pseudomonas sp. KB_15 | reverse complement strand
GTATTTCCCCGACGATGTACGCGTATCGCGGCCTGACGGCGGTTATTTCCTGTGGGTGGAGTTGGGCGAAGGCTTCGACGCGCTGGCGCTGCATCAGGCGGCCCGGGCGGCGGGTATCGGCATTGCGCCGGGGCCGGTGTTCTCGGCGCGGCAGGGCTTTCGCCATTGCATCCGGATCAACTACGGGCACGCCTGGAACGAGACGGCCGAGGCTGCGGTGAAGACACTGGGCACACTGGCGAAAGCCGGCCGATAGCCGACGAAGCCCGACGATTCAGGCGCGGCGACGCCAGGCCCAGTAGGCTTCCASCAGCCCGAAGCCGCCCTGCATGACGAGGGCCAGCACCGCCGCCGGCACGGCGCCGGCCAGCAGCAGCGTGGAATCGTTGAGCGCCAGACCGGTGGCGATCCGCTCGCCGTAGCCGCCGGCCCCGACGAAGGCGGCGATGGTCGCCGTGCCCACGCTGATGATGGC
>NZ_JBFREX010000189.1:0-476 GCF_052114525.1 Pseudomonas sp. KB_15 | reverse complement strand
GCGTTCGCCACCTACCCCGAGTGGCAGTGGGTGATCGCCGGCACGGTGCCGATGGATTCGCTGCGTGGCGAACTGGTGGCGAGCCGCAACCGCTTCCTGGCCGCCGGCCTGCTGGTGGCGCTGGCGGTGTCCGCCGCGTTCTGGTGGCTGCTGCGTCGCATGGTCAGTCAGCCGCTGACGCACGCGGCCGGCGCGGCCTCCCGGCTGGCCGAGGGCGACCTGACTGCCCGGCTGGACAGCCCGCGCAATGACGAGATCGGCGAGCTGATGCGCGCCATCGACGGCGTGGGGCAGGGGCTGACCGGCATCGTGGACAAGGTGCGCGGCAGCGTGGCGGCCATCGCCGGCAGCACGAGCCAGATCGCCAGCGGCAACGCGGACCTGTCGTCGCGCACGGCCTCGCAGGCGGGCAGCCTGGAGCGCACCGTGGCCAGCATCGAACAGCTTTCCGCCACCGTGAAGCAGAACGCCGACAA
>NZ_JBFREX010000188.1:0-478 GCF_052114525.1 Pseudomonas sp. KB_15 | reverse complement strand
GTGCAGTCGCGCGCCGGCGGCATCCAGCTCGACACGCTGTTCGTGGACGAAGGTTTCGGCACGCTGGACCCGGAAAGCCTCGATTTTGCGATCCGCACGCTGCTGGACCTCCAGCAGGCGGGCCGGCTGGTSGGCATCATTTCSCACGTGRCCGAGYTGCGYGAGCGCATCGATGTGCGGCTGGAGGTACGCCCCGGTGTGAGCGGCAGTCAGGCCGTGCTGCGTCTACCCTGAAGGGATGGCGGCCACCCCTCGCGGGCGGGTGCGATTATCGCCCGCCACGGGACCGGCCGCCTTGACCCTGTTTCCGCGCCGGGTGTAACCTTTGTTCAGTCTGCGAATTGGAGTTCGAATAGCGAACTTTCAGCAGGATTCGCAGGTTTCAGATGCACTCATGGCCGCACACAGACGGCCGCCAAGACAACACCAAGATTGTTGGACCCGGTCTGCGCCCGCCACCATGCCCCAGGCATGGGAC
>NZ_JBFREX010000187.1:0-478 GCF_052114525.1 Pseudomonas sp. KB_15 | reverse complement strand
GTATCAGCCCCGCTTGCACCAACGGACGCAGCAGGCCAATCGCACCGGTCGGATAGCACCCAGGGTTGGTGACCCGACGTGCGTTGGCAATGCGCTCGGCCTGCCCCGGCGCCATCTCCGGAAATCCGTAAGTCCAGTCCGGCTGTGTACGGTGGGCGGAGCTTGCGTCGATCACGCGAACCGCAGGATTGACGATGGTGGCCACTGCCTCGCGCGCAGCGGCATCCGGCAAACAGAGGAGGGCGATGTCGCAGGCGTTGATGGCTTCTGCGCGACGCCGCAAATCCTTGCGCTCCGCAGCAGCAAGCGTAATCAGCCTGATGTCGGTCCGGTTACGGAGCCGTTCGTGGATGAGCAAGCCGGTGGTGCCCTGGTCGCCATCGATGAAAACAACGGGAGAGCTCATACGTGAAAGACTCCGCTGACTTTGGGTTGTAAGAAATAGAACGAAGCCTCATATTGCGTGGACCACTACAAT
>NZ_JBFREX010000186.1:0-481 GCF_052114525.1 Pseudomonas sp. KB_15 | reverse complement strand
GGCCATTCCCCAGTTCCTGGCCGGCCGTGACCTGCTGGTCTCGAGCCAGACCGGCTCGGGCAAGACCGCCGCGTTCATGCTGCCCGCCATCCAGCGCATCAGCGAGAAGGCKKCSCCGAATCGYCCGCGYWSSGACGAWCCSGTCAAGCGCATGAAGGGCAAGCGCCCCCGTCCGTCGCCGGCSCARCCSKCGCTGCTGGTGCTSACSCCRACSCGYGAACTGGCCCTGCARGTKACCGAGGCTGCCGCCAAGTACGGCCGCCAYCTGCGCCGCATCGTCTGCGCCAGCATCCTGGGCGGCATGCCYTACCCGAAGCAGCTCGCCGCGCTGTCCAAGATGCCTGACATCCTGGTCGCGACCCCGGGCCGCCTGCTGGACCACGTTGAAGCCGGCCGTATCGACCTGTCCCAGCTGGACATGCTGGTGTTCGACGAAGCCGACCGTATGCTCGACATGGGCTTCGCCGACGACATCGACGCC
>NZ_JBFREX010000185.1:0-482 GCF_052114525.1 Pseudomonas sp. KB_15 | reverse complement strand
GGCGGATACCGTGGCGGTCCACCGCATCGGCCACGGCCTCGACGATGGCGGCCGTGCCGAGCATGCCGGTCTTGGCCGCGTCCACGCCGATGTCCGTGGCGACGGCATCGATCTGGGCGGCCACCATGTCGGCCGGAATGGCGTGCACGCCGGTCACGCCGAGCGTGTTCTGCGCCGTGATGGCGGTAATCGCGCTCATGCCGAAGCAGCCGAGTGCGCTGAAAGTCTTCAGGTCGGCCTGGATGCCGGCACCGCCGCCGGAGTCGGAACCGGCGATGGTCAGCGTGCGGGGTGGCGTGGAAAGCATGTGGGCGGGCAGGATGGCAGGGAGGCTGGAAGAGGAATAGACGGGAAAAAAGTCCGTTTCTCGCGCCGCAGGCGCGGACAGGCACGCTACAATACCGCCACTCCGAGGAGCGTTGCAACGGATGGCCCTCATCCGCCAGGCTCGGAATGTTTCAACGGCGCTCGCTGATCCGTGG
>NZ_JBFREX010000184.1:0-483 GCF_052114525.1 Pseudomonas sp. KB_15 | reverse complement strand
GTGCCCGGCGGCGCGGGCAGTGCCGGGAGGACGGGCGAGTTGCCCGGCGCCATGGCGACCTTTGTGCCGCCTGCGCTCGATGGCCCGGCGGACATGTCGATGCGGCTGCCGCCCGCGCTGGGGCTGGGCGTCAAGCGCGCCTTCGACACGGCGGCCGCGCTCACCCTGTTGCTGCTGCTCTCGCCGCTGATGCTGACGGTGGCGCTGATCGTGATGAAGGATGGCGGCCCCTGCCTGTTCGGCCATACGCGCATCGGCGCCAACGGCCGCAAGTTCAAGTGCCTGAAGTTCCGTTCGATGGTGATGAACGCCGACGTGGTGCTGAAGGAGCTGCTGGCCTCGGACCCCGTGGCGCGTGCCGAGTGGGAGCGCGATTTCAAGCTGCGAGACGACGTGCGCATTACCCGGCTGGGCCGCTTTATCCGCCGCACCAGCATCGACGAACTGCCGCAGCTATGGAACGTGGTGCGCGGGGACATGAGC
>NZ_JBFREX010000183.1:0-487 GCF_052114525.1 Pseudomonas sp. KB_15 | reverse complement strand
CGGTTATACGAACGTGTCGCCCACCATGCGCCAATCGCGACTATTGCGGGCGTGCTGCCGTCCCTACACTCGACGGCATCACCAATCGAGCTGATGCACAGGGGAAACCGGCCATGGAACGCATGCTGCAAGCGATGGAGGTATTTGCGCGGATCGTCGAGTGCGAGAATTTCACGCGTGCGTCGAGTCTTCTCGGCATACCGAAGGCCTCGGCGAGCTTGCTGATCCAGCAGCTCGAAGTCCATCTGCAAGTGAAGCTGCTGCACCGGACGACGCGCCAGGTTCGACCCACCCCGGCCGGCATGACCTTCTACGAACACTGCCTCAAGATACTCCTCGCCATCACCGACGTGAAATCCGTGATCGGGTCCAGCGCGGGCAAGGCGAGCGGCAAGCTGCGTGTGGAGCTGCCGGGCGATATCGCACGCCAGCTGATGCCGCACCTGACCCAATTCCGGCATGAGTATCCGGACGTCAGCCTGCAGAT
>NZ_JBFREX010000182.1:0-488 GCF_052114525.1 Pseudomonas sp. KB_15 | reverse complement strand
GACGGTACACTGAGCGCATGAGCGCGCTGGCGCCGGGGCAGCGAACCCCGGGCCGGCCGCTTGGTGCAGGCCAGTAGCGCTTGAAGTTCCGCCTTGCGGGGTCGATCGGCTCCGACGTCCGGCAAGGCATCCGTTTCTCGCTGATCTCCCGGGAGTTGTCGATGATTTCCAAATCCCCAGCCCTGGTGCGAACCATGGTCATGGCTGCCATGCTCGTGCTGGGTCCGGCTGTTGCCCAGGTGGGGCATGCCCAGGCGGCTGCCTCGAACTACAACCTGCCCGATTTCACCGACCTGGTGGAGAAGGCCAGCCCGGCCGTCGTCAACATCCGGACCACCGAGCGCATCCGCTCGCGTGGTGGCAATTCGCCCGAAGACGACGAGATGGCCGAGTTCTTCCGTCGCTTCTTCGGCGTGCCGATGCCGGGCGCACCGGGTGGGCCGACCCCGCCGCGCCGTGGCCAGCCGCCGCAGGGCGAGGAACAGAGC
>NZ_JBFREX010000181.1:0-489 GCF_052114525.1 Pseudomonas sp. KB_15 | reverse complement strand
ACGAAGGGCCGGAGCTTTTGGACCCGCGGTGCCCATAGGGCCATGTCAAAGTCGGCTGGCGCCCAGGCTGCGATTTGCTCGGGGGAATAGTCCCTGGCGGCGATTTCGTGGATGGCGGTGAAGAACACGCGGAACAACGCTGGTTCATCGCCTGGTTGGAAGCTTCGGAGGTTCACGGGGGTCTTCGCAAGGCGACGTTGGAAAGCACCAGTCTGTCACACGTGAGCCGCGAGGCGGCGTGGATTGCTGTGGCGTACGGCGTGTGGATCGCGTCCCGATAAGAGCGATTCGCGTGCGCTGTCTTACCGCATCATGCGTACCCGCCTTTCCGCAAGGTCATAGGGTCCCCGCTTGAAATTGCATACATTGCCAGCCGTTTCTGAGATGACATCCAGGGCCCGCGAGAAACCGGATTGCCGATACACGGCCGAGTAGATGAGGGGAGGCGGCATTGGATCGGTCCGGACTACGCGCAGCAGGCCGTCATTG
>NZ_JBFREX010000180.1:0-489 GCF_052114525.1 Pseudomonas sp. KB_15 | reverse complement strand
CGCCAGAGCCGCACGCTGTCTGGCGGGGAGGTCCAGCGGATCAACCTGACCACGGCGCTGGGCACCTCGCTGGTCAACACGCTGTTCGTGCTCGATGAGCCGAGCATCGGCCTGCATCCGCGCGACCTGAACCGGATCGTCGAGGCGATGCATCGGCTGCGCGACGCCGGCAACACGTTGGTGGTGGTGGAGCACGACCCCTCGGTCATGCTGGCCGCCGACCGGCTGATCGACATGGGCCCCGGCCCTGGCGAGCGCGGCGGTGACATCGTCTTCGACGGCACGCCGGCGGCCATCCGCCATGAACGCACGCTGACCGGGGACTACCTCGGCGGGCGGCGCCTTGTGACGGATGCGTCGCACTGGCAGGCGCGCAAGGTCGATGCGGACACGCCGCGCCTCCGGCTGGAAGGCGCCACCGAGCACAACCTGCGCGATGTCAGCGTCGAGATTCCGCTGAACCGGCTGGTCTGCGTGACTGGCGTGTCC
>NZ_JBFREX010000179.1:0-490 GCF_052114525.1 Pseudomonas sp. KB_15 | reverse complement strand
CCCCTGGATGCCCGAAAGCTGCTCCAGGAAGCGGATGAAGCCGGGACTGTTGAACTCGACGATCAGGGACCGCAGCGCGGGCGGAATCGCGTAGAAGTCCTGGATCTGGAGCTTCAGGTTCTCGGCGGCGGAGCGGAAGGTGAACCACACCTTCTCGTCGGCGCTGGGGAAGGCGGCGCTGGCCTCGCGGTAGATGCCGTCGTCCAGGAAGTTATCGATACAGACATGCGGAAACGGCGCGGCGGCACTGTACGACTCAGAAAGCTCGCGCGAGATCCAGTCCAGCTTTGCAACATCCAGCAGAGCTTGGGGCATGACTCTTGCCTCCTCCTGTGGCTCGGCTGCGTCTGGCAGCGCGGTCTTGTCGAGATTGCGGTACGCGGTGGGGGACAGCTCGAAGCGTTTTCGGAAGATCGTGGCCAGGCGGTCGCCGTTGCCCATGCCGCAGCGGCGGGCGATCTTGTCCACCGGCAGGTCGGTTTCCTTGAGC
>NZ_JBFREX010000178.1:0-491 GCF_052114525.1 Pseudomonas sp. KB_15 | reverse complement strand
TGCACGCTGAACACTTCGTTGTGACTCTCGCCCGCCTTCAGCGCCTGCACCGCACTGACAACGCCATCGGTGCCGTTGGCCAGGGTGTAGGTCCATTGGCCGTTGCTGTCCACGGCGATCGAGCCAAAGGTGCCGGTATTTGACCCGGCAATACTCCAAGTGGCGGTGGCATCGTGATCGATGTCAGCCGAGCTGAATTGGCCGCTGACGCTGAGTTGGATGTCTTCCTGCACCGCGCCGGCATCGTTGCCAGTCGCGAAATCGAGCACGGGCGCGTCATTGGTGCCGGTAATGGTGACGGTCACCAGCTGGGTGTCGACGCCACCGAGGCCGTCGCTGACCTGCACGCTGAACACTTCGTTGTGACTCTCGCCCGCCTTCAGCGACTGCACCGCACTGGCAACGCCATCGGTGCCGTTGGCCAGGGTGTACGTCCATTGGCCGTTGCTGTCCACGGCGATCGAGCCAAAGGTGCCGGTATTTGACCCGGC
>NZ_JBFREX010000177.1:0-491 GCF_052114525.1 Pseudomonas sp. KB_15 | reverse complement strand
GGTGATGATCGGCCGCCGCATCAACGCGCTCGAGGCGCGCATCGGCGTGAAGCTGCTGCACCGCTCCACACGCCGCATCGTCGTGACGGAGCAGGGCGCGGCGTTCATGGAGCAGTGCAAGAAGGCGCTGTCCGACCTGGACCGCGCCGAGATGCTGATTGCCGAAGGCAAGCACAAGGCCACCGGCCACCTGATCGTGTCCGCCCCGGCCGCGTTCGGCCGCAAGCATGTGGCGCCGCACGCGCCGGCGTTTCTGCGTGCCAATCCCGAAGTGCAGATCTCGTTCAACCTGACGGACCGCGTGGTGGATCTCGTGCGCGAGGGCTACGACGTCGGCATCCGCATCGGCGGCGCCATCGACCCGAATTTCGTTGCGATCAAGCTCGCGACGAACAAGCGCGTGGTCTGCGGCACGCCGGCCTACTTCGCCAAGCATGGGGTGCCGCACACGCTCGAGGATCTGGAGCGGCATAACTGCCTGGCCTTCAACC
>NZ_JBFREX010000176.1:0-491 GCF_052114525.1 Pseudomonas sp. KB_15 | reverse complement strand
GGCCGGCGCGGTGCAGGAAGACACCCAGCTCAGCGTCAGCGGCCAGTTCAGCTCGACCGACATCGATCACGACGCCACCGCCACTTGGAGTATTGCCGGGTCCAATACCGGCACCTAYGGCTCGATCGCGGTGGACAGCAGCGGCCAATGGRCGTACACCCTGGCCAACGGCACCGATGGTGTCGCCAGTGCGGTGCAGGCGCTGAAGGCGGGCGAGAGTCACGATGAAATGTTCAGCGTGCAAGTCAGCGATGGCCTGGGGGGCGTCGACACCCAACTGGTGACCATCACCGTCACCGGCAGCAACGATGCACCGGTGCTCAGCTTCGCGACCGGCAACGAGGCCGGCGCGGTGCAGGAAGACACCCAGCTCAGCGTCAGCGGCCAGTTCAGCTCGACCGACATCGATCACGACGCCACCGCCACTTGGAGTATTGCCGGGTCCAATACCGGCACCTATGGCTCGATCGCCGTGGACAGCAGCGGCCACA
>NZ_JBFREX010000175.1:0-493 GCF_052114525.1 Pseudomonas sp. KB_15 | reverse complement strand
GCCCAGCGACGCGGCGTCGTTGCCGAACGGGATCGGGTGGTCCATGTACGCGTTGAGCTTGTCGCGCACGAAGGAGGTGTCATCGCCCACCGTCGAGATGATGCCCGTGGTGGCGCCGCCGCCCAGCAGCAGCGTGAAGATGCCGCGATACGGGAAGTCGCCATAGGCCGGGGCGCTGACGTCGAACGGTATCGAGCGCTCGAACATGTCCTCGGCGCTCGTGCCCATCGCCCAGTGGAAGGCATCCGGGAACTGCAGGGCGATGATCTTCGGATTGATGTTGTGGTAATCGCTGCCGATGGCCGGATCGCCGAGGATGTACGTGCCGCCCGTGCCCCAGTTCTGCGTGTCGAAGTTGTCGTTGACCGGGTCCGTGACCAGCGGCGCATGGCTGGCCGGCACCTGCCACGGCATGATCGGCACCTTGAGATCGCGGCTCAGTTCGGCGCAGAAGTCGAAGAAGCGCTTCCACTCGTGCACCCAGTAGCAATAG
>NZ_JBFREX010000174.1:0-494 GCF_052114525.1 Pseudomonas sp. KB_15 | reverse complement strand
GCTCAGCGCGAAGATCGTGGAAATCGTCAATTCGCCGGACTTCCAGCAGCGCAYGCTGGCCGCCGGCGCCGAGCCGATGCCCAGCGATTCGGCAGCGTTCGCCAAGCGCATCGATGACGAGACCGCCAAGTTCGCCAAGCTGGTCAAGGATGGCAAGGTGACGATCGAGTAAGGCCCCCGGAGCCTTGGCGCGTTACTCGACCTCCACCACCGGCTGGCCCTCGGTCACGGCGTCGCCGGGCTGGACCAGGATGGCCTTGACCACGCCATCCGCCTCGGCCTCCAGCGGGATCTCCATCTTCATCGACTCGATGATCATCAGGACATCCCCGGCGGAGATGGTGGCGCCGGCTTCGATGGCGATGGAGGACACATGGCCGCTGACTGCGGCGTCGATCTGGGGCATCAGGCTGCTCTTTCGGTAAGGGTTTCGGGTTGCTTCGGCGTAGGCGTCTGGAGCGGCGTGGCCAGCACGCGCTGGGTCAGGGCCGTGT
>NZ_JBFREX010000173.1:0-495 GCF_052114525.1 Pseudomonas sp. KB_15 | reverse complement strand
TGTCAGGAGTGCCGGCGCACAATGCTGGCCCGGGCAAGGAAGGCGTCAGGAGCCGTCAGGAGCGGACAGAAGCGGAAAGCACGAACCGACACTAGCCGCCGCCACGCCCGAGAACGCTCATGAAGCAGGAGGCTGGCATGGAGTTGCTGATCAATATCGACGTCGATGACCTCGAACACGGCATCGGCTTCTACGAAGCAGGACTGGGATTGCGGCTGGGCCGCCGGCTGTTCGACAACAGCGTGGCGGAAATGCACGGCGCCTGCGCGCCGATCTACCTGCTGGCCAAGGAGGCCGGCACGGTGGCCACGGCGCGGGCCGATGCGCGGCGCGACTACGCGCGGCACTGGACCCCCGTGCACCTGGACTTCGTGGTGGAAAACCTCGAAGCGGCCATCGAGCGCGCGCTGGGCGCCGGCGCCGAGATCGAGGACTGGCCGCAGGACTTCGACTGGGGCCGGCAGGCCCGCCTGTCCGACCCGTTCGGCCATGGCC
>NZ_JBFREX010000172.1:0-499 GCF_052114525.1 Pseudomonas sp. KB_15 | reverse complement strand
GCGCCAGCCCGGACGGGAGCGTACCGCTCGTCACGGCATAGCTGTACGGCGCGGTCCCGCCGCTTGTCGACATGGTCTGGCTGTAGGCGATGGCGACCACGGGAGTCGGCAAGGTGCTCGGACTCATCGAGAGGGTTGGCGGAAGGACCGACAACGTCAGCGGACTGCTCGTCTTGGAGAACGGGCCGACACCCGTGCTGCTGTCGGTCGCTCTGACCGTAAAGTTGTAGGTGCCGGCGCTCGTGGCCGTGCCGGCCAGCGTACCGTTGGAGGCGAGGCTGATCCCAGACGGCAGTGCGCCCGAGGCGAGCGTATAGGTGTACGGCGCGGCGCCGCCGGACGCCATGGCCAGCGACTGGCTGTACGGCACGCCTGTGGTGGCGGCGGTTGGCGAGGGCAGCGCATAGTTGATCGTCGGCGCCGAAACCGTGACCGTGACCGTGGCCGGCGCCGAGGTACCCGCCCCGTTCGTCGCCGTGTAGGTGAAGCTGTCCGGGCC
>NZ_JBFREX010000171.1:0-500 GCF_052114525.1 Pseudomonas sp. KB_15 | reverse complement strand
GTTGCGGGAGATCCTCTTTTCGAAGGTGACGCAGAGCGCGGTGCGCGAGATCGCGCTGCAGGTCTTCCGCCATCTGCACGCGCTGTCGCTGCGCTTCCACCTGGACCGGCAGACCGGCGGCATGAGCCGCGACATCGAGCGCGGCACGCGCGGCATCCAGTCCCTGATCTCGTACTCGCTGTACAGCATCCTGCCCACGCTGGTGGAGATGTCGCTGGTGATCGGCTTCTTCGTGGTCCGCTACGACATCTGGTTCGCGGCGATCACCACCTGCGCGCTGGTCGGCTACATCGTGTTCACCATCGTCGTGACCGAGTGGCGCACGCACTTCCGGCGCAAGATGAACGAGCTGGACTCGCGCGCCAACCAGAAGGCGATCGACTCGCTGCTGAACTTCGAGACCGTGAAGTACTTCGGCAACGAGGAATACGAGGCCCACCGCTACGACGAGAACCTGCGCACCTACCGCACCGCCGCGATCCGCTCGCAGAACTCGCTGT
>NZ_JBFREX010000170.1:0-501 GCF_052114525.1 Pseudomonas sp. KB_15 | reverse complement strand
GCAGTTGCTCGATCACGACGGCGCGGTGCTGCGTCTGGGCGACAGCGGCAAGCCCATTCAGGTCGCGCGGACGGCCGCAGACGCCGTCGGTACCGCAACGCTGCACTACGGCGGCCGCTACTACGCGACCGGTGCAACGTCTGCGGGCATGGTTTCGACCACTGCGAACTTTACCATGGCTTACAACTAAGGCATGCGGCAGATTGGCTGGCCCGCTCGCGGGGCAGCCGCTCAAGCGCGTGGAGATCAATGATGCATGTCTGGCGATGGCTCTCCTTCCTGATTGCGGCCACAGTGGGACTGGTGTCGATACCGGCCCAAGCCGCGATTGTCATTACCGGTACCCGGGTGATCTACCCGGAAAAGAGTCGCCAAGTCTCCGTGCGGCTCAACAATGTCGAGGACACGCCGGTACTGGTGCAGGCATGGATCGACGATGGCGATACGTCCGTTCCAGTTGAGAAGCTCGACGTACCGTTCATCATCACGCCGCCGGTATTC
>NZ_JBFREX010000169.1:0-508 GCF_052114525.1 Pseudomonas sp. KB_15 | reverse complement strand
CCATCGACGTCGCTGTCACGCCGTCGGGCCAATTTGTCTATGTACTCGGTTCAGGGAGCAACAATATCCAGACGATGCGGATCGACCCCATGTTTGGCCCCTTGCCGCTCGCCATCACGCCCGCCAGCATCAGCGGCCAGCGTCTGCGGATCGAGCCGAATGGGCGCTTCCTGTACACGCCGTCCCTCAACGGCACGCTGTACGGCTTCGCCATCGATGCAGGCAGCGGCGCGCTGACACCGGTGCCAGGCAGTCCGTTCGCCACGGGCAACGTCAACGCTGCCATGGCGATTGTCCAGCCGGCGCCATAAGCCAGTCGGATCAAACCATTCCAATCACATTGCGGGGTCGGGTTCCATGTTCCTTCGTCTTCCTGCCGGCGCACGCGCGCTCGGCATTGCCTTGCTTGCCGCTGCGGTGCTCACCGCCTGCGGTTCCGATGACAAGGCCGCGCCGGCCCCCTCGGCCACGCCAGCGGCGACCAAGGTGGTGGTCGACACCACCAGCG
>NZ_JBFREX010000168.1:0-514 GCF_052114525.1 Pseudomonas sp. KB_15 | reverse complement strand
CCATGAACGCGATCTCCCGGCGCTTCCAGAACGTCTCCGCCGGCCCACGCGACCCGCTGGCCCAGTTCGAACTCGATTCCCTGCGCCCGCTCAACAACATCATCTGGGGCTGGGTGCAGGACGAGCAGCACCGGCTGCCGATCGAACGGCGCGCGGCGGAGTACCAGCACGAGTACGGTTTCCAGCTCATCGGCCGGGCCGTGCCGCAGGTGCAGCCGGCCGACACGCGCAGCAAGTTCCTGGGCGCGTTCCACACGCTGCTCAACCTGTGCGTGCCGTTCTTCCGCCAGGCCGACGACACCACGGTGGTGCCGGACGGCTTCCCGGTGCTGAACGCGCTGCGCGAGGTCCACCTGATCCTGTCCGAAGGGGCCCACAACCAGTTCCGCGACCTGCCCACCACCTCCCGCGTGGAGATGATGATGCAGCAGTGGATGCTGGCGCGCCCCGAGTTCCGTGAGTTCCTGCCCCGGCGCGCGATGGTGGCGTATCCGGAGCCGTGGATGCACTCGGT
>NZ_JBFREX010000167.1:0-515 GCF_052114525.1 Pseudomonas sp. KB_15 | reverse complement strand
TGGTGGGTGATGACGGGATCGAACCGCCGACATTCTGCTTGTAAGGCAGACGCTCTCCCAGCTGAGCTAATCACCCTTTACCTTCGTTGCGGGGCACATTATGCCACAGGTTTTTATAAAGTGTTGATTTATTTGAAGTTTTTTCAAAAAAATCTAAAAACCGGTGAAACGATGCAACCCACAGGAACAACAGTCAAACTTGAGGCAGAAAAAAGCCCGCATCAGCGGGCTTTTCCGTGGCGACCTGGCGTTCAGTGTTCCAGGTTACCGAATATGGCGCAGCGGACGGGACTCGAACCCGCGACCCCCGGCGTGACAGGCCGGTATTCTAACCGACTGAACTACCGCTGCGCGTAGCGTTGAAAGTGGTGGGTGATGACGGGATCGAACCGCCGACATTCTGCTTGTAAGGCAGACGCTCTCCCAGCTGAGCTAATCACCCTTTACCTTCGTTGCGGGGCACATTATGCCACAGGTTTTTATAAAGTGTTGATTTATTTGAAGTTTTTTCAAAA
>NZ_JBFREX010000166.1:0-517 GCF_052114525.1 Pseudomonas sp. KB_15 | reverse complement strand
GGCATGACGTGGTGACGCAGCCCGTGGACGTGACCGTCAGCGGCTGGGAGAGCGCGCTGGAGGCCCGCCGCCCCGGCCAGCGCTACCGCGACGTGCGGCTGGGGCTGGGCCGCGTGCGCGGCATGCGCGAGGATGCCGCGCTGCGCATCGAGGCGGCGCGGGCCGAACGGCCGTTCGAGAGCGTGGAAGACCTGGCACGGCGCGCGGGGCTGGACAAGCACGACATCGACGTCCTGGCGGCGGCCGACGCGCTGGTGTCGCTGGCCGGCCACCGGCGCCAGGCGCGTTGGCTGGCGCGCGGCGCGGCGGTGCAGTCGGTGCACCGCGACCTGCTGCACGAGGCACCCCCGGCCGAAGCCGAGCTGCTGCTGCCCGAGCCGAAGATCGGCGAAGACGTGGCCGCCGACTACGCCAGCCTGGGGCTCTCCCTGAAATGCCACCCGCTGACCCTGCTGCGCCGCCGCCTGACGGCGCTCAAGTTCCTCACGGCGCAGCAGCTATCGCGGCTGGGCAACGG
>NZ_JBFREX010000165.1:0-518 GCF_052114525.1 Pseudomonas sp. KB_15 | reverse complement strand
GCTCTGCGTCGTGGCGGTGTCGTCGCGGCGGCGCAGCAAGGTCATGAAGCGGCTCGTCGCGTTCATGCGTTCGGTAACGGGCCCAGCAGGGTTGGCTGCCGCCGCGGCGGCCGATTGCTCGCCCAGCGCGTTGCTCTGGTCGCGCAACTCCTTCTGAAGGCGGAACACGCTTTGCGGGCGCTCGGACGGCGTGAGCCGGAGGCACCATTCGACGAGGTCCACCAGCCCGTTGGTATAGGTGGCGCGCAGCCGGGAGATCGACTCGCCCATGCGGTCTTCCTTCTCGCGCTGGTTGGCCTCCTGCGGCGGCATGCCGGCCATGCAGGCGTAGAGCGTGGCGCCCAGGCTGTAGATGTCGGTCCAGGGGCCGAGGTCGCTGTGCTTGCCGTAGAGTTCGGGTGCGGCGAAACCGGGGGTGTACATCGGCTGGAAGCGGGCGGCTTCCATGGTCAGGATCTGCCGCGCGGCGCCGAAGTCGAGCAGGATCGGCGATTCGTCCTCGCGCAGGTAGATATTGC
>NZ_JBFREX010000164.1:0-522 GCF_052114525.1 Pseudomonas sp. KB_15 | reverse complement strand
GGCATAAATGTCGCGCGGCACATCCACGCCGAGCATCTCCGGCCGGTATTGGGCGTTGTTGTAGATCTGGTCGGGCGGAATCACGCCGGCGCGGATGATGTCCTGGCCGTGGTAGATATCGTGGATGAACCGGTTCAGCGCCGCCACGCGCTGCCGCAGGCCGCGCTCGAGCGTGGCCCACTCGCTGGCCGGGAAGATGCGCGGAATCACATCGAACGGAATCGTGCGCTCGGTGCCGCTGTTCGACTCGTCCTTGTCGCCGTAGACGGCAAAGGTAATGCCCACGCGCCGGAAGATAAGGTCCGCCTCGGCGCGTTTGTTGTCCATCGTCGAACCGGACTGCCGCCCGATCCAGTCCGCAAAATTGCGGTAGTGGGCCCTGACCGCCCCTGACGGCAGCGTCTGTCCGGCCTCGATGGCCGCCACTGCTCCGTCCTCCCGCCCTTCCAGCATCTCGTCGAAAAACCGCGCCGCCATGATGGCCGCTCCTACGTGAAATGGGCGCCCGCGCCGGCCTCGTAC
>NZ_JBFREX010000163.1:0-523 GCF_052114525.1 Pseudomonas sp. KB_15 | reverse complement strand
GCCTCCTGCACCGGGTGGAGCGTGCCGTCCGCCTGGCGCAGGTCTTCCACGGTGATCAGGGCCTTGCCGTCGAGCGTGGGCAGGAACTGGATGCAGGCGTTCACGGCCTTGAAGGCCACGTCGCCGCCATCCTGCAACTCGCCGATCACGACGGTGCAGGCACCGCAGTCACCTTCGGCGCAGCCTTCCTTGGTGCCGGTGCAGCGCACGTCCTCGCGCAGGTACTGCAGGACCGTGCGGGTCACCGGGGCGTCGGACACTTCCTGGACCTGGCCGCGGTGGAAAAAGCGGATGGTTTGCGTCTCCATGGTCTTCTCTCTTTCGGGGATGGCGGAAACATAGCACCGGCCACTTTCATGCAATATTCGGCCCAGGTGATATGCCCCATCAATGCGCGACCGCTGGCGCGGTCCGGCGCCGTCTTCCCCGCCTGGAACCCAGCGCGGGCGCGGCTTGCCGGCGGACTCCGGGTCTTCCCGTAGTGCGCCGGCATTTGACCGCCCGTGGGGTGCCTGACATACAC
>NZ_JBFREX010000162.1:0-524 GCF_052114525.1 Pseudomonas sp. KB_15 | reverse complement strand
GTATGACTGAAGCTTAGAGGCTTTTCTTGGAACCACTTCCAATTGCTTCGCGGCTCAAGGCCGCTCGCCCCACATCCTTGAATTACGCGCCCGGATTTGCCTAAGCGCCTTCTCCAATGCAGGGACCGGGACTTCCAACACCCGGACAACCTTCCGCGATCCGTCCCCCCATCGCATCATACGACGGTGCAGGAATATTAACCTGCTTCCCATCAGCTACGCATCTCTGCCTCGCCTTAGGGGCCGACTCACCCTACGCCGATGAACGTTGCGTAGGAAACCTTGGGCTTACGGCGAGGGGGCCTTTCACCCCCTTTATCGCTACTCATGTCAGCATTCGCACTTCTGATACCTCCAGCATCCTTTACAAGACACCTTCACAGGCTTACAGAACGCTCTCCTACCACGCACATTACTGTGCGTCCGCAGCTTCGGTATATAGCTTAGCCCCGTTACATCTTCCGCGCAGGACGACTCGATCAGTGAGCTATTACGCTTTCTTTAAAGGGTGGCTGCTTCTAAGC
>NZ_JBFREX010000161.1:0-525 GCF_052114525.1 Pseudomonas sp. KB_15 | reverse complement strand
GTGTTCCACTCCACGACGTCGAAGTCCACGTCGAAGAAGCACTCCTTGAGGTTCTGCTGCACGTACTCGTTCATCGGCAGCGGCTGCATCTGGCCCGAGCCGGACGCCGACACCTGCACCTTCACCTTGAGCGGCTTGGCGGCCGAGTAGCCGGCTTCGGCCATCAGCTTGCGGGCGGCGTTGGCGTCGTACTTGATGTCGAACTTGGGATTGCCCCACCACGGGTTGCCGGCTTCCACGATGCCCTTGGCCTCGGCCATGTAGCCGCCCAGCAGCGTCTTCAGGCCCGAGCGGTTCACGCAGAGGTTGGCGGCCTGACGCACGCGCTTGTCCAGCCACGGCGAATTCGGCGCGAAGGAGAGCTGCCACGGCCACATGTGCGGCTGGGCGTTGGCGTAGACCTCGAAGCCGCGGCTCTTGATCTGGGCGACGGCGTCAGGCGCGGGAGCTTCGATCCAGTCGACCTGGCCCGACAGCAGCGCGGCGGTGCGCGCGTTGGCCTCGGGCATCGGCACCATCACCACC
>NZ_JBFREX010000160.1:0-526 GCF_052114525.1 Pseudomonas sp. KB_15 | reverse complement strand
GCGCCGCCCCCAACGCCAAGGTGACCGTGGGAGCGCGCCCATGAGCTGGCTCGCGATGCGGATGCCGCCGCGCRTGCGCGAGTGGTGGATCGCGGGCACGCTGGCCGCCGTGGTCTATGGCGTGCTGCTGCTCCAGGCGTCGATGGAGTTGCCGCCCGGCACGCCGCTGACCGGCCAGATCGCCTACCAGCCGGCGTGGAAGACGGCGATGGCGATCATGCTGGCGCGCGCCGCGTGGTTCCATCGCCCGCTTGGCGAGCGCCGCTGGCTGGTAGTGGCGCTCGTGTTCTCGGCGATCGGCGATTTCCTGCTCGCGCTGCCGGGCTTGAAGATCTCGTTCCTCGGCGGGCTCGGCGCCTTCCTGCTGGCGCACCTGGCCTACCTGCGCCTGTTCGTGCCGATGGCGCGTGATCTCCGGCCGCAGCGACTGCTGGGCTGCGGGCTGGTGATCGGTGCGGCGGGCGCGCTGCTCGGCCGCTTCTGGCCCAATCTTGGCGAGATGGCGCTGCCGGTCACGGTCTACATC
>NZ_JBFREX010000159.1:0-526 GCF_052114525.1 Pseudomonas sp. KB_15 | reverse complement strand
GAACACGAGCGCGCCGATGGTGGCGTAGACGAAGTCCTTGCCGAACAGCGCGGCGCTGATCAGCGGCAGGTACCAGCCAATCGCAAAGTACTGGATCGACTGGCCGATCTGCACCGTGGAGGCGAGGATGGTGCGAGGCAGGTAGACGCCACGGAAGATCAGCAGCACGTTGGCCAGGCCGCGACGGGCCTGGTTGGTCACGGGAATGCGCTCGGACGGCGCGGCAGCCATGAAGGCGCGGCCATAGATGCGCGTCATGGCGCGCGCGGCGGCGTCCAGCCGTTCCTTGCGGGCCAGCCAGATCGGGCTTTCGACCAGGAACAGCAGTTGCAGCACCAGGATGAGGACGCCGAAGATGGCGGTGGCGGCCACCGAATAGCGCCAGATCGTATCGCCCACATTCCAGGAATGGAACAGCAGCGCCAGCAGCAGGTTGGAGCAGACCGCCGTGTACCACATGCCTTGCCAGGTATTGAGGCGGCTCTTGAGCTTGACCGGCGTGAATTCGGCCAGCACGGCCATGGCG
>NZ_JBFREX010000158.1:0-527 GCF_052114525.1 Pseudomonas sp. KB_15 | reverse complement strand
GTGCTGCAGGCCATCGCCCGCCATGGCGGCAACAAGAAGCAGGCCGCGCTGGAACTGGGCATTTCCCGCTCCCATCTATATAAGATGCTCGAGCGCGGCGGCGAAGCCTGAACCGGGAATTCCGGAACTAGGCCTTGCCCTGGTTCAGCGCCACGGCGGCACGGATCAGGGCCTTCAGCGCCTTGGCATCGATCTTCTCGCCCTCGCGGAAGTCGATGGCGCGCCGGGTGTTGCCGTCCAGGCTGGAATTGAACAGGCCGGACGGGTCGTCCAGCGAGGCCCCCTTGGCGAAGGTCATCTTCACCGCGCTCTTGTAGGTCTCGCCGGTGCACAGGATGCCGTCGTGGGACCACACCGGCACGCGCCACTTCCATTCCTCCACCACCTCGGGGTCGGCTTCCTTCACCAGCGCGCGCAGGCGGGCGAGGGTTTCGCCGCGCCAGTCGCCCAGTTCCGCGATCCGGGCGTCGATCAGGGCTGCCGGGGACTCGTCCGCTGGCGCGGTGGCCTTGGTTGCGGTCTTGGCC
>NZ_JBFREX010000157.1:0-528 GCF_052114525.1 Pseudomonas sp. KB_15 | reverse complement strand
CCGCCACGGCGTCGTGCGTCTTCTTGATCTGCAGGCGCCCGAAGTTGGCGAGCGCCTCGTCGTTGAGCGCAAATGCGCCACCGCCCGAAGCATCGTGGCCGCTGTCGCTGCCGTACGTGACGTAGCCCTGCCGGATGGCATTGGCCACGCTGATGGCATTGGCCACGCTGGCCGGCTGCGCGGTGACGACAGTGCCGTCGAGCCCGCCACCGCCCATCTGCAGCGTCTTGCTGTTCCAACTGGTGGGCAGGTTGACCTGGAAGTTGATGTCGGGCGCCGTCACGTCGACGGGGCGGATCGCGCCGAGCACCTTGCAGTACTCGCCATTGACGTTGCCCGCGGCGTCGGCCGCGATCCATTGCGCCGACTGGACCACCGCGCCGCTGGTGCTCAGGCCGATGTCCGGCGCACCAATCCTCATCGTCGCCAAGGCGTTGCACTTCTCGGCGGCGCTGGCGTTGGCGGGTGTACTGGGGACGGTGGTCGTCGTGCTCTGGGAGGGGGTGGCGGTCTGGGAGGGGGTGGCGG
>NZ_JBFREX010000156.1:0-528 GCF_052114525.1 Pseudomonas sp. KB_15 | reverse complement strand
GGCCACCGGCGTGAGCGTCTCGGCGACGATGGCCTCGGTCAGCGATTTCGGGGTGTAGTGGGTACCGGTTTCACGTCGGTCGGAACCGGTGGTGACGATGAAAGCACCAGCGGGATACACCAGCGGATAGCCCCATGGATCGGTGCGCAGCAGATGGGCGTAGGGTTTGACGCGATCGCGGAGCTTGGTGTCGCCCTGGCAAGCGGTCAGCAGGCGGTCGGCCAAGGCGTCGTCGATGGCTTTGGCCAGATCATTGCGCACCCGGCTGGCGGAACTGCCGGAGCGTTCTTGCAGCAACTCGGCCAATCGCGCAGCACCATCCAGACTTGCCGAATCCAGCTCGGCCAGCTTGACCCATGGGGTTTTGGCGCTCTTGGTGGCATCCAGTTCCAGCGTGACTTCATCGGTGCGTTTGACGGTGCGTTCGAGCAGACCCTCGTACACGTAGCCAATCTGTTCGACATCCAGCGCACGGTAAGACAACGTGCGGCCCTGGAATTGCTGGATAGCTTCCAGCAACAGCAGCAC
>NZ_JBFREX010000155.1:0-531 GCF_052114525.1 Pseudomonas sp. KB_15 | reverse complement strand
ATAGTTCTCTCAGATCGCTATCGCGAGCAGGCTCGCTCCCACACTGGATGGCGGGTGTGATCACGACCGTGCAAACACCACCAGACCCTGTGGGAGCGRGCYTGCTCGCGATGAGGCCAGCACATCCAGCATTGATAGTTCTCTCAGACCGCTATCGCGAACAGGCTCGCTCCCACACTGGATGGCGGGTGTGATCACGACCGTGCAAACACCACCAGACCCTGTGGGAGCGGGCTTGCTCGCGATGAGGCCAGCACATTCAGCATTGATAGTTCCCTCAGACCGCTATCGCGAGCAGGCTCGCTCCCACACTGGATGGCKGGTGTGATCACGACCGTGCAAACACCACCAGACCCTGTGGGAGCGAGCCTGCTCGCGATGAGGCCAGCACATTCAGCATTGATAGTTCTCTCAGATCGCTATCGCGAGCAGGCTCGCTCCCACACTGGATGGCGGGTGTGATCACGACCGTGCAAACACCACCAGACCCTGTGGGAGCGAGCCTGCTCGCGATGAGGCCAGCACATCCAG
>NZ_JBFREX010000154.1:0-534 GCF_052114525.1 Pseudomonas sp. KB_15 | reverse complement strand
AGCGGTCGAACTGCTCCATCGCCACCGCCGGCCGCCAGCCGGCTTCCACGGCGCGGGTCAGCGCCTGGAGCCGGGCCGCCTGCGCCGCGCCGTTGTCGTGGACCTCGCCCAGCAACACGTACTGGCGGCTGGGGAAGGTGGCGCCGATGGCCGCCGGCGACGGCGGCTGCGTCGCGCAGCCGGCCAGCATCGCGAGCGCCATGCCAAGGATCGTCGCGCGCATCATGGCTTCGCTCCGGACGTGGCTTGTTGGGACGCCTGTTGTGACTCCGGCACGTACACCATCGACCCATCCTTCAGCCGGTAGGCCACGCCGGCCTTGATGCCGTCGCCGCTGCCCACCTGCCCGCTGGCCTGATAGCGCACGATCTTCTCCCCCTGCCGCGACACGATTTCCATATTGGGCTTGCCCGGGTTGGTGATGACCGTCACGTCGTCGTGCGTGAACGGGTTCATCGGGTTCTGGGCGATGGCCACCAGCAGGGCGGCAATCACCACCAGGAAGACGTCGATCAGGTTGACGACCGACAGGAT
>NZ_JBFREX010000153.1:0-536 GCF_052114525.1 Pseudomonas sp. KB_15 | reverse complement strand
CTGGTACACCGTCAGCACGTTGTGCTCGTCGCCCACCACGACGAAGTGGTCGGGGCCGAGGGCGAAGCCGGCCGAGGCGTCGCAGAGTCCGGTGTAGGTCTCCACGCCATCCGCCGGCCCAGTCGCCCCAGCCGGGCCTGCGCCAAGCATCAGACATATCGCCAGACAGGCCATGCCACGCAGGGGGATTCGCATCGTCCGTTCTCCGTTGGGGTCGAAGGTGCTACGCCAGATCGGCACCCGGGGCGCCATCCAGCCCGGTCCCAGCATACGCGCACCGGAAGCCCGCCGAGCGCAGTTCTTCGGCGATCAGGTCGGCAATCCACTGCTTGCGGGACTCCTGCATGCGGCTGCGGATGGCGGCCACGCTCACCGCCGCGAAGTTGCCCGGCGTGATTTCGAAGCGCATGCCGACGCCGCTCACGCCCTCGTTGACGAGGCTGTCCGTCTTGGCCAGCGACAGCCCGTGCGGCGTGAATTCGGACGTATGGCGCGCGTAGAGCGCGGCAATCTCGCCATCGTGGAGCATCGACAGC
>NZ_JBFREX010000152.1:0-540 GCF_052114525.1 Pseudomonas sp. KB_15 | reverse complement strand
TGGTGGCGGCATCGAAATGCACGCCCAGCCCGTTGCTGCCGCCGAAGCGGTCCGTCAGCCAGTTGACCAGGTGTAGCTGGCCGGCCAGTCCGTATTCGCGCTGCAGGTCGCGGCTGGGCGCCGCGGTGCCGGCGGCCAGCGCCGCCTTGCGCGACTGGTCCAGCTCGGCCTGCCGGGCGGCCAGGAAGGCCGGGGCGCCGGCCTCGTCGCCGGTGTAGCCGAACTCGGCGCGCAGCCAGTCACCCAGCGTCAGCTTGCCGCCGTAGGTGGTCACGGCCTTGTCCGGCTGATCGGCCAGCGGGCGCCCGCTGTCGGCCTGATTGGCCGCATCCAGGTAGCGCGCGGCGAAGGCGTCGAAGCCCAGCCCGTCGAGCCCCTTGGCGCCCACGCCGGCGGCCACGGCAATCGCCGCGCCGTTCGAGCGGTCGTGCTGCGCCGAACCAGCCACCGCGCCGATGCTGCGCAGCTCGCCCTTGTCCGCCAGGTAGAGATCACGCCCGGCGGTCACTTCCAGCAGGCCGGGGCCCGCCACATAGAAGC
>NZ_JBFREX010000151.1:0-540 GCF_052114525.1 Pseudomonas sp. KB_15 | reverse complement strand
GCCTGCTGGCGATGGACTCCAGTGCGCCGCGTTTATCCAGTTCACACGCGTAATCGTTAACGACCATCGCTGGCAAGCCAGCTCCCACAAGAGACCATGCCCACGCTGAAACTGTAGGAGCCAGCCTGCTGGCGATGGACTCCAGTGCGCCGCGTTGATCCAGTTCACACGCGTTATCGTTAACGACCATCGCTGGCAAGCCAGCTCCCACAAAGGACCGCGCCCACGCTGAAACTGTAGGAGCCAGCCTGCTGGCGATGGACTCCAGTGCGCCGCGTTGATCCAGTTCACACGCGTAATCGTTAACGACCATCGCTGGCAAGCCAGCTCCTACAAGCGACCATGCCCACGCTGAAACTGTAGGAGCCAGCCTGCTGGCGATGGACTCCAGTGCGCCGCGTTCATTCAGTTCACACGCGTAATCGTTAACGACCATCGCTGGCAAGCCAGCTCCCACAAGGGACCGCGCCCACGCTGAAACTGTAGGAGCCAGCCTGCTGGCGATGGACTCCAGTGCGCCGCGTTTATCCAGTTCACACG
>NZ_JBFREX010000150.1:0-542 GCF_052114525.1 Pseudomonas sp. KB_15 | reverse complement strand
GCCATCGCCATGCCGATCAGCACCCCGGCGCCGAGCACGACCGCCCAGAGTCCGTGGGACGTGGCGAGCAGCACCAGCCCGATCAGGTACAGCAACGCGCCCCCGACCATCAGCGGGCGGAACCCGGTTCGTACCGCCAGCGCGCCGGCAAATGGCTGCAACACACCCCAGGTGAGGTTTTGTACCGCCACGGCAATCGTGAAATCGCCCACTGAAATCCCGATGTCGCGGGTCAGGGGCGGCACGAAAATGCCCAGGCTCTGCCGCAGGCCCATGGCGAGCGACAGCATGACGGAGGCGCCAATGAGAATTGGCAGTGCGGGACGCAGCGAGGCAAGACGGGACATGCGAGGGCTCTTGTTATTAGCGGCCTGTGCACAGGCCGGAAATGCCATTTTCGTTGAATCGTCAATGAAAATACATCCTCGGGAATACCGGGCAAGACGGGACATGCGAGGGCTCTTGTTATTAGCGGCCTGTGCACAGGCCGGAAATGCCATTTTCGTTGAATCGTCAATGAAAATACATCCTCGGGAATACCG
>NZ_JBFREX010000149.1:0-543 GCF_052114525.1 Pseudomonas sp. KB_15 | reverse complement strand
GGCGCACGTGCGGCCATGGAATCACATCGACATGGCAGGGTCAATCGTACAGACGGCCCCCGAGTGGCGCACCCGGTGCGGCGCGGTGTGCATTGTAGGACTTGGCTGACACGGGAATCGGTCGGGGGTCGGTGTCTGGCGCCGGGGCATGACCCTACGATGAGGCTATGAGCTTGCGCACCGTGGCGCAAGCCGGGCGCACCGCAGCAACCGGGGTGCGCCCGCTAACCTCGGGAGACTGGCCATGCTGCATTACGCACTCGTTTTCTTCGTTGTCGCGCTGATCGCGGCGATCTTCGGCTTTGGTGGCATTGCCGCCGGTGCCGTCGAAATTGCCAAGATCCTGTTCTTCATCTTCCTGGTCGTGGCGCTTGTCACCTTCGTGATGGGCCTGATCCGCAGAAGGTAAGGGGCACGCACGCGGCACGCGCCCACGCCGGATCGGCCGGCGGGCGCGGTGCTCAGTACCCCGAACCGCAATGAGGAGTCCCTATGCTCACGCAGAACCCCAAAGTCCGGAAGGAAATCAATCACTTGCATGAC
>NZ_JBFREX010000148.1:0-547 GCF_052114525.1 Pseudomonas sp. KB_15 | reverse complement strand
GTCATGGGGGTATCTCAATCTCAAGCGGGCAGGACCACGCGCACGGCCTGTGCGAAACGGTCCACGATATTGTCGATGTCCGCCGCCGTGCAGATGAAAGGCGGCGCAAACAGCACATGATCGCCGTGCACGCCATCGACGGTGCCGCCCATCGGATAGACCAGCACGCCGTGCGCCATGCACGTGCGCTTGAGCGCCGCGTGGGTCTTGCGGGCCGGGTCGAGCGTGGCCTGGGTGGCGCGGTCGGCCACGAACTCCACGCCGACGAACAGCCCGCGCCCACGCACATCGCCCAGATTCGGATGATCGCCCAGCGCCTCGCGCAGCCGCGCGCGCAACTGCTCGCCACGCGCCAGCACGTTATCGAGCAGATTGTCCTCGGCGATGGTCTGCTGCACGGCGAGCGCCGCCGCGCAGGCCGTGGCGTGGCCGATATAGGTATGGCCGTGCTGGAAGAAACCGCTGCCGCCGACGATGGCTTCGTAGATGCGGCGCGTGGACATCATCGCGCCAATCGGCTGGTAGCCGGCGCCGAGGCCCTTGGCGA
>NZ_JBFREX010000147.1:0-549 GCF_052114525.1 Pseudomonas sp. KB_15 | reverse complement strand
GACGCAGGCCGGCGGCGGCTTCGATCCGCTCGACGCCGGCAACGTCGCGCCGCTCGTGGTCTGGCTCGGCAGCACGCAATCCAGCACCATTACCGGACGCGTGTTCGGCGTGCGCGGCGGCGCCATCACGGTGGCCGAGGGCTGGCACGCCGGCCCTCGCATCGAGAAAGAGGGCCGCTGGCTGCCGGAGGAGTTGTCGGCGCACATCCCCGATCTGGTGGCCCGCGCCGCGCCCAACGCGCTGATCTCGGGCGAGATCCCGCACCGCGAGGGCGTTCCGGCATGACCCCGACTCCATCCCCCGTCGCGAAATTCACGCCGCAGCCGGTGCCCGGCACGCGCCCCTTCTGGGAAGGCACGCAGGCCGGCGAACTGCGCCTCCAGGTCTGCGACAGCTGCGGCACGCACGTGCTGTATCCACGCCCGCACTGCCACCAATGCGGTGCCGAGACCTTGTCGTGGGTCCGCGCCAGCGGCCGTGCGCGCCTGTATTCCTATGTGATCAGCCACCTGGCCATGCCGGGCTGGGCCGGCCAGACGCCCTACGTG
>NZ_JBFREX010000146.1:0-549 GCF_052114525.1 Pseudomonas sp. KB_15 | reverse complement strand
TCCCAGTGCAGCCCTTCCAGGCGGTTGCGATACAGGAAGCGCCACACGTCGCGCTCCCAGCCCTGCACGTGGCGGGTGCGCCAGAAGAACACCAGGCAGTGATCCTCGTCCACCGGCGTGGCCATGCCGACGATGCCGAACGGGCCGCCGGGGCCGACCTTGTCGCGGTAGGGGATGGACAGGCGCAGCCACAGCGTGCCGGTCTCGCCGAATTCCACCCAGTCGAAGTTCACGCCGCGCTGGCCGGTCTTCTCGAAGATCAGGCCGCTCTCGGTCTCGCGGATCTGCATGACGGCCGACTTCTCGCCGCTGGCCATCGAGTGCGAGACGGCGTGCAGGTAGGCGCCGTGCATCGGGTCCATGACGTTGTCGATCGCGTAGCGGTAGTTGCAGTCCCAGTGGGCCACGCAGAGGAAGTTGGTGTGTTCGTCGCTGACCAGTTCCTCGGGCAGGCGCAGGGCATCGGCTTCGGCCGGGGCGCTGTCGCCGAACCACAGGAAGATCGCGCCGGCCTGCTCCTGCACCGGGTAGCTGCGCACGCAGGTGCGG
>NZ_JBFREX010000145.1:0-552 GCF_052114525.1 Pseudomonas sp. KB_15 | reverse complement strand
CGGGTATTTCTCGCCGTGCAGCGCGAACGTACGCTGCGCAAGGCCGCCAAAGTAGTGGGGCTGGACCAGGCTACTGTCGGACGGCGCATTGCCGCGCTTGAGCATGCATTGGGCGCCACGTTGTTCTTTCGGGCGTCGGATGGCTACGCCCTGACATCTGCTGGCGAAAGTGTCCTGAAAGCAGCGGAGAAGATGGAGCAGTCCGCGCATGAACTGGCCAGGCAGGCACAAGGTGTGGACAATCGGCTGGCGGGTGAGGTGAGGGTGACCACGACAGATTCGCTCGCACTCGCGTTCGTGATCCCGGCGATTGCCAGCTTGCACGTCGAACATCCGGACGTCAGGGTGCAATTGAGCACCTCCACACAAGTGCTCAACCTCGCTCGGCGCGAATCGGACATCGCCATTCGTACCCAGAAACCGGAAAGCCCCGACCTGGTGGCACGGCGATTGGCCCGCTGGCGCGTGGGGCTCTATGCAACGGAGCATTACCTGAGTCGCCACGGCGAGCCTGAACGTGGGACGGGATTCACGGGGCACGATCTCGTGCTC
>NZ_JBFREX010000144.1:0-555 GCF_052114525.1 Pseudomonas sp. KB_15 | reverse complement strand
CCTCGGCTGTGCGCACGTCGCACAGGTAGGTGGTGCGCGACCGGTCCGCCAGCCAGCCGATGGCCTGCGCCGCAGCGATGTGCGGCACGTTGAAGCGCGCGGCCAGCGACTGTGCGGCATGGCGCGCGGCGTCGAGGTCGCGCGGGGTGGCGTTGTCCGGATACCGGGCCGTGCCGCCGTGTTCGAGCGTGAAGTCGTTCAGATACCAGCCCTGCGTGCCGTTTTCGAGCGCGTAGACCGGGTTGCTGACACCGACGTTGATCAGCGACTGTGCGCCGATGATGCTGCGCGTGCGTCCCGCGCAATTGATGACGATCGGCGTGGCGGGATCGGGCACCAGATCGCGCAGGCGATAGGCCAGCTCGCCATTGGGGCAGCAGATGGCGCCCGGGATGTTCATCTTGCGGAATTCGCTGATCGGGCGGCCATCGAGCACAACCGGGGCGTTCGGGCAGGCCTGCATCGCGGCAAGCTCGGCCGCCGAGACGCGCGGCGTGCCGTAGTGATGCTCGGCCAGTTCGCCGAACGTCTTCGAAGGCAGGTTGACCCCGGCGA
>NZ_JBFREX010000143.1:0-556 GCF_052114525.1 Pseudomonas sp. KB_15 | reverse complement strand
CCCGACGAAGTCGTCACCGTCACCCCCTGCTGGCGCAGTTCGCCGAACACCGGGCGGTCGGCGCCGGCCGAGTGCGTGTGGGTCCAGCGCAGCGAGGGCGCCTCCAGCATCGCGGTGTAGAAGCGCCGCGTGGCCGGTTGCACCTCGTGCTTGGTCGAGCGCCCCGTCACATCGCGCGAGACGAAGGCGATGTCGGCGTCGATGGGCCGGGCGTCGTCCACGGCCGGCGGGGCCACGGGAACCCAGTCCCGGCCTGCCATGGCGGCGGCGATGGTGGCGGTGATCGCGTCGCCATGGGCGCGCAGCGCCGCTTCGGAGAGCAGGATGCGCACGGGCGCAGCGGAGGCGGAGGAGGCAGCGGATGCAGTCATGGCGTCAGTCTACCGTCGCTCCCGAGGCTTTGACGACCACCTTCCACTTGTCATACTCCTTGCGCGTGAACTTGCCGAACTGCTCGGGCGTGCCGCCCACCGGGTCGGCGCCCTCGCGGATCATCTGCGCCTGCAGCGACGGCAGCACCTCGTTCACGGCCTGATTCACCTGCGTGATGACGGTC
>NZ_JBFREX010000142.1:0-557 GCF_052114525.1 Pseudomonas sp. KB_15 | reverse complement strand
GCCCTGCTCGGCGAAGCGCAAGGGGAACGTCTCCAGACCGCGCAACACCAAAAAGCAGTCGTCCGCACTCACGGCAAGGCCCAGGGTGGCTTGCGCCTCGCGCAGTTTTTCGTACAGCGTGAAGTCGTTCGTGCTGATCGCACCCATCAGCAGGTCGGAATGCCCGCCGAAGAACTTCGTGGCGGCCTCGATACTCATGTCCACACCATGCAGGAGCGGCTGGAACCCAAGCGGACTCGCCCAGGTGTTGTCCATCATGGTGAGGATGCCGCGCCGCCGGGCCTCGGCGGCAATTTTCGGTACATCGGGCATTTCCATCGACACCGTCCCCGGAGACTCGAGGCAGATCATCCGTGTCGACGGCAGGATGTAGGAAGCGATGTCGCTGCCGATGTCGGCCGGATAGACATCGACATCCACACCGAGCCGGGCCAGCCAGTCGCCCGCGAAGGCCTTCAGGCCGCCATAGCACGCGTCGGAAATCAGGATGTGGTCGCCGCTTTTGACGAATGGCATGATCGCGCTGACCAGCGCGGCCTGCCCAGACGGAACAACGA
>NZ_JBFREX010000141.1:0-558 GCF_052114525.1 Pseudomonas sp. KB_15 | reverse complement strand
GGCCAGGATGATCGGCGCGAAATCCTTCTGCGGATCGTAGGGCAGCGTCTTGTACAGGCCGGGGTTGGCCGCTAGCGCAGTGGAGGTGCCGAGGAACAGCGTGTAGCCATCSGCCGGSGACTTGGCGACATAGCTCGCGCCGATATTGCCGCTGGCGCCGGGGCGATTCTCCACCACCACTGGCTGGCCCATTTCCTCGCCGATCTTCTGTCCGAGCACGCGCGCGAGCACGTCGGTGGAGCCACCGGCTGGATACGGCACGATGATGCGTACTGGCTTGTTGGGATACGCGGCAACCTCTGCCGGCGTGGCATCGGCCGCGTGGGCAAGGGGCGCCAGCAACCACAGCGCGACGGGCAGGGACAGCGTCTTGAAGATGCAATGCATGACTACCTCTCCACCGGTGCGGCGTGGGTCCGCCCGGATGTTGTGTGGTAAAGGCACCCTCAGGTGCCGGCTCTTGTCTCCTCCGCATGCATGATGCGTGCCGATTCAGGTGGCGTAGCCCTGTTCCCGATCGTACGCGATGCGCTCGAAGTCCCGTTCGGTGGCCGGGCC
>NZ_JBFREX010000140.1:0-558 GCF_052114525.1 Pseudomonas sp. KB_15 | reverse complement strand
CCTCGCTGTCCGCCGGCATGTCCTCCAGCTCCACCACACGGCACGTGAAGYGCGGGCTGCGCGTGTGGGTCAAATATTCAAATTCGTCATGCATGATCTCGCCGCCCTTGCCGGCGATGACAGCGAAGCCCCAGATGAACCGGGGCATCGGCAGATCGGACAGATCGTCAATCTCGTCCATGGTGTTCTCCCTGATGCGATACCCGGCATTATCGCCCAAGTCTTGGCGCCAGCTGCGCCTTTATAGCAGGTACCCCTTCGCCAGCGCGCCAAAGCTCTCCAGTTCGCGCGCCTGCCAGGCCGCGTCGTGCCCGAGTTCCTCGGCCAGGATGGCGGCCACGCGCGGGGCGCCGGCCAGTGCTGCGCGGGCGTCCAGGAACAGCGCGCGGTTGCGGCGGGCCAGCACGTCTTCCACGCGCCGGGCCAGTTCGTGGCGGGCGGCAAAGCGKACGTGGGCCTCGGTCAGGCCGGTTTCGGGCACCACCAGGACGTCGGCGCCGGGCAGCGCGTGCACCAGCGGCAGGTCGGCGCCGTAGTAGCGGTCTGGCGACCCGGAGC
>NZ_JBFREX010000139.1:0-560 GCF_052114525.1 Pseudomonas sp. KB_15 | reverse complement strand
ACATTCGCCGAAAATTCGATTGTGCTCAAAGAGCCACTCACAAATTTTACCTTAGCCTGATCCGTTACCAGTGAAAGTAACGTTCAGTCTATCTTTCTATCACATACCCAAATTTTTAAAGAACGAACTAGTCAAAGACTAGAAATCAACATTCACCATCGAACCGATGGAATGCTCATTTCTAAGCTTTATACAATCAGAAGCAGTAGTGGTGGAGCCAAACGGGATCGAACCGTTGACCTCCTGCGTGCAAGGCAGGCGCTCTCCCAGCTGAGCTATGGCCCCGTATTTCTACAGGCGTTTCCCACACAAAATTGGTGGGTCTGGGCAGATTCGAACTGCCGACCTCACCCTTATCAGGGGTGCGCTCTAACCAACTGAGCTACAGACCCAATTTCGGGCTGCTTCTTATCGTCTTCTTCAATGAATCAAGCAATTCGTGTGGGARCTYATGGAGCAGCTGAGTCGTCGATTAAGGAGGTGATCCAGCCGCAGGTTCCCCTACGGCTACCTTGTTACGACTTCACCCCAGTCATGAATCACACCGTGGTAACCGTCCT
>NZ_JBFREX010000138.1:0-560 GCF_052114525.1 Pseudomonas sp. KB_15 | reverse complement strand
TCCATGGCGTGACTGGGTCCTTTACGTGGGATGCCTTCAACCGGCTGGTCGGTTACCGCACTGCGGACCAGTCGGTGCAATACATCTACGACGCGCTCGGGCGCAGGCTGGTCAAGTCGTCCTCCGCCCACGGCGTCACGCTCTATGGCTGGGACGGCGACCAACTGGCGTGGGAAAGCCGGCCAGACCGCAGCACGCACTATGTCTACGAGCCCGGCACCTTCGTACCGCTGGCCCAGGCGGTGCGCCATGACGCCATCGCCCTGCATCGCGAGCCCGATTACGCGGGCGACTACGATATCGATGACGATCCGCTCTGGACCGAGGACATCGCCCCGCAGCCGTTCGACGCCATCGCCTGGTACCAGTGCGACCACCTCGGCACACCGCAGGAGCTGACCGATGAAGCCGGCGAGATTGCCTGGAGTGCGCAGTACCAGGCATGGGGCGCCGCGCGCGAGGTCATCTCCGAAGCGGCGCGCAAGGCAGGTATTGCCAACCCACTGCGCTTCCAGGGCCAGTATTACGACCAGGAAACCGGGCTCCATTACAACCGGCAC
>NZ_JBFREX010000137.1:0-561 GCF_052114525.1 Pseudomonas sp. KB_15 | reverse complement strand
GAACAACCTCAAGCCGCTGCTTGAGGAAATCCGCGTGGCGCTGGCCGATGAGTCGTACGAAATCATCGTCGTCGACGATGGCAGCACCGATGCGACCCTGCATGAGCTGCGGCAGATCCGCCACGACGGCTTGAACACTTTGCGCATCCTCCATCACGAGCGTTCGCTGGGGCAGAGCACCTCGCTCTACCACGCGGCCCGTGAGGCACGGGGCACGTGGCTGGCGACCCTCGATGGCGACGGCCAGAACGACCCGGCGGATATCCCCGGCATGCTCGCGCTGGTGCGCGGCGAACCGGGCAAGGTCGATGTGCAACTGGTTGCCGGGCACCGGGTCAACCGTCGCGACACCGCGAGCAAACGCTACGCCTCGCGTTTCGCTAACAACCTGCGCCGCCGCCTGCTCAAGGACGCCACCCCGGACACCGGTTGCGGCCTGAAACTGATCGATCGCGCGGCGTTTTTGCGCCTGCCGTACTTCGACCACATGCATCGCTATATTCCAGCGCTGATCCAGCGCCATAACGGCCGCATGATCGTGCACCCGGTCAACCGGTCAAC
>NZ_JBFREX010000136.1:0-565 GCF_052114525.1 Pseudomonas sp. KB_15 | reverse complement strand
CTTGCAGTTCCCGGTGATGGTCGGCCAGGATGTCCAGATGCGACTGCTGGTCGCCGGCCGGGAGCGCATCGCAGAGGCCCGCCCGGGCCAGCGCGCCATAGAAGTAGTACTCGGCTTCCTCGAGGAACGAGTACGAGGACCAGAGCAGCGCCTTGGCATGGGCGGCGGCATCCATGGCTGCCGCAAGGTCGCCGGCAAAATACCGCGCCTGCAGTTTCCGGATCCAGTACCAGCAGGCGAATACCGGCGACGCGAGCGAAAGGCCCGGTTCGACGAGGCTTTCGCTGAAGTGTTCGCCATCCAGATAGCCGAACGTCGGGGTGATGCCGCGCAGCATGCGGATCAGCGCCAGCTGGTTCTCGCTGAAGCCGATGGCAATCCCGAACCGCACCTGCCGGGCATACGCCACGCCACGTTCCGCTTCGTCCTGTAGTGCGGGCAGCGGCTCGCCGGCGAACAGCAGGTTCGATACCAGGTTGTTGCGCGTGAACGCGCCGGACGGCACATCGCCGACCCGGTGTGCCGCATCGAAGGCACGCTGAAGTTGCTCGCCACACGTGCGCAC
>NZ_JBFREX010000135.1:0-571 GCF_052114525.1 Pseudomonas sp. KB_15 | reverse complement strand
GCC
The DNA here is from genome assembly GCF_052114525.1 of Pseudomonas sp. KB_15. Taxonomy (NCBI): domain Bacteria; kingdom Pseudomonadati; phylum Pseudomonadota; class Gammaproteobacteria; order Pseudomonadales; family Pseudomonadaceae; genus Pseudomonas; species Pseudomonas sp. KB_15. The sequence goes on along the minus strand of NZ_JBFREX010000135.1, from coordinate 568 downwards.
GAGGCGAAGCCCGCCGAGGCGCTGAAGACGCAGAACACGCGCGAGGCGCGCGGCGCCAATCGCACGGTCAAGCTCTCCTATAAGGAACAGCGCGAGCTGGATGGCCTGCCCGAGCGCATCAACGCGCTGGAAGCGGAGCAGAAGACGCTGGCCGGCCAGCTGGCGGACGGCGCGCTCTACGCGAACGACCCCGCCCGCGCGGCCCAGTTGGCCAGCCGGCACGACGAGATCGAGATGGAACTGCTGGAGGCGCTCGAGCGCTGGGAAGTGCTCGAGGCAAAGACCAAGGGCGAGGCGCAGTAAGCTAGCCGCTTACCCGCACCACGCCAGCACCATATTGGTGAGGTCGACCATGAACGCCGGCCGCAGGTAGGCCAGGAAGCCAAGCGTCAGCACACCGGCCAGCGCCAGCAGGCCCACCGTCTTTAACAGCTTGGCCTTGAGCCAGGGATGGTGGCGTGCGGCGTCCATGGCTCAGACCGCTATCGGCTGCGGGCGCGTCAGCGCCTGCTCGCGGATCGGCAGGTTGACCAGCGCCGCTACCACCCCCAGCCCGATGGCGATGAAC
>NZ_JBFREX010000134.1:0-575 GCF_052114525.1 Pseudomonas sp. KB_15 | reverse complement strand
TCTGGGGCGTTTCCTTGACGATCTTCGCGGCCACCTGCGCGCCGGTGGCGTAGGTCGGCTCGAAGCCGTTGTCGATCAGCTTCTGGCGCGTGGCGGGGTCCGCCACCACTTCGCCGAGGGTCTTCTCCAGCTTGGCCTTCACCTCGGCGGGCACGCCAGCCGGGGCGACGATGACGAGCCACGTGGCGGCGTCCATGCCGGGGTAGCCGCTCTCGGCCACCGTGGGCACGTCCGGCAGCAGGGCCGAGCGCTTGGCCGTGGTCACGGCAATCGCCTTGACCTTGCCGGCCTTCACCTGCGGGATGGCGGCGGTGACGGTGTCCATGCTGAACGGGATCTGGCCGCCGATCAGGTCGGTCATGGCCGGCGCGCTGCCCTTGTATGGCACGTGGAGCATCTTGGTGCCGGTGAGGGTTTGCAGCGCCTCGCCCGCGAAGTGCGCCGTGGTGCCGGCGCCGAACGAGCCATAGGAATACTTGCCCGGCGAGGGTTTGACCATCGCCACGTATTCCTTGAGGTTGTTGGCCGGCGTGTCGCGGTTGGCTAGCAGGATCAGCCCGGTCACGCCCACCTGG
>NZ_JBFREX010000133.1:0-575 GCF_052114525.1 Pseudomonas sp. KB_15 | reverse complement strand
ACCATCACTGGACCAAGAACATCATCGCCAGCCAGGACGGCAACAAGCTCTACGTCACGGTCGGCTCGAACAGCAACGTGGCCGAAAACGGCATCGACAAGGAAGCGGGCCGCGCCGCCATCTGGGAGGTGGATCGCCAGACCGGCCAGCACCGCGTGTTCGCCAGCGGCCTGCGCAACCCGAACGGCATGGCCTGGGAGCCGACCAGCGGCATGTTGTGGACGGCCGTGAATGAGCGCGATGAAATCGGCAGCGACCTGGTGCCGGACTACATTACCTCCGTGCGCGATGGCGGCTTCTACGGCTGGCCGTACAGCTACTACGGCCAGCATGTGGATGTGCGCGTGAAGCCGCCGGCCCCCGATCTGGTGGCGAAGGCCATCGTGCCCGACTACGCGGTGGGCACGCATACGGCTTCGCTAGGGCTGGCCAGCGCCGCCGGCAACAGCCTGCCGGCAAGGTTCCAGCACGGGATGTTCATCGGCCAGCATGGCTCATGGAACCGCAAGCCGCGTGCCGGCTACAAGGTGATCTTCGTCCCGTTCGAGCAGGGCAAGCCCAACGGTGCGCCCTTC
>NZ_JBFREX010000132.1:0-576 GCF_052114525.1 Pseudomonas sp. KB_15 | reverse complement strand
CTGCTGGACGGCCTGCCGTCGATCCGCAAGATCGAGGACGCGATGTTTGCCGCGCTGGAGACCAAGGACGTGCCCGCACTGCGCGTGCTGACCGAAGGCCTGCCCCAGACCGAGCGCGACGCGCTGCTGGCCCTGCCGACGCTTTACGGCGGCATCGAGGTGATCGAGCGCGCCCGCGCGACGCTGCCGGCCAGCCCGGCCATCGGCCGCGCACTGGACGAGCTGTCGGCGCTGGCCGCGCAGGTACGCGGCGCCAGCGTGAACATCGACCTTTCCGATTTGCGCGGTTACCACTATCACAGCGGCGTGATGTTCACGGCCTACGTAGCCGGTCTGCCCAATTACGTGGCCCGTGGCGGCCGTTACGACAAGGTCGGCGAGGCCTTCGGCCGCGCGCGCCCGGCTACCGGCTTCTCGCTCGATCTGCGCGAGGTGGCGGCACTGTCGCCGGTGGAAGTCCGCGCGCTGGCAATCTACGCCCCGTGGGACGCCGATCCGGGCCTGCGCACGACCATCGCGTCGCTGCGCGCGACCGGCGAGATCGTGATTCAGTCGCTGCCCGGCCATACTCATGAG
>NZ_JBFREX010000131.1:0-578 GCF_052114525.1 Pseudomonas sp. KB_15 | reverse complement strand
AGGCAGGCAACCCGCCTTCGGTGATCAACCCAGAGGTCATGGCGCGCCGCCGCTGAATCGGATATTCCTGAATTGATGACGTTGATTTCCGTCCTGACGCTTGCCGCCACCCTCGTGGCGGTGATCCTGCTGGCGGTGCTGCTGTGGCGCGCGCGCGCCGGGGCGGCATCCGCGGAACTGCTTGATGGCCTCGACCGGCTCGAGCGCGTGTTGCGTGGCGAAGTGAGCGCGGCCGCCCGGGATGGCCGCGACGAGTCTGGTCGGCAGATGCTGCGCTTCCAGCAGACCTTGTCGGCGCACCTGACCAGTATTGCCACGGTGCAGAACCAGCAAATCGCGCAGATGTCCGAGTCCAACGACCGCAGGCTGGCCGAGGTGCGGGCCACGCTTGAGCAGAAGCTACGCGACATCGAGGCAAATAACGCCGCGAAACTGGAGGAAATGCGACGCACCGTGGACGAGAAGCTCCATGCGACGCTCGAGCAGCGGCTCGGCGAGTCGTTCAAGCTRGTGTCGGACCGTCTGGAGCAGGTGCATCGTGGGCTGGGCGAGATGCAGGTGCTGGCGCAGGGCGTGGG
>NZ_JBFREX010000130.1:0-579 GCF_052114525.1 Pseudomonas sp. KB_15 | reverse complement strand
TCGCCGACCTGTTCCACCATCGCGCACTGTCGCTGTTCTATCGCGCCTGGGCTGCGGGCCAGTCCACCGCCGCACTCGACCGGCCTGACGAGGAGCGGTTCTCGTTCTACGTCGCCAGCCTGATGGGAACGGATCAGGACGAAGCGCGCCAGAGCTGCCTGCCTACCCACGCCCGTTACGGCGCGTCGGCGCACATTGTGCGCGAGGCCCGGAACCCTGAGGGCATCGCGGCCACGCTGTCGCAGTACTTCGATGTGCCGATTGCGGTCGAGGAGTACGTGCCGCACTGGATTCGCGTCGACGCGTCCGGCCATTGCCGGTTGGGGCTCCCGGGCGCTTCGTCCTTCATGGGCGAGGCGGCGATGCTCGGCGAGCAGATTGCTGACCGGCAGCACAAGTTCCGGCTTGTGATCGGCCCGCTCGACTTCCTCCACTACCAGCGGCTTGCGCCGCGTGGCGAAGACTTGCGCACACTGGTCGAATGGGTGCGTGCCTTCATCGGCTACGAGTACGACTGGGAGATCCAGTTGCTGATCAAGCCAGAAGAGGTGCCAGCGCCGCACGTGGACGGGCGTCAGC
>NZ_JBFREX010000129.1:0-581 GCF_052114525.1 Pseudomonas sp. KB_15 | reverse complement strand
TCACCGCGGCGTTCCGGCTGATCCTGGCCGATCCCAGGGTCGAAGGGATTCTCGTCAATATCATCGGCGGCATCATGCGCTGCGACGTGATTGCCGAAGGCGTGGTGGCCGCGGCGCGCGAAGTGGACCTGACCGTGCCGCTGGTGGTGCGGCTGGAAGGCACCAACGTCGACCTCGGCAAGAAGATCCTGCGAGATTCGGGCCTGCCGGTCGTCTCGGCCAAGGATCTTGCCGATGCGGCCGAGAAAGTCGTGTCCGCCGTGCGCACGCACCCATCGAAGAAGGGAGGAAAGTGAAATGGCCGTGCTGATCGACAAAGACACCCGCGTGATCTGCCAGGGCTTTACCGGCGCRCAAGGCACATTCCATTCGGCACAGGCACTGGCCTATGGCACGAAGATGGTGGGCGGCGTCACGCCCGGCAAGGGCGGTGAATCGCACCTGGGCCTCCCGGTCTTCGATACCGTGGCCGCTGCCGCCAATGCCACAGGCGCCGACGCCTCGGTCATCTATGTGCCGCCACCSTTCGCCGCCGAYGCCATCCTGGAAGCSGTSGATGCCGGCATCGCGCTGATCGTCTG
>NZ_JBFREX010000128.1:0-582 GCF_052114525.1 Pseudomonas sp. KB_15 | reverse complement strand
GAGGAACGGTAGTTCGTCGGCCAGGGACAGCCCGTCGGGCAGGAACTTGTGGGAGAGGTCGAAGGTGCGGTCGCGGATGACGTCACGGTCGATGTCCCAGCGGATGCGCTTGGATGCGGCGATACAGCGGGCGTAGCGGGCGGTGTCTGCTGACAGGGATACGTCTTGCATTGCAAAACTCCTCTGGAATGAACGGCGTCCATGCAGAAGGTGCCTGACAGGACGTAGGCGGATCATTCCAGCGGCACGCGCCGCCAACATGAGACGGGTGTCCCGGGTTTGGCGCGCTTCGAGGGTTTTGGAGTGGGGCGGTTGTCCTGCTTTAGGGCTTACCCTCTAACTGCCGTTTCTCGCCGCTTCATTTCGCTGAAGCCCCCGCGGAAGCGCGCCAGCGCCTCCGCCACCCCCCGGTAATTACCCGCGCCCGGGACCCTTGTCCCACGGAATCCCCCCGCACAGACCCTGACGAATCCCGCAAACCGGGACACCCGCCTCATGTTCGCCCGCACCCCGCTGCCCACAATCGGCCCCTCGAACAAGGAGCAGTGCGGCTCAGGCGATCCCCACACCGTTCCTTCATCC
>NZ_JBFREX010000127.1:0-586 GCF_052114525.1 Pseudomonas sp. KB_15 | reverse complement strand
GCCGAAGGTGGTCATGCAGGGCACGACGCGCCGTTCTTCGATTTGCAGGCCGGGGATACGCTCGAGGAGCTGCGCTTCGAGCCCTTCCGCCACGGGAATCGAGCCGCCGGACCGAAACCAGTCCTGGATATTCCCCTCGCTTTCGAGGGGAATATCCACCGGATCGCCGCCGAGCTTCAGCCAGGTCTGGCCGTCGGGATAGAGGATGGGCGGCAGGATATAGGGATCGGCACCCTTGGGTCCGAAACAACGCATCGATGGCATGCCGGCCAGGCGCCTGGCCTCCGCCGCATCGAGCCGAAACATCGCGGCAGTCCGTGCGTACACCACAAAACCCAGGGATTGGCCGAGCAGCGATTGGGTATGTCCGCCGGCCGCAACGAGAACGCGCTCCACCTCCACATCGCCCGATCGCGTCCGGATCGTCACGCCGCACCTCCGCCGCATCGAGCCGAAACATCGCGGCAGTCCGTGCGTACACCACAAAACCCAGGGATTGGCCGAGCAGCGATTGGGTATGTCCGCCGGCCGCAACGAGAACGCGCTCCACCTCCACATCGCCCGATCGCGTCCGGATCGTCACGCC
>NZ_JBFREX010000126.1:0-587 GCF_052114525.1 Pseudomonas sp. KB_15 | reverse complement strand
CCTCCTATGTGATGCGTCCCGATGGCAGTGGCAAGCCCTTGACCGCCGGTGATGTCAAACAGCGCTTTGCCAACATCACTCGGGGCAGTGATCTGATTCTGGTGGGAACGCCGCAACAAGTGGCCGAACGGATCGAAGAGCACGCCCGTATTTCCGGCACCAGCGGCTACATGCTCAACCCGCTGATCAGCCCGGGCAGCCTTGAGGACTTCGTTGAGCTGGTTGTTCCTGAACTGCAGAAACGTGGCTTGTATCGTACCCGGCCACAGAGCGGTACTTTCCGTTCGCGGTTACGGGACGATGGCGCTAACCATTTACCGGATTCGGCTTACGGCGCCTCATTCCGCTTTGATCAAGGTTTTTAGGACGGGACAGTTTCAGCCGCAACACCCTTTGTAGCAGCTGCCGAGCCCGCGAGGCGGCGTTCGGCTGCGAAGCAGTCGTAAAACCAGTCATTGCGGTACGTCAGGCAGGCCGCGTCAGCTGGACTCACGRCTGCCATGCAGCCGAACGCMGCCTCGCAGGCTCGGCAGCTGCTACAGATCGCATTACCGCTTGACTGATACGCTCATTGACCGACCACTGAC
>NZ_JBFREX010000125.1:0-591 GCF_052114525.1 Pseudomonas sp. KB_15 | reverse complement strand
GTTCTCCGCCACGTTGATCGAAGCCGTCGCACCGCCACCGTTGGAGGTGATCACCGGGGAGTTGTCGTTGACGCCCGTCACGGTTACCGCGATCGCCTGGTCGTCAAACAGCGTGCCGTCCGATGCCCGCACAATCACGTCATARACGTTGTTCGTCCCCGAATCAGTCGGCGCTTCAAAGTTGGGTGCGGAGATAAAGCTCAGCACGCCTGTGCCTGAAACGATCGAGAACTTCGCGGCATCCGCTCCGCCGACGATGCTGTAGCCCAGCGTTTGTGCAGGCAGATCAGCATCGGTCGCCGCCACCGTCGTGACCGCCGTGGTGTTTTCCGCCACGTTGACCGAAGCCGTTGCACCACCACCGTTGGAGCTGATCACCGGTGAGTTGTCGTTGACTCCCGTCACGGTTACCGCGATCGCCTGGTCGTCAAACAGCGTGCCGTCCGATGCCCGCACAATCACGTCATAGACGTTGTTCGCCCCCGAATCAGTCGGCGCTTCAAAGTTGGGTGCAGAGATAAAGCTCAGCACGCCTGTGCCTGAAACGATCGAGAACTTCGCGGCATCCGCTCCGCCGACGATGCGACGATG
>NZ_JBFREX010000124.1:0-597 GCF_052114525.1 Pseudomonas sp. KB_15 | reverse complement strand
TCTCGAGGTAGCGGCCGGGATCGGTCCGGCTGGATTCCTGGCCGTGCTTCTCGACGTCAGCCACCAGTACGCCACCATCGTCATCCTTGCCCGCCGCGCCCTTGCCATAGCGGACTTCGCCGCCCAGCCAGGTCTTTTCATTCCCCCAATACACGTCCTGGTCCGGTTCCCAGGTATCTTCGCGGCCCCCGGCGAAGCCGAAGGTCTTGAATCCCATGCTTTCCAGGGCGACGTTGCCGGACAGGATCATCAGGTCCGCCCAGGAAAGCTTCTGCCCGTACTTCTGCTTGATCGGCCAGAGCAGCCGGCGCGCCTTGTCCAGGCTCACGTTGTCCGGCCAGCTGTTGAGCGGGGCGAACCGTTGCTGGCCGCGCCCGCCACCCCCCCGGCCATCGCCGATGCGGTAGGTGCCGGCGCTGTGCCAGGCCATGCGGATGAACAACCCGCCGTAGTGACCGAAGTCCGCCGGCCACCAGTCCTGCGAGTCGGTCATCAGTGCCGTCAGGTCTTTCTTGACCGCGGCGAGGTCGAGGGTCTTGAACGCCTCGGCATAGTTGAAGCTCTTGTCCAGGGGATTGGACTTGTCCGAGTGCTGGC
>NZ_JBFREX010000123.1:0-615 GCF_052114525.1 Pseudomonas sp. KB_15 | reverse complement strand
TATGCCGGCCTGACGCCGGAGTGCATCCTCGACGCCCTGGAAGCCGCCGGCTTCCAGCCGGACGGGCGCCTGCTGGCGCTCAACAGCTACGAGAACCGCGTCTGGCAGATCGGCATCGAGGATGCCGCGCCGGTCATCGCCAAGTTCTACCGGCCGGGCCGCTGGACTGACGCCGCCATCCTCGAGGAACACGCGTTCGTCCAGCAACTGGCCGATGCCGAGATCCCGGCGGTGCCGGCGCTGTCTGCCTCGCTCGGCGGACAGCCGCCCGCCACGCTGCTCGTACACGACGATTTCCGATTTTCCGTTTTCCCGCGCTGCGGCGGCCGCGAGCCGGCGCTCGATCGCGCCGAGACGCTCACGTGGCTGGGCCGCTTTATCGGGCGMATCCACGCGGTGGGCGCGTCGGCGCCGTACCAGGCCCGTCCCACGCTCGACGTGGAGACCTTCGGCGTGGTCCCGCGCGACTACCTKCTCGCCCACGACTGCATTCCCGCCGACCTGCTCGCGCCGTGGCGCGCCGCCGTGGACCTGGCCCTGGACGCCGTGCGTCGCTGCTACGACCGCGCCGGCGATATCCGCCTGCTGCGGCTGCATGGCGACTGCCATCGTGGC
>NZ_JBFREX010000122.1:0-619 GCF_052114525.1 Pseudomonas sp. KB_15 | reverse complement strand
GATGAAAAGACGCGCGCGATGCGCTCGGTCTGCGGCCAGGGCCCCGCGCCCGCGCTGGCGGACCCCGAGGCGCTGCGCGCCCAGGGTATGGAGCTGATGCCCGGCATCGGCCTGATGCCCGCCACCGTGCCCGGCGCGTTCGGCGCGTGGCTGACCATGTTGCGCGACCACGGCACGTGGTCCCTGGCGGACGTGCTCGCGCCCGCCATCGGCTATGCGCGCGATGGCTTCCCGCTGGTGCCGCGTATCTCGCAGGCCATCCTGGCCGTGCAGTCGCTGTTCCGCGACGAATGGCACAGCTCGGCTGATACGTGGCTGCCGGACGGCAAGGTGCCGCGCCCCGGCGCGCTCCACCGGCTGCCGGTGCTGGCCGACACCTATACCCGCATTATCGAGACGGCCCAGTCCGCGAGCGACTCCCGCACGGGCCAGATCGATGCCGCCATGGACTGCTGGTACCGCGGCTTCGTGGCCGAGGCCATCGACGCCTACTGCCGCGACACCCCGGTGCGCGACACCACCGGCGAGAAGCACACCGGCCTGCTGCGCTACGACGACCTCGCCCAGTGGGCGCCCACGGTAGAAGCCCCGGTGACGCTGGACTTCGGCCGCTATACCG
>NZ_JBFREX010000121.1:0-625 GCF_052114525.1 Pseudomonas sp. KB_15 | reverse complement strand
GCTACAAGGGGGGGCCGCCGATCTAGTGCCCCATGAGCCAATGCTGATGTGGCCCCGGCAAGGTCCAGATGCCGAACAGCATCACCAACAAGCCGCCCGYCATCCGTACGCTGCGCTTGCGCAACAGTGCGGTGATGCGCTCGGCAGCTGCTACAAGGGGGGCCGCCGATCTAGTGCCCCATGAGCCAATGCTGATGYGGCCCCGGCAAGGTCCAGATGCCGAACAGCATCACCAACAWGCCGCCYGCCATCCGTACGCTGCGCTTGCGCAACAGTGCGGTGATGCGCTCGGCGGCGAGGCCAGTCGCCAGCAGCACCGGCCAGGTGCATCCCCCTGTAGCAGCTGCCGAGCCTGCGAGGCTGCGTTCGGCGGCGYAGCCGTCGTGAAATCAGACTGTGCGGTGTTTCAGRTGAATTTGGTGCTCAGGGTTTACGACGGCTKCGCCGCCGAACGCAGCCTCGCAGGCTCGGCAGCTGCTACAAGGGGGGGCCGCCGATCTAGTGCCCCATGAGCCAATGCTGATGYGGCCCCGGCAAGGTCCAGATGCCGAACAGCATCACCAACAAGCCGCCCGCCATCCGTACGCTGCGCTTGCGCAACAGTGCGGTGATGCGCTCGGCAGCT
>NZ_JBFREX010000120.1:0-629 GCF_052114525.1 Pseudomonas sp. KB_15 | reverse complement strand
TCACCCGGACGCAGCCCGGTGAATTCGATAGCGATGTCACCATGCAGGTTTTTTTCCGAACGGACGCTCAGGCCGGACAAATGGATCATTTTCTCGGCCAGCTCGACGATCCTCACGGGCTCGCCCATGTCCAGGACAAAAACATCACCCCCCTGCCCCATGGAGCCCGCCTGAATCACCAATTGCGCCGCTTCAGGGATGGTCATGAAGTATCGGGTGATCTTCGGATGCGTGACCGTCAGCGGACCGCCTGACTTGATCTGCTTGTGAAACAACGGAATGACCGAACCCGACGATCCCAGGACGTTACCAAACCGTACCATGGTGAAGCGTGTTTTGTTCACACGCGAAACATTGCTCGTATCTGCGAACAACACCGGAGCCAACTCACGACTCAGCGCTTGCAACGTCAATTCGGCAAGGCGCTTGGTACTGCCCATGACATTGGTGGGCCGTACGGCTTTGTCTGTCGAGATCAGGACGAAGTTGGCAACACCGGCTTTCAATGCCGCCTGGGCGGTATTGAGCGTACCCACCACGTTGTTCAGCACACCTTCAGCGATGTTGTGCTCAACCATCGGCACGTGTTTATACGCCGCCGCATGATAGACAGTGTCTACATGCCAGGT
>NZ_JBFREX010000119.1:0-629 GCF_052114525.1 Pseudomonas sp. KB_15 | reverse complement strand
TGTAGACACTGTCTATCATGCGGCGGCGTATAAACACGTGCCGATGGTTGAGCACAACATCGCTGAAGGTGTGCTGAACAACGTGGTGGGTACGCTCAATACCGCCCAGGCGGCATTGAAAGCCGGTGTTGCCAACTTCGTACTGATCTCGACAGACAAAGCCGTACGGCCCACCAATGTCATGGGCAGCACCAAGCGGCTGGCCGAGCTGATGCTGCAGGCGCTGAGTCGAGAGTTGGCTCCGGTGTTGTTCGCAGATGCGAGCAATGTTTCGCGAATGAACAAAACACGCTTCACCATGGTACGGTTTGGTAACGTCCTGGGATCGTCGGGTTCGGTCATTCCGTTGTTTCACAAGCAGATCAAGTCAGGCGGTCCGCTGACGGTCACGCATCCGAAGATCACTCGATACTTCATGACCATCCCTGAAGCGGCGCAGTTGGTGATTCAGGCGGGCTCCATGGGGCAGGGTGGTGATGTTTTTGTCCTGGACATGGGCGAGCCCGTGAGGATCGTCGAGCTGGCCGAGAAAATGATCCATTTGTCCGGCCTGAGCGTCCGTTCGGAAAAAAACCTGCATGGTGACATCGCTATCGAATTCACCGGGCTGCGTCCGGGCGACCGGGTGA
>NZ_JBFREX010000118.1:0-640 GCF_052114525.1 Pseudomonas sp. KB_15 | reverse complement strand
GTCCGGTAGGGGACGGCGCGGCGTTTTTCATTCCGGGGACGGCAGCCGGACTAGGGCTGCTCCGCCGGGATGCTGAATTCCTCGATCTCCAGCAGCGGCTGCAGCATGTGGCCCCATTCCTTGTCCACATAGCCGCGCAGCTTGCCATCGGTCAGGTAGTTGGTCACGGCGCCCAGCGCCCAACCGACGTTGCCGGCGAGCAGGCACTTGGAAACGGTGCCGTTTTCCACGTCGACACTGTCCATCAGGCCGTATTGCGGGTGGTTCAGCGTGGGGAAGTTGTCGAGCAGCTTCTTCATGTTGGCCATCACCGCCTCGGGGTCCTCCTCGATCAACAGCAGGACCGAGTAGAGCGACACCACCGGGCCGGCACGGGTCGCCACGTGTTGCCCGCGCGGGTTGTAGCCGGAGCCGCCCAGCGAAGCCGGCGGCGTGCCGTACTCGGTGTATCCGGCGTTGGCCGGCACGGAAGCGGGCGAAAAGCCCCAGTAGCCAAAGGTGTCGAGGCCGTACTTGATCTGCGTCTTGGCCATGTTCGGATGCGAGCGCCCCCAGCTGTTGGGGCCCCATTTGGATTCGGAAATCACCACGGGCACCGCGAACGATTCGAACACCGAGCCGCCGTTGGTCGGCATGAAAT
>NZ_JBFREX010000117.1:0-644 GCF_052114525.1 Pseudomonas sp. KB_15 | reverse complement strand
GTGATGGACCTCGTGGCCGCGCGCGCCAAGTATGCCGACGCGGTCTGCCTGGGCTTCAACGGCAACGCCTCCACCGAGCGGCTGCGCGAACTGCTGACGCCGTACCTCGCCAACACGGCGCGTACGCCGGGCGTGCCGGTGCGTATCCGCTACGTCAACAAGACCGCGCAGTGCGAGGCCACGTTGGGCGACCAATGGCAGGTCACCCCGTCGGACGACGCCCTGACCACCTTCCGCAATGCGCTGGGCGACAGCGTCCGGATGATCTATGGCTGAGGCGGCGGTGCGATCGATGACGCAGGGCGGCAAGCGGCGCATCCTGTTCCACGTCACCCATCTGCTGCATGGGGGTATCGAGACCGCGCTGGTCTCGCTGCTGAACTCGCTGGACCGCGGCCAGTTCGAGATCGGGCTGACGATCACCTATCCGTCGGACGAGCTGGCCTCGCATTTTCTTGAGAGATTGCCGAAGGACGTGAAGGTCCACGTTCTGGCGCCCGAGGCCTGGCTGTCGCACTGCCGGCAGCTCAAGAAGAAGCGCAAGCTCGGGCCGCTCGGCAAGATCTACGAGGAACTGCTACTGCCACCGGTGCGCAAGCCGCTGATGAATCGGCGCTTCCGCAAGATTCTGCAGGGCTATGACC
>NZ_JBFREX010000116.1:0-645 GCF_052114525.1 Pseudomonas sp. KB_15 | reverse complement strand
TCAATGAGCTCCTCGCGCGTGCGCGTGCGATCACCAGATGGCTTCGGTGGCTTTGCTTTGGGAGTGGGTGGCGACATCTTCCTGGGACGCCCTTTTGGGCGCGATGACAAGGCCTCTATACCCCCTGCATCATACTGGCGTTCCCAAATGCCAATCGCACCGAAGTTGCGAATATCGAACCATGCTGCGACTTCGCGATGCGACAACCGCTGGCTTCGCATCCGCTTCAGCACGGCAAGCTTGAACYCGGCGCTGTAGTGCGTGTACTTCCGTTTGATGCTCGCCGCGCCATGCAGGCGGTATCCCGCCACCCAGCGCCGTACTGTTCCGCTGTCTATTTCATGGCGTTTGGCGATCTCACCATAGCCTGCCTGACCGTCCAGGTAGCTCTGGATAACTGTCAGCCTGAACTGCTCCGAGTACCGATACATGAAAACACCCCAAAAGTTGGTGTCCAACTTTTGGGGTGCAGTTCACAGGGCAGGGCGTTTTGCATGTGGCGTAATCGCCGCAGTACGCGACGGGTGCGCGCCTTAGTACGCGATCTTCGCCGTCAGGCTGATGGCGCGCGGGTCCGCCGTACGCGACGGGTGCGCGCCTTAGTACGCGATCTTCGCCGTCAGGCTGATGGCGCGCGGGTCCGCC
>NZ_JBFREX010000115.1:0-647 GCF_052114525.1 Pseudomonas sp. KB_15 | reverse complement strand
ATGCGCAGCAGCGTGGTCTTGCCGCARCCCGARGGSCCCAGCAGCGCGGTCAGCTCGCCTTCGTCGAAATCGAGCGAGACGTTGTCCAGCGCGACGAAATCGCCGAAATGCTTCTGTACGTTCCTGACCTGAATGCTCATGATGGCTGCCCTTGCAGTGTCGGCGCGGGGCGGCTCGCGCCCTCGTCCTGATGTTCCTTGCTGGCGCGGAGTTCCACCAGCGTCTTGATGCCCAGCGTGACCAGCGCCAGCAGCGTCAGCAGCGACGCCACCGCGAACGCGGCCGCGAAGTTGTACTCGTTGTAAAGAATTTCCACGTGCAGCGGCATGGTGTTGGTCAGGCCGCGGATATGGCCCGAGACCACCGACACCGCGCCGAACTCGCCCATCGCCCGCGCATTGCACAGGATCACGCCATACAGCAGCCCCCAGCGGATGTTCGGCAGCGTGATATGGCGGAAGGTCTGCCAGCCGGAGGCGCCCAGCACGATGGCGGCCTCCTCTTCCTCGCTGCCCTGGGCCTGCATCAGCGGAATCAGCTCGCGCGCCACGAACGGGAAGGTGACGAAGATCGTCGCCAGCACGATGCCCGGCACCGCGAACATGATCTTGATATCGGGCGCCTCCAGCCACGGGCCGAACCAGCCC
>NZ_JBFREX010000114.1:0-648 GCF_052114525.1 Pseudomonas sp. KB_15 | reverse complement strand
GCTCGGCCGCATTCCCGTGGTGGGCCCCATCTACACCAGCGTGAAGCAGGTCTCGGACACGCTGCTGTCGTCGTCCGGCAACGCGTTCCGCAAGGCGCTGCTGGTGCAGTATCCGCGCGAGGGGTCGTGGACCATCGCGTTTCTGACCGGCCGGCCCGGCGGAGACGTGCAGAATCACCTCCAGGGCGAATACGTCAGCGTCTACGTGCCGACCACGCCGAATCCGACCTCGGGCTTCTTCCTGATGATGCCCAAGGCCGACACCATCGAACTCGACATGACCGTCGACGCCGCGCTCAAGTACATCGTCTCGATGGGCGTCGTGGCACCGACGGAGCTGCCCCGCAAGTCCGGCACGCCGGGCCGTCCGGCGGATGCGGCCGAGGCCGCGGACACCGCTGAAGAGGCGGTTGCGGTCGCCGACTCGAACCCTACTCATTGAATTGCGCGCGGGCCGCCTCGCGGCCGCGCATTACCGGGAATTTCTCCTATGTCCTCCATGCGTACTCACTACTGCGGTCTGGTGACCGAACAACTGATCGGCCAGGAAGTGGCCCTGACCGGCTGGGTACAGCGCCGGCGTGACCACGGCGGCGTGATCTTCGTCGATCTGCGAGACCGCGAGGGCCTGGTGCAGGTGGTTTGCGA
>NZ_JBFREX010000113.1:0-658 GCF_052114525.1 Pseudomonas sp. KB_15 | reverse complement strand
GGCTTCTTCCACGCCGCGCACGGCGGCACGCTGCTGCTGGACGAGGTGGCGGACCTGCCGCTGACCATGCAGGTAAAGCTGCTGCGCGCGTTGCTGGAGCGGCGCGTGCGCAAGTTCGGCGCCAGTCGGGAAGACACCGTGGACGTGCGCGTGATGTGCGCGAGCCACAAGGATCTGGCTGCGATGGTCGCCGCCGGATCGTTCCGCCAGGACTTGTACTACCGCCTGAACGTGCTGGAGCTGCGCATGCCGACGCTGCGCGAGCGGGGCGAGGACATTCCGGTGCTGGCGCAGGTCATCCTCGAACACCTGGCCGTGCGCTACGGCGATGCGCGCCCGCGCCGGCTGTCCGGCCCGGCGCTGGCGCGGCTGGCGGCGTACCGCTTCCCCGGCAACGTGCGGGAACTCGAAAACCTGCTGGAACGCGCTTACGCCTTCGCCGAATCGGACGAGATCGCGGTGGCGGACCTCGGGCCGCTCGAAGCCGGCGTGGATCGCGCCAGCCTGCTGCAAGGCGCGCCCGTGCCGGTGCCGGAGACCGCGCCGACCGGTTATGAGACCTGGGGCAGCCCGGCCTGGTCGGCGGCCAGCCTGACGGCGCCGGAGGCGGGGGGTGCCGTGGCCGAGGCGCCGCCGCCGCCCCAGCCATCCATCGATC
>NZ_JBFREX010000112.1:0-667 GCF_052114525.1 Pseudomonas sp. KB_15 | reverse complement strand
GCTTCGACGTGATCGCCATCGCGGCCACGCTGCCGCTGCTGATCGCCAACTGGTCGCTCACGCCGGGCCAGATCGGCTTCCTGATCGCGGCGCCCTCGGTGGGCCAGCTGGTCGGCGCGCTGCTGTTCCCGGCGCTGGCCGAGCGCTTTGGCCGGCTGCGTTCGGTGGGCTGGAGCGCGGGCATCATCGGCCTGATGAGCATTGCCTGCGGCTTCGCGCCGTCGTTCGAGATTTTCGCGCTGCTGCGCATCATCCAGGGGCTGGGGCTGGGCGGCGAACTGCCGGTGGCGGCCACCTATATCAACGAGGTCACCCGCGCGCATGGCCGGGGCCGCTTCGTGCTGCTGTACGAGGTGGTGTTCCCGATCGGGCTGATGGTGTCCAACGCGATGGGCGCCTTCCTGGTGCCGCGCTACGGCTGGGAGGTGATGTACTTCCTGGGCGGGGTGCCGATCGTGCTGTTCTTCGTGCTGCGCAAGCTGATTCCCGAGTCGCCGCGCTGGCTGGCGGAGAAGGGCCGGCTGGGCGAGGCCGACGCGGCGCTGAGCGCCTTCGAGGCCCGCGCCAAGCAGCCGCTACCACCAGTGGGCGATACCTCGGCGTTCGACGCCATGGCGGCCCGCCACCCGCGCCGCCGCGTGCGCGACCTCGTCGGCCGCGTCTATAT
>NZ_JBFREX010000111.1:0-668 GCF_052114525.1 Pseudomonas sp. KB_15 | reverse complement strand
ATCAGCACCTGCCCGAAGTGGAAATCGCCGTGGATGCGGGTCTGGAGGCTGCCCGGGGCGGCCTGCGCCAGGCGTGCCACCAGCTTGGGCAGCTTGCCGCGCGCGGCGACCAGCGTCTCGATATCGGTGGCGAAGGCGCCGGTGGCGTTCTGGCGGCGGGCTTCAAGCAGATCGAGCGCCTCGTTGAGGGACTTCAGCGCTTCCTCGGCCCATTCGCCGGCCTGCGCCTCGGTGGCGGGTTCGGGCGAGAAGGCGGCCTCGTCGCTGGGCCGGGCCAGCACCGCGTGCAACTCGGCCAGACGGCGGCCCAGCGTGCCGACCATGGTCGAATAGCCGGCCATGGCTTCGACGAACTCGCCGTCGGCGTCTTCGGACGGCATGGCGTCGTCGATCAGGCGGCTCAGGTAGTCGAGCGTCCAGTCCCAGCCATCGCCCTGATTGAGGATGTAGCCCTGCAGCAGCATCAGCGTGTGCGGCGTGCCATCGGCGCCGGTGCGCACCACCTCGCCCAGCAGCGGCGCGGAGTGTGCGTAGCCTTGGCTGGTCAGGTAGCGCGTCATCTCGGCTTCCGGATGGATGCCGCCCGCCACCCGGCGCACCAGCTTGAGCACGCCGTTGTTGCCGTAAGCGAGCGAGCTGTTGGACTGTTCGGCGGACATCCACTGCAC
>NZ_JBFREX010000110.1:0-674 GCF_052114525.1 Pseudomonas sp. KB_15 | reverse complement strand
GGCTAGTCGGCAGATGTCGACGATGGCGCTCTGGCGCAACCGTGCACGCCATCTGTTCACGGAAGCGGAATGGGAAAGCGGCATCGAGGCCCGGCTCGACGCGGGCTTCCGGCAGGCCGGTAACGGCTGCCCGCGCGAAGCGGCCAACGAGTTCAAGCGGGCGTACTACCTGCTGTGCTGCGTGCTGACGCAGGCGCGCGACATGGCACGCCGGGGCGATGGCCCCGATCGCCGCGATGCCCCGCAGCCCGCCAAGCCGCCGCGTCCTGATGCGCCGCTCGATCGCGGCGCCTGACTAGGTCTTTTTCTTCTTCGACGCAGCGCGCTTGCGGCATGGCCCGATATAGCCGGGCAGCCCGCGCGCCTTGGTGCTCAGCGCCAGTTGCACCGCGCGCGCCAGCGCGGTGGCAAAGCCGTGATGGGTGTCGAACGGCCCTTCGATGTGCTTGCGGAAGAAGTCGGCCCAGCGGAAATCCGGATAGGCGGCCTTGACCTTGCGATAGCCGCCGGCCAGCTGCACGAACGCCTCCAGGCTCCGATACGGATCGTCCCGCATGGCATGGATGTCCGGCGGCAGCGCCTTGATGGGCTGGCGCCGGCCCTGCTCGTCGTACGGGTGGACCATGTGGTTCTCGACCATGTACGCCCAGAACTTGCGCTGGGACAGGTGGCTC
>NZ_JBFREX010000109.1:0-689 GCF_052114525.1 Pseudomonas sp. KB_15 | reverse complement strand
ATCTATGACCACATGATGCTCGATGGCCTGGAAGATGCCTACTCTCGTGACGAAAAAGGCGGGGGCCGCGCGATGGGCACCTTCGGCGAGGACTGCGCCGCCAAGTACGCGTTCACCCGCGCCCAGCAGGACGAATTCGCGATGGAGTCCGTGCGCCGCGCCCAGCAGGCCACCGAGAGCGGCGCCTTCCGCTGGGAAATCACGCCGGTCACGGTGTCGGGCAAGGGCGGCGACACGGTGATCGACACCGATGAAGGCCCGCGCCGCATCAAGGTGGACAAGATCCCGTCGCTGAAGCCGGCCTTCGCCAAGGACGGCACGATCACGGCGGCCTCGTCATCGTCGATCAACGACGGCGCCGCCGCGCTGGTGATGATGCGCGAGTCGACCGCGAAGTCGCTCGGCCTGCAGCCGCTGGCGCGCATGCTCGGCCATACCTCGCACGCGCAGGCGCCGGGCTGGTTCACCACGGCGCCCGTGGAAGCCATCGCCAAGCTCTACCGCAAGCTGGACTGGACCACCGACAGCGTGGACCTGTTCGAGATCAACGAGGCCTTCGCCGTGGTGCCGATGGCGGCCATGCACGACCTCAAGATTCCGCGCGACAAGGTCAACATCCACGGCGGCGCCTGCGCGCTGGGCCATCCGATCGGCGCCTCGGGCGCGCGCATCATGACCACGCTGATCGG
>NZ_JBFREX010000108.1:0-704 GCF_052114525.1 Pseudomonas sp. KB_15 | reverse complement strand
GTGCTGTACACCGTGGCCATTTCCAGCCCGATGATGCCGCCGCCAATCACCAGCATCTTGTTGGGGATGTCCGGCAGTTCCAGCGCGCCAGTCGAATCGACAATGCGCGGGTCCTCCGGCACGAACGGCAGCTTCACAGCCTGGCTGCCGGCGGCAATGATCGCCTTCTCGAAGCGGATCACCGTCTTCTTGCCGGTCGGGGCCTTGGCCATGCCGGCCAGGCCGCCGGTCAGCTTGCCGACCACGGTTTCCTTGTAGTGGCGCAGGCCGTCCAGGTCGATCTTGGCTTCGCCGAACAGGATGCCGTGCGCGGCCAGCGCCTTGGCTTCGTCGATCACGGCCACGTTGTGCAGCAGCGCCTTCGACGGGATGCAGCCCACGTTCAGGCAGACGCCGCCGAGCGAGCCGTAGCGCTCCACCAGCACGGTGTTCATGCCGAGGTCCGCCGAGCGGAACGCGGCCGAGTAGCCGCCGGGGCCGGCGCCGAGCACGAGCATGTCGCACTGGATGTCGGCGCTGCCCGCATGCGTGGCGGCGGCCGGCGCCGGGGCCGGAGCGGCCTTCGGTGCAGCGGCGGCAGCGGGGGCAGCAGCCGGTGCGGGAGCGGCGGCAGGTGTCGGGGCAGCGGCAGCAGCGGCGCCGGCTTCCACGGTGCAGATCACCGTGCCCTTGGCCACCTTGTCGCCCACCTTGACCTTCAAGTC
>NZ_JBFREX010000107.1:0-782 GCF_052114525.1 Pseudomonas sp. KB_15 | reverse complement strand
GCCCCCTATGTCATGTCGGCCCGCGCGCAAGGCGGCCTGCCCAACAAGCCGATCACGCTGGTCGTGCCGTTCGCCCCGGGCGGCAACCTGGACGTGGTGGCCCGCGCCATCGCCCCGGCGCTGGAGCAGAGCCTCGGCCGCAACGTCATCGTCGATAACCGGCCCGGCGCTGGCGGCGTGATCGGCGCGACGGCGGTCTCCCGCGCCGAGCCGGACGGCAGCACGCTGCTGGTGACCACGCCCAACGCCATCGTGGTGCTGCCGAAGATGACGCGCACCAGCTTCAAGCTGGCCAGCTTCAGCCCGGTGGGGCTGGTGTCCACCACGGCGCTGGTGATCGTGGTGAAGGGCAACGACACGCGTTTCAAGGACATCGGCGCGCTGCTGGCCCACGCGCGTGCCAACCCCGGCAAGACCACCACCGGCCACGCCGGCCCCGGCACCACCAACCACATGGCCACGCTCCAGCTCGAGGACGCCGCCAGGATCCAGTTGAACGAGGTGCCCTACAAGGGCTCCGCGCCGGCGCTGATCGACCTCATGGGCGGCCAGATCGACATGGTGGTGGACCAGCTCACCAGCTCGGCACCGCATATCCAGTCCGGCGCCCTGCGTGCGCTGGCCGTGATGTCGCGCGAGCGCGATGCCGCGCTGCCGAAGGTGCCCACGCTGCGCGAATCCGGGCTGGCCAACTTCGAGGCGACCACGGCCACGGGCCTGCTGGCCCCGGCCGGCACGCCGGCAGCGGTCATCGAGACGCTGAACAGCGCGCTGCGCAAGGT
>NZ_JBFREX010000106.1:0-787 GCF_052114525.1 Pseudomonas sp. KB_15 | reverse complement strand
GCCGAAGTGGAGCGGGTTCATGTACAACGAGACGCGCGGCCAGATCCACTTCTGGGGCTCGCTGATCTTCTTCAACGTGACCTTCTTCCCGATGCACTTCCTGGGCCTGGCCGGCATGCCGCGTCGCTACGCGGACTACGCGGTCCAGTTCACGGACTTCAACGCGGTTGCGTCGTTCGGCGCGCTGGGCTTCGGCCTGATGCAGGTGTATTTCTTCTTCTTCGTGGTGCTGCCGTCCTACCGGGGCGGGTCGGCTGCCGGCGACAAGCCGTGGGATGGCGCCGAGGGCCTGGAATGGACCGTGCCGTCGCYGGCGCCGTTCCACACCTTCGAAGAGCCGCCACAGGTGCGCTGAGTGATTGACGCCATGAAGCCGGAAACCCCGTCGCGCACGGACAGCCAGGGCCGCCAGGCCACCCAACGAGCCGCCAACCGGCGGCTGGGCCTGATCCTGCTGTCCATCGTGGTGGTGTTCTTCCTGGGATTCTTCGCCAAGATGGTGTTCCTTGGCGGTTGAGCGGAGATAGACGTGGACGCGCAGCAGAAGGCGGAAGACCGGGCAATCGAGCGACGCTTCAACCGCGGCATGCTGCTGCGGCTGCTGGTGGTGGTGGGCCTGATGTTCAGCTTCGGCTATGCGCTGGTGCCGCTGTACAAGAAACGCGCAGCAGAAGGCGGAAGACCGGGCAATCGAGCGACGCTTCAACCGCGGCATGCTGCTGCGGCTGCTGGTGGTGGTGGGCCTGATGTTCAGCTTCGGCTATGCGCTGGTGCCGCTGTACAAGAA
>NZ_JBFREX010000105.1:0-833 GCF_052114525.1 Pseudomonas sp. KB_15 | reverse complement strand
TCCACTGGCCGGCGTTGTCCACGGCGATTGAGCCGTAGGTGCCGGTTGACGAGCCATTGATGCTCCAGGTCGCCGTGGCGTCGTGATCGATGTCGGCCGAGCTGAACTGGCCGCTGACGCTGAGTTGGATGTCTTCCTGCACCGCGCCGACATCATTGCCCGTCGCGAAACCGAGCACTGGCGCGTCATTGGTGCCGGTAATGGTGACGGTCACCAGTTGGGTGTCGACGCCRCCGAGGCCGTCGCTGACYTGCACGCTGAACACTTCGTTGTGACTCTCGCCCGCCTTCAGCGCCTGCACCGCACTGGCAACGCCATCGGTGCCGTTGGCCAGGGTGTACATCCATTGGCCGTTGCTGTCCACGGCGATTGAGCCGTAGGTGCCGGTATTTGACCCGGCAATACTCCAACTGGCGGTGGCATCGTGATCGATGTCAGCCGAGCTGAACTGGCCGCTGACGCTGAGCTGGGTGTCTTCCTGCACCGCGCCGGCCTCGTTTCCGGTCGCGAAGCTGAGCACGGGCGCGTCATTGCTGCCGGTGACGGTGATGGTCACCARCTGGGTGTCGACGCCACCGAGGCCGTCGCTGACCTGCACGCTGAACACTTCGTTGTGACTCTCGCCCGCCTTCAGCGACTGCACCGCACTGGCAACGCCATCGGTGCCGTTGGCCAGGGTGTACGTCCACTGGCCGGCGTTGTCCACGGCGATTGAGCCGTAGGTGCCGGTTGACGAGCCATTGATGCTCCAGGTCGCCGTGGCGTCGTGATCGATGTCGGCCGAGCTGAACTGGCCGCTGACGCTGAGTTGGATGTCTTCCTGCACCGCGCCG
>NZ_JBFREX010000104.1:0-837 GCF_052114525.1 Pseudomonas sp. KB_15 | reverse complement strand
GGCCGGTTATGAGCACATCATCGCGGCCTATTCGGACTTCTTCGCCGACTTCAATGCGCAAATTACTGCGAAGTTGAAAGACTGGATCGAAGGGGTCAGCGACGGTAAAGAGGTCAAGTTGCATGTCGGTGAGCTGTACGTCGCACTCAATGACCTGGTCACTAAATACAGCCATCCAAATCCTGCATCCGTACTGTTTCCCAAACCCGGAAAAGAAGGCGCGAGCAGGGAGGAAGCGGAAAAGTGGCGAGTAGCGCTGGGGCTGCCTGAAAGTTGCCTTAAGCCAAATCCCGACGGCAGTTACTGCGTCGTCATAGACACTGGGCCGCTATTGAGAATGCGAGACAGTCTGTCATCAGGCGGTGGGATGCAGTGGGTTATCTGGGACACCGCCAAATTCCAGGCCTGGCAAACCGGCTTCAACGCCCAGGAAGAACGCATGAAGAACACATTGCAGTCCTTCACGCAGAAGTATTCGAATGCCAATTCTTATCATGACAATTTCAATAAAACGCTGTCTTCACATTTGAATCAGTTTTCTGACATGTTGAAGGCGATGTTGAATTTTTGATGTGAGTCTGATTTGTCTGGATAAAGCAATTAAATGTCAGTAGATCGGGCGTAACACGAGTTCGTTTGAACTGGTGTTGCGCCTGATGCCGATCAGTTAAGCGGTAATGCGATCTGTAGCAGCTGCCGAGCCCGCGAGGCTGCGTTCGGCTGCATAGCAGTCGTGAGGCCGGCTGACGCGGCCTGCCTGACGTACCGCGATTACTGATTTTACGACTGCTTCGCAGCCGAACGCAGCCTCGCGGGCTCGGCAGCTGCTACAAAGGG
>NZ_JBFREX010000103.1:0-841 GCF_052114525.1 Pseudomonas sp. KB_15 | reverse complement strand
GTGGTAGGCCTCGCCGTAGGTATGGGGGGCGCCATGGGTGGTCGGCTCGCCACGGGTCTGGTCGACTTCGCCGTCGAGGTAGGCACGGGCGTCGCGGGGGTGGTAGGCGCGCACGCTGACCTGCTGTTCCACCATCTGGTGGCGGGTTTGCAGGGCCCAGACGGCGTCCTCGCCGCTGCTGCTCAGGCCGGAGGGCGAGCGCATCGGCAAGGCGACGTCGAACTGGTAGCCGCGCTGGTCGTCGCAGAACTCGACGACGTCGATGTTCAGGCGTTCGTCGCTGGTGCAGCGGTACCAGATGCCGACGTCGGCCAGCAGGCGGGTGATGAAGGCCAGATCGCTTTCGTTGTACTGCATCACCTGTTCGCGGCGCGGGTACTCGCGATTCAGACGGAAGAAGAAGTCCTGGCCAAGGAAAGCGTGGCGGCTGCGCAGGATGCTTTCGACGATTTCCGGCACCGATTGCTGCAGGTAGAGGCGCGTTTGCTGGCCGCGGGCGAGCCGTCCCAGGCGCGGTTGCAGGGTGATTTCGTAGCGCGCTTCGTCGACCGAGCCGGACAGGCGYTGGCAGCCGCTGATCACGCCGWAAAACGTGCGCAGGGGTTTGGCTGGTTTGGGCACTTCCCAGGCCATCACGGGCAGGGTTGACGGCGCGGCGTGCAGGCTGAACTGGGCGTATTGGCCGAGCAGTTGCCCGGCGCCGAGGTCGAGGTGGCTGGCGGTGAATTCGATGGTGTAGGTGAATGGCTGGCTGAGGTGTTCTTCGCCTTCGAAGGCGAGGACGTCGAGGGCAGTGTCGAGGCCGTCGACTTGCAGTTTGTGGCGGCTGTGGTCGAAGAAG
>NZ_JBFREX010000102.1:0-974 GCF_052114525.1 Pseudomonas sp. KB_15 | reverse complement strand
GCGCTGCAGCCAGCCCATGTTCTGCACTTCGTCGATGTATCCCTTGGCGGTGTACTCGATCCGTGCATCCGCCACCTGGGTGGACGGCACTGCGTTGTCGCCGGTGATCGTGCGCGGATTGACCACGCCGGAGAAGCGGATGAACTCCGCCCCCTGGTTGATGGCCATCTGCTTTTCTCCGGACACCACCAGGTTGCCGTTGGCCAGCACTTCCAGCACCGTGACGGTGATGGTGCCGTTGAAGGTGTTGGCGGCGGTGGCGCCGCCGCTGGCCTTCAGGGCATTGCTGCCGTTGACATCGGCATTCGACCTGGCGCTGAACAGTCCGGCCAGCGCACGCGGCACGGCGTCGAACGACAACGTCGTGCTGCCCGTGCGGCTGGCATTGGTCCCGGAGTTCTTGCTGGCGTTGACGTTCTCGCTGATCACGATGGTCAGGATGTCGCCAACGTTACGTGGCCGCCGGTCCTCGAACAGCGGATTGCCCGCGTAGGACGAGGCGAAGATGGAACCCGTGGGCGCGCCCACGGCGCGCGGCTCGGCGCGTGCCGTGGTGGGCGTCTGTACGAGGGGCTCCTTCGGCATCAGTGCGCAGCCGCCGCTCGCCAGCACGGCCAGGCCGGCAAAGGCGTACAGGGCAAACACACCGAGGCGATGCAGCTTGGCGGCCATGGTCACTCCCATCATCCCATCTGGGTCAGGCGTTGCAACATCTGGTCGGACGTCTGCACTGCCTTGCTGTTGATTTCGTACGCGCGCTGGGTCTGGATCATGCTGACCAGTTCCTCGACCACGTTCACGTTCGACGCTTCAACGTAGTTGTTCTGCAGCGTGCCCGCGCCGTTCAGGCCCGGCACGGTGGTGTTCGGTGCGCCCGAGGCATCGGTCTGCGCGTAGAGGTTCTCGCCCAGGCTTTCCAGGCCGGCCGGGTTCGGGAACGTGGCGAGCTGGATCTGGCCGACGGTGGCGGCGTT
>NZ_JBFREX010000101.1:0-1119 GCF_052114525.1 Pseudomonas sp. KB_15 | reverse complement strand
TTTTGAGAAAACCCTAAACTTGGCTCAGCAATCGTTGGTTACATCTTTGATTTCTCGCGGAGTAACTTGTGATGCTGATAATCTGTTGACTAGCAGTCTGACTCCACAAGCACCCACACGAATTGCTTGATTCAGTTGTTAAAGAGCGGCTGGTTAAGATCTTTCGTCTCAACCGAGGAGCACATCTTACAGCACACCTTTTCAACTTGCAACCTTAAAAGTTTCTGATTTTTCAACAAAATCAACCACTTAAGCCAAGAACAATATCAAGCTGCTCGTTAGCGGGAGGCGAATAGTACAGCATTAAAGTACGTGGTCAACCCCCCATCTGAAAATTCTTCTTCCTTACCAAAGCCCCCGGGTTGCCACCATGAAAACTTCCAGGGTCCGTACAAAGCATCACCCGTCCAGCTCCGTCCCCACTACTGCCATCCTCGCCAGTGTTTCGGACCGTGTGGCAGATTTCAAAAAGAAGTCGCAAACCCCGCGACTATTCAGGGTTTGCGACTCATAGCCGATACATCCCTCAAGCTCCCGGGACGCTTTCTTCGGGCATGCCTGCCCTGTTCATTGCGCAACGTGCGGGCTTAGTTCTGTACCTCAACCACGTCGACATCCGGGGCGTCGGCCACATCCTCTCTGGCTTCATTCGCCTCTACTTTGGCAGCCTCTCTGGCTTCATTCGCCTCTACTTTGGCTGCGTTCCTGGCCGCATTTGCAGCTGCCTTGGCAGCATCTCTGGCTGCATCTGCGTCTGCCTTGGCGACATCCCTGGCTGCATCTGCAGCGGCCCTGGCAGCATCCCTGGCTGCATCTGCGTCGTTTCTGGCAGCGTCCCTGGCTGCATGTGCGGCATCGTTGTCATTGTCATCCGCGTCGTCGTTGTCTTTCGCGTCGTCGTTGTCCTTCGCCTTGTCGTTGTCCTTCGCCCTGTCGTTATCCTTCGCCCTGTCGTTGTCYTTCGCCCTGTCGTTGTCCTTCGCCCTGTCGTTGTCCTTCGCCCTGTCGTTGTCCTTCGCCYTGTCGTTGTCCTTCGCCCTGTCGTTGTCCTTCGCCCTGTCGTTGTCCTTCGCCCTGTCGTTGTCCTTCGCCCTGTCGTTGTCCTTCGCCCTGTCGTTG
>NZ_JBFREX010000100.1:0-1625 GCF_052114525.1 Pseudomonas sp. KB_15 | reverse complement strand
CTGACCTGCACGCTGAACACTTCGTTGTGACTCTCGCCCGCCTTCAGCGCCTGCACCGCACTGGCGACACCATCGGTGCCGTTGGCCAGGGTGTACGTCCATTGGCCGGTGTGGTCCACGGCGATCGAGCCGTAGGTGCCGGTTGGCGAGCCATTGATGCTCCAGGTCGCCGTGGCATCGTGATCGATGTCGGCCGAGCTGAACTGGCCGCTGACGCTGAGCTTGGTGTCTTCCTGCACCGAGCCCGCATCATTGCCCGTCGCGAAACCGAGCACCGGCGCATCGTTGGTGCCGGTGACGGTGACGGTCACCAGCTGGGTGTCGACGCCGCCGAGGCCATCGCTGACCTGCACGCTGAACACTTCGTTGTGACTYTCGCCCGCCTTCAGCGCCTGCACYGCACTGGCGACACCATCGGTGCCGTTGGCCAGGGTGTACGYCCATTGGCCGYTGCTGTCCACCGCGATCGAGCCGTAGGTGCCTGTATCCGTACCCGCAATGCTCCAGGTCGCCGTGGCGTCGTGATCGATGTCGGCCGAGCTGAACTGGCCGCTGACGCTGAGCTGGGTGTCTTCCTGCACCGCGCCGGCCTCGTTGCCGGTCGCGAAATCGAGCACCGGCGCATCGTTGCTGCCGGTGACGGTGATGGTCACCAGCTGGGTGTCGACGCCACCGAGGCCATCGCTGACCTGTACGCTGAACACTTCGTTGTGACTTTCGCCCGCCTTCAGCGCCTGCACCGCACTGGCGACGCCATCGGTGCCGTTGGCCAGGGTGTAGGTCCACTGGCCGGTGTGGTCCACGGCGATCGAGCCGTAGGTGCCTGTATCCGTACCCGCAATGCTCCAGCTCGCCGTGGCGTCGTGATCGATGTCGGCCGAGCTGAACTGGCCGCTGACGCTGAGCTGGATGTCCTCCTGCACCGCGCCGGCCTCGTTGCCGGTCGCGAAATCGAGCACGGGCGCGTCATTGCTGCCGGTGACGGTGATGGTCACCAGCTGGGTGTCCACGCCACCCAGGCCATCGCTGACCGGCACGCTGAACACTTCGTTGTGACTCTCGCCCGCCTTCAGCGCCTGCACCGCACTGGCGACACCATCGGTGCCGTTGGCCAGGGTGTACGTCCACTGGCCGCTGCTGTCCACGGCGATCGAGCCATAGGTGCCGGTATTGGACCCGGCAATACTCCAAGTGGCGGTGGCGTCGTGATCGATGTCGGCCGAGTTGAACTGGCCGCTGACGCTGAGCTTGGTGTCTTCCTGCACCGAGCCCGCATCATTGCCCGTCGCGAAATCGAGCACCGGCGCATCGTTGCTGCCGGTGACGGTGATGGTCACCAGTTGGGTGTCGACACCGCCGAGGCCATCGCTGACTTGCACCGTAAACACGTCATCGTGACTCTCGCCCGCCTTCAGTGACTGCACCGCACTGGCAACGCCATCGGTGCCGTTGGCCAGGGTGTASGTCCACTGGCCGCTGCTGTCCACGGCGATCGAGCCATAGGTGCCGGTATTGGACCCGGCAATACTCCAAGTGGCGGTGGCGTCGTGATCGATGTCGGTCGAGCTGAACTGGCCGCTGACGCTGAGCTGGGTGTCTTCCTGCACCTGCACCGCGCCGGCCTC
>NZ_JBFREX010000099.1:0-1978 GCF_052114525.1 Pseudomonas sp. KB_15 | reverse complement strand
GTCCGCCATCGCGAGCAGGCTCGCTCCTACAGGGGGGTGTTGGCCGGAAATGCGAGGTTTGCCGAAGAAAAACCGCCGAATGACGTTTTTTGCGCGTTATCTGCCGCTTTCGCCCTTGCCCTGAGCGCTTGCGTCTACGATTCTTCAAGAACAACGACAACACCCGAGTAACCACCATGAAAACCGTCGCCCAACTGCTCAAGCTCAAAGATCAGAAGAATCAGGAAGTGCACCAGATCAAACCCGATCACATGGTGCTCGAAGCGCTGATGAAGATGGCCGAGAAAAACGTCGGCGCCTTGTTGGTGGTGGAGAATGATGAAGTGCTGGGCATCATCAGCGAACGGGACTATGCACGCAAACTGGTGCTGCACGGCCGCTCTTCGGTGGGCACGCCGGTGCGCGACATCATGGTGTCGCCAGTGATTACCGTCGACACCCATCAAACCGTGGAGACCTGCCTGGGCATCATGTCCGATAGACGCCTGCGTCACCTGCCGGTGGTGGAAGGCGGCAAATTGATTGGGCTGCTGTCGATCGGTGACCTGGTCAAGGAAGCCATTGCCGAACAGGCGGAACTGATCAAGCAGCTGGAACAGTACATTCGCGGGGAATAATTCGACACGCCGAAAACCAATGTGGGAGCGGGCTTGCTCGCGAAGGCGGTGTGTCAGACATCATTAATGCTGTCTGACACACCGCCTTCGCGAGCAAGCCCGCTCCCACATTTGGTTTTCAGTGTTCTCAGGCCGGCCAATGCCGGGCGAATACCGGTGCCAGCGCCGCGTGGCGGTCGATGCGTTCCAGCCAGGCGAAAAACCCCGGCCGGGCACTGCGCAGATGTTCCCGACTGCCCGCCCATCGCGAGATCACCGCCGTCAGTACATCCAGGGCCCTTGGCTTCTCGCTGCCCAGATACAACTCGCCCGAAAACTGATCGGCAAACACCTCCCAACTCCAGTGCAGGCGCCGGCGGGCGCCCTCCATGAGGTTCTGCCTGGACGACTCATCCGCCTCGGCCAGCCAGCGTTCGGGGTAATCGATGATGCCGATGGCCGCATAGCAATTGCTGACGATGTACGCCATGCCGCGAATGGCCTGGGCCCGCTCGGCCGGGTCTGGCGGCAACAACCCCGACGCGGGAAAGGTCAGCCCGAGGTGAATCAGGATCGCCGCGCTCTCGGTCAGGACGCCGCCATCGGGCAGCTGCAAGGTCGGAATCTGTTTGAGCGGGTTGAGTTTCTCCAGCGCCTGGGCCGCCTCCGCGGAGGTCTCGACATCGATGAAGCGATAAGGAATATCACAGAGTTCAAGGGCGGCTTCGATGGCCGCCGCCCCGGAGTTCTGATAACCGTAGAGCTGGTACATAAACGTCTCCTTTCACACCGCGACCCCCGCAGTGCCGCATCAAGCTATCCAGTGTAGAAGCCGCCACCCGCCACACAGCGGCCATCCGACGACCGCACCATCACGCCCACACGGGGCATGACGCGGGTCCTATCATTGCCGTCGATGTTCACCATCATCTCAATGAAGTTCTCATAAAAAATCCCCGGCGTAACATCTGCTCCATACCAACCCATTACACCCCGGAGCACACCATCATGAAACGCCAAACCCTTCTCAGCATCGCTTTCTCGGTTTTCGCCGTTAACGCTTTCGCCGCCACATCTGCTCAACCTGTGGTCGCTGAAGGCGGCTCGGATCGTCTGATTGAAAGCCGTGTAGCTGAGGGTGGTTCCGATCGTCTGATCGAGAATCGAGTGGCCGAAGGTGGTTCGGATCGCCTGCTGGAAAAACGCGTTGCCGAAGGCGGTTCCGACAAGCTGCTGCAAAACCGCGTCGCCGAAGGCGGTTCCGACAAGCTGCTGCAAAACCGCGTCGCCGAAGGCGGTTCCGACAAGCTGCTGCAAAACCGCGTCGCCGAAGGCGGTTCCGACAAGCTGCTGCAAAACCGCGTCGCCGAAGGCGGTTCCGA
>NZ_JBFREX010000098.1:0-2008 GCF_052114525.1 Pseudomonas sp. KB_15 | reverse complement strand
GGACGTACACCCTGGCCAACGGCACCGATGGTGTCGCCAGTGCGGTGCAGGCGCTGAAGGCGGGCGAGAGTCACAACGAAGTGTTCAGCGTGCAGGTCAGTGACGGCCTCGGTGGCGTCGACACCCAGCTGGTGACCGTCACCGTCACCGGCAGCAATGACGCGCCGGTGCTCGGTTTCGCGACGGGCAATGATGCCGGCGCGGTGCAGGAAGACATCCAGCTCAGCGTCAGCGGCCAGTTCAGCTCGACCGACATCGATCACGATGCCACGACCAGCTGGACCATCAATGGCTCGCCAACTGGAACCTATGGTTCGATCGCGGTCGACAGCAGCGGCCAGTGGACCTACACCCTGGCCAATGGCACCGATGGTGTTGCCAGTGCGGTGCAGGCGCTGAAGGCGGGCGAGAGTCACAACGAAGTGTTCAGCGTGCAGGTCAGCGATGGCCTGGGGGGCGTCGACACCCAGCTGGTGACCGTCACCGTCACCGGCACCAATGACGCACCCGTGCTCGATTTCGCGACCGGCAACGAGGCCGGCACGGTGCAGGAAGACATCCAGCTCAGCGTCAGCGGCCAGTTCAGCTCGGCCGACATCGATCACGATGCCACGACCAGTTGGAGCATCAATGGCTCGCCAACCGGCACCTACGGCTCGATCGCCGTGGACAACGCTGGCAAGTGGACCTACACCCTGGCCAATGGCACCGATGGTGTTGCCAGTGCGGTGCAGTCGCTGAAGGCGGGCGAGAGTCACAATGACGTGTTTACGGTGCAAGTCAGCGACGGCCTGGGTGGCGTGGACACCCAACTGGTGACTATCACCGTCACCGGCAGCAACGACGCCGCCGTGCTGTCCTCGGCCAGCGTTACGCTGAGCGAAACCAATGCTCCGCTGACCACCGGCGGCAGCCTGACCATTAGCGATATCGACAGCCCGGAAAGCTTCCAGGCCCAAACCAACACCGCCGGCAGCTACGGCCAGTTCTCCATCGGCGCCGGCGGTGCCTGGACCTACGTCGCCAACTCCGCCCACAACGAGTTCGCCGCCGGTATCACCTACACCGATACCTTCGCGGTGAGCAGTGCCGACGGCACCCTCAGTTCGGTCACCGTGCATATCCTCGGCACCAACGATGCCGCCGTGCTGTCCGCCGACGTCGCCAACCTCACCGAGACCAATGCTGCGCTGACCACCGCCGGCACCCTGACCATCAGCGACGTCGACAGCGCCGCAACCTTCGTCGCCCAAACCAACACCGTCGGCAGCTACGGCCAGTTCTCCATCGGCGCCGGCGGTGCCTGGACCTACGTCGCCAACTCCGCCCACAACGAGTTCGCCGCCGGTACCACCTACACCGACACCTTCGCGGTGAGCAGTGCCGACGGCACCYTCAGTTCGGTCACCGTGCATATCCTCGGCACCAACGATGCCGCCRTGCTGTCCGCYGACRTCGCCAACCTCACCGAGACCAATGCCGCCGTCGACATTTCCACCGCCGGCWCCCTGACCATCAGCGACGTCGACAGCGCCGCAACCTTCGTCGCCCAAACCAACACYRCCGGCAGCTACGGCCAGTTCTCCRTCGGCACCGGCGGTGCCTGGACCTACGTCGCCAAYTCCGCCCACAACGAGTTCGCCGYCGGTACCACCTACACCGACACCTTCGCGGTGAGCAGTGCCGACGGCACCCTCACTTCGGTCACCGTGCATATCGCCGGCAGCAACGACTCACCGACGATCACTTCCAACGGTGGTGGTGCAACGGCTTCGATCAATGTGGCGGAGAACACCACGGCGGTCACGACAGTGGCGGCGACCGATGTTGATCTGCCTGCACAAACGCTGGGCTACAGCATCGTCGGCGGAGCGGATGCCGCGAAGTTCTCGATCGTTTCAGGCACAGGCGTGCTGAGCTTTATCTCTGCACCCAACTTTGAAGCGCCGACTGATTCGGGGGCGAACAACGTCTATGACGTGATTGTGCGGGCATCGGACCGGCACGC
>NZ_JBFREX010000097.1:0-2861 GCF_052114525.1 Pseudomonas sp. KB_15 | reverse complement strand
GGATTCACGACTGCTTCGCAGCCGAACGCCGCCTCGCGGGCTCGGCAGCTGCTACAGATCGCATTAGCGCTATTAGCCTTCAGCGTGTCCTTTTTGTACAAGGTCGACAGCAATGGACCGGACCATGATCTCCAAGGTTCATGGTCGCCCGATGCCCTCCGCTGATGTCGGAGCCGGAGGGCGAGCCGAGGCACTTTTTGCCGGTAATGCCAGCGTTATGACAACATCTCCTCTAGACGGTACGGTTTAAGTCGAAACGATCCAGGTTCATCACTTTGGTCCACGCAGCGACGAAGTCCTTGACGAATTTCTGCTGCGCATCGGCGCAGGCATAGAATTCGGCCAGGGCACGCAACTGCGCATTGGAACCAAAAACCAGGTCAACCCGCGTCCCCGTCCACTTCACTGCACCGGTTTTGCGATCGCGCCCTTCATACTCCTGCTGGGCATCCGATACCGGCTTCCACTCCACGCCCATATCCAGCAGGTTGGTGAAGAAGTCGTTGGTCAAGGCTCCCGGACGCGTGGTGAACACACCGTGTTTGCTCTGGCCGACATTGGTGTTCAACACGCGCAAGCCGCCCAGCAACACCGTCATTTCCGGCGCGCTGAGCGTCAGCAGTTGCGCCTTGTCGATCAGCAATTTTTCGGCCGGCACACGGTACTGTTGCTTCAGGTAATTACGGAAGCCGTCGGCAATCGGTTCAAGGAGTCCGAAGGAGTCGACATCGGTCTGCTCCTGGCTGGCGTCCATGCGCCCTGGCGTGAAAGGCACCGTCACGCTTTGGCCGGCATTTTTCGCGGCCTGCTCCACGCCCACGCCTCCGGCAAGCACGATCAGGTCGGCCAGGGAGATTTTCTTGCCGCCACTGTTGAACTCGTTCTGAATGCTTTCGAGTTTTGCCAGCACGCTGGCCAGTTGTTCTGGCTGGTTGGCCTGCCAGGACTTCTGTGGTGCCAGGCGCAAGCGCCCACCGTTGGCACCGCCGCGTTTGTCGGAGCCACGGAAAGTCGACGCTGCCGCCCAGGCGGTAGATACCAGCTGCGAGACTGACAGCCCCGAGGCCGCAATTTTGCCCTTGAGCGCGGCGACATCGCTGTCGTTGACCAGTGGATGGTTGACGGTAGGGATCGGGTCTTGCCACAGCAGCACTTCGTTCGGTATTTCCGGGCCGAGGTAGCGTGAGAGCGGCCCCATGTCACGATGAATCAGCTTGTACCAGGCACGGGCGAAGGCGTCGGCCAACTGGTCTGGATTGGCCAGGAAGCGCCGCGAAATCGGCTCATAGATCGGGTCGAAGCGTAGCGACAGGTCCGTGGTCAGCATGGTCGGATCACGCCGTTTTGACGGATCAAAGGCATCCGGAATGGTGCCGGCGCCAGCGCCGCTTTTCGGCTTCCACTGGTTTGCCCCCGCCGGGCTCTTGGTCAGTTCCCATTCGTATCCGAACAGGTTTTCCAGGTAGTTGTTGCTCCACTGGGTTGGCGTGGTCGTCCAGGTCACTTCCAGGCCGCTGGAGATGGCGTCGCCACCTTTACCGGTACCGAACGTGCTCTTCCAGCCCAGGCCCTGCAGTTCGAGGCCGGCGGCTTCGGGCTCAGGTCCGACATGGTCGACAGGACCGGCACCGTGGGTTTTGCCGAAGGCGTGACCGCCCGCGATCAGCGCGACGGTTTCCTCGTCGTTCATGGCCATGCGCGCAAAGGTTTCACGAATGTCCTTCCCGGCGGCGACCGGATCCGAGTTGCCTTCAGGGCCTTCGGGGTTTACGTAAATCAGGCCCATCTGCACGGCTGCGAGTGGGGTTTCCAGATTGCGCTCGGCGGGAGCTTGCCCGGCATCTTTGCCATAACGCACGTCGCCACCCAGCCACTGGCTTTCCGAGCCCCAGTAGACGTCTTCGTCCGGTTCCCAGACATCCGGGCGGCCACCGGAAAAACCAAAGGTCTTGAAGCCCATGGACTCCAGTGCAACGTTGCCGGCAAGGACGATCAGGTCGGCCCAGGAGATTTTGTTGCCGTACTTTTGCTTGATCGGCCAGAGCAGCCGACGGGCCTTGTCGAGGCTGACGTTGTCCGGCCAGCTGTTGAGCGGTGCAAAGCGTTGCTGGCCGGAGCCGGCGCCGCCCCGGCCGTCACCGGTGCGATAGGTGCCTGCGGCGTGCCAGGACATGCGGATAAAGAAGGGTCCATAGTGACCGAAGTCCGCCGGCCACCAGTCCTGGGAATCGGTCATCAGCGCAGTCAGGTCTTTTTTCAGCGCCTGGAAGTCCAGGCTCTTGAAGGCTTCGGCATAGTTGAAGTCGCCCCCCAACGGGTCAGACTTGGGTGAGTGTTGACTCAAGATCTTCAGGTTCAGTTGGTTCGGCCACCAGTCGCGGTTCGTCGTGCCACCGCCAGCGGCGTGATTGAACGGGCATTTCGATTCAGTTGACATGGCATCTCCTCTTGATTTTGTTTTCAGCTAACCATCCTTAAGCGTGGATCCGGATCACCGATTGAAGAAATAGCTTTTCGGTATGGGATCCATAGCCTCAAGGCTATGACGGCCCAGTGATCAGTCGCTCCAGAACATCCATTAAAGTACCGGTCCGGGAAACTGTCGCTTCATCTGGGGGAGATAGCTGATAAACAGCTCGAATCAGTCAGGGGGGTTGGCAATAATTCCATGACCCGGGACAAAAGTGGCGGCGACGATTCGGATCGCCACGCGGCCTGAAATATTCAGGGCGTTCCTGCACTCAACAAAAAACCGGCCTTTCAGGCTAATTAATGCGACCTGTAGCAGCTGCCGAGCCCGCGAGGCTGCGTTCGGCTGCGAAGCAGTCGTAAAATCAGGAATTGCGGTATGTCAGGCAGAC
>NZ_JBFREX010000096.1:0-3116 GCF_052114525.1 Pseudomonas sp. KB_15 | reverse complement strand
GCCTGACGTACCGCAATGTCTGATTTACGACTGCTTCGCAGCCGAACGCAGCCTCGCGGGCTCGGCAGCTGCTACAGATCGCATTACCGCTTAACTGACTGGCATTAGCTAATCACGCCGGTTTTTTTCTGAAACGCTTAGCGATGACTCTTACCAAAAGTGGAATAGAGCGGAACCTGTCAGGCGATGTAATGTAGCTACCCGATTGTCGGCTTCGGCCAGAACAACACACCGACAGGAGAACGCAATGAGTTGGTCCGCCAAACAGTACGTCGCTTTTGAAGATGAACGCACCCGTCCCGCCCGTGACCTGCTGGCGGCCATCCCCGCTGGGGACGTGCGCTCGGCCATCGATATCGGTTGTGGTCCTGGTAACTCGACCGAGTTGTTGGTGGCGCGTTTTGCCGGTGCCTCGGTACGCGGGCTGGACAGTTCGACCGACATGATCGAAGCCGCTCGCAAGCGCTTGCCGCAGGTGCGGTTCGATGTTGCTGACATCGACACCTGGAACGACAACGGCCCGTTCGACGTGATTTTTGCCAACGCGGTGTTGCAGTGGGTGCCGGATCACGCCACGTTGCTACCCTCGCTCATTAGCAAACTGGTGCAGGGTGGCAGTCTGGCCGTCCAGATGCCTGACAATCTTAATGAGCACTCGCACCGCTTGATGCGCGAAGTGGCCGCTGACGGTCCATGGGCCAGTAAACTGGCAGGCGCTGCCGGGCAGCGGACTGAAATGGAAAGTGCCAGCGGTTACTACTCGATACTGAAAGCCTGTTGCACCCGCGTCGATGTGTGGCGCACCACTTACCATCATCCGCTCGCGGGCGGTGCGTCTGGCGTGGTGGAGTGGTTCAAGGGCAGTGGTTTGCGGCCGTTCCTCGATCCGCTGGATGAGGTGGAGCGAGTGCAGTATCTGAAGCAGTATCAGGCGGCTATCGAGCAGGCGTATCCGGCCTTGGCCGATGGTTCGGTGCTGTTGCCGTTTCCACGGTTGTTTATCGTCGCGACCCGCTGATGCGAAAAAGGGACAGATGACCTTGAGCGTCATCTGTCCCTTTTCTTGACCGCTCGGAAAACATCACTGCGGCTTGTTCTTTTTCGAGCGCCGGGCACTCAGGTATTCAAAAGCAAACGAGGCAAAGCCGAACAACCCGATCATTGAAATGATCATGATCCCCAACTCTGAACTGTCCATGCTGATCTCTGTGCGGAAGGTGAGCCGGGAGCATAAGGTATCCATTTCCGGACTCAACGCCTTGCTACGGTTTCTTTACTGGCGCGCGAAGTTCCTTACGCAAAATATACGGGCGGCCATCAGCGTTGCACTCCGACCAACATCATCATGGGTCGCTCCCGTTCTTCAGCCAGTGCCGGTTGAGCAACGACCTCGGTATCGGACGGACCCCATTCATTGACGTGCTGGATAGTGAATCCCGCAGCGATCAACGCGTTGAGTAATGTGCCAATGGTGCGGTGCTGCTTGATCACGCCGTCCGCGAGCCAGTTGGTTACACGCTCGCCCTCCATTTGATAACTGTCCAGCGGCCAGCTCTTGCGGCCTTCGGCATCGGTGATCCAGCCGGGATTACGCGGCGCCATGAAGATCGGATGTTCAATGGAAAACACGAAGCGGGAGCCAGGTTTCAGCGCTGCGTGGATTTTGCCGAACAGGCCGGGCAAGTCCTTGATGTAATGCAAGGCGAGGGAACTGTAGGCCAGGTCGAAACTGTTTGTCGGCAGGTCGAGGTGCTCCAGATCAGCGCGGGCGTATTGGATGTTGGCCGCCGAAGTCGTCTTGCGCGCTTGCTCCAGCATTTTTTCCGAAACATCGAGCCCGAGTACGCTGCCGGCGCCTTGCTCACTGGCCAAACGGCAAAACCAGCCGTAGCCGCAACCGAGGTCCACCACCTTCAAGCCTTGTATTGGCGGCAACATCGCCTTCAGCGCAGGCCATTCCGGCGCGGCATCAAGACCGCCAATCGAACGGGGCATCTGGCTGTAGCCCTGGAAGAAACCGGGATCGTCGTAGATGTTTTGGGTCATTTTCGAGTTGCTCTGTTGAAATCATTCATTGGCAGCATCGGAAGTGTTCCGTATGCGTTCTTTCGAAAAATGATGACGCGAGTTCGCTGATGGCCGTGCAGTGAAGAGGGTGGTTGAAGGTGAGGGAAATGCTAGCGGGGCGGGCGATGAGGGGAAACGGGTTGTACGTTGTGGATTTGTAAGCGCAGTCATTGTGGGAGCGAGCTTGGTCCGGGCTCGCTCCCACAGATTACGTCAGGACGGTTCTGCATCCATGCGTCGAGCGATGACATCCAGCACATCACAACCGTCGCGCAAGGGCACGCAGCACAGCAAGGCAAAGTCGCTGAGGATGACCGAGTCAGTGGTGATGTCACCCCGCATCGCGAGGTTTTCAAGGATCTGTGTCACGGCTCGAATTCTGTAACTGGCGGTGCTGAGCAGGGAGTGCAGGGGTTGGGTTGTGTTGACGTAGAGGGAGGGGAGATCGTCGGCGTTGCTGGTTAAAGCCATGAAATCTTTCATGAGTGAGTACCAATTGTAGGTGGAAGACCTACCACTCAATTGTCGCCAAACAATAGGGTGGTAGCTGTACGCGGGTTGGCGAACCGGACAATGGTAAAACCGGCAGACCCGAAGGTCTCCCACGCACAGCTACCGAAAAAGCAGCCAAGCGTGATCAAAAGCGCTCCGAGAAATCCTCGGAGCCTTCTGTACCGTTGTTACCGAGTCGCCAAACCCGATACGCCATTTGGGCGCGGTGGGACTATAGGTCTCATGACAAAGGCACAGCAATGCGCAAGTGTACGGACAATTCCCTGTGTCGTGTAGGACGTTGCTTTTTCTAGCGTTGATCTCTGTTGGGCCCTTAAAAGTGGGCCTTAGCACTAACGTTGGCAGGTGAATCACCAAATTCCGCGCACAAAAAAACCAGCCACTTGGGCTAACTAATGCCAGTCAGTTAAGCGGTAATGCGATCTGTAGCAGCTGCCGAGCCCGCGAGGCTGCGTTCGGCTGCATAGCAGTCGCGAGTCCAGCTGACGCGGCCTGCCTGACGTACCGCAATGGCTGTTTTACGACTGCTTCGCAGT
>NZ_JBFREX010000095.1:0-3162 GCF_052114525.1 Pseudomonas sp. KB_15 | reverse complement strand
GCTGCGAAGCAGTCGTAAAATCAGTCATTGCGGTACGTCAGGCAGGCCGCGTCAGCTGGACTCACGACTGCTTCGCAGCCGAACGCAGCCTCGCGGGCTCGGCAGCTGCTACAGATCGCATTAGCGCTTAACTGACTGGCATTACCTGTCCCGGTGGCTTTTGTGCTTTCGCCGGTCAGTCGTAGATCGCTTTCTTTTTCCAGTCCGCGTCGGCCTCGACGTCTTTGAGACCTTCGGTCAACTGGTTGACTTCGCCTTCGACCGGCGCAATGCGATCCATGACCTGGTCATTGGCGCGGGCCAGGAGTTTTTCCAGGTATTCCAGTTGCTCGGCGTAAACCTGTGGTTCCTGTTGTTTGCGCAGGTATTGCACGCCGCGCTCGAATGCCAGGCGAGCCTGTCCGGGCTGGTTCTTTTGCAGGGAGTGCTGGCCGAGGTTGTTGAAGAACTCGATGTGCAGCAGCACGAGGATGTGGCGCACTTCACGGATCCAGCGTTTGGCCTCGTTGGGGGCCAGGAAGCCGTCCTGTGCCGCGCGGGTGATTTGGCCGTGCAGGGCTTCGAGCAGGAAACGTACGTCCTTGGCCTTGGCTTCGGTCTGGATCGGTGCTGGCGGATTGTTGACCGGGATGGATTCACCCTGGCCGACAAGGACCTCCAGCTCGGCGATCCGTGCCTTGAGGTTGGCACTGGATTTTTCCAGGTTGAGCAGGCGCTGGCAGACGTTCAGTTCCAGGCGGGTCAACAACAGCTTGAGTGCCGGGGTCATCAACTGGCCGGGGAAAGTCTCGGTGATTTCGCCGCAGCGACGCAGACGATCATTGAGCTCGATCTTGGTACGGGCCTTTTCCAGCTTGTTGTTTTCCACCACATGGTTCATGTAACCAATGGCGATCAACAGTGCGATCCCGGCTACGACTAGCAGGGTGATCATGAGTGGCGTCACCGGTAAGACCTCTTTATAGGGTACGCATGCGAGTTTAGTGGCCTGGCATTCGAGCGCCCAGGCCCGCATGACGGGTTGGATCGGACATGCCTGCGCTTATATCGGCCGCAGCCCCGCTTCTATGAATGGTGGCAAGCGATGTACAGATTGCCATCACTGCTGGACTATAACGTCTTGGCGGGTGCCAGAATATAGGCGTCAAACGCCGGGCAGCGGAAAAACCGCAACGGCGCCCAAAAGCAGGGCGAAGTCATTGATTTAAATAAATTTATATCAGGGGGTTGACGACCTCTCAATCCATCCATAGAATGCGCGCCACTTGCAGCGTAAAGCACACAGCGAAACGAAGCAGGGAGTGAATGCAGTACGTGTGTCCCCTTCGTCTAGTGGCCTAGGACACCGCCCTTTCACGGCGGTAACAGGGGTTCGAGTCCCCTAGGGGACGCCAATGCGGGAATAGCTCAGTTGGTAGAGCACGACCTTGCCAAGGTCGGGGTCGCGAGTTCGAGTCTCGTTTCCCGCTCCAATTTTAAACAGCTTTGCTTTCGGGCAGGGCTGAGTGAAACCAGAACCAAGTCTTCGGATGCGGATCTGGGCACCGAAACACACACCATGTGTTCCGGGTAGCGTGTCCCCTTCGTCTAGTGGCCTAGGACACCGCCCTTTCACGGCGGTAACAGGGGTTCGAGTCCCCTAGGGGACGCCATTTGCGGGAATAGCTCAGTTGGTAGAGCACGACCTTGCCAAGGTCGGGGTCGCGAGTTCGAGTCTCGTTTCCCGCTCCATATTTAACGAAAACGCCGCTCATTGAGCGGCGTTTTCGTTTGCGCGTATAAAACCAAATTGAAAAAATGGACGTTTAACCCATTTTTTCATCCAGTGAGCTCCACTGGAAGCCACCTCCAGCCAGTGTCTACGCCCCCAGGGGGATCCACGTCTAGTCTGGCGCTGTCATTGCGCGACTGGTCCGAGTGGCTGTTTGCCAGAAGCGGCCCTTCTCGACCCGTTGAATCCACGTCGCCTTAGGGCATGCAGACCCGACCAGAAGCGGTCGGTGAAACAGGGCCGTTACTATCTCCATAAGTGGGGTATTTCACCCACCCAACCGGGCGGTTATCACCTGATTTGAGGAATATTCCCCACCTTCACCCTTTCTCTCGTTTGAAGCACTCAGAAACAGCTTGTTAATTGATTTGAACTTTTTCTTCGCCCTATTGAAATGGCTCATTAGTTGCACTCCCCCTCGGTACCCACAACAGCTGTCGTCCCGGACATCATGGAGACGACGGGGCTTGCCAGGTTCGGCATGACGTGAGGGATAAAAATGAAACGCGCGACATCACCATGCAGCTCCATCRCCTCTTATGGGGAGTATTTTATGAGTTCCATGATCAAGATTGGCATCGTTGATGATCACCCGCTGTTGAGGGATGGGGTCACAATGGCGCTGAAGAAAATAGCTGACTTTCAGGTGGTCGGGCAGGGCGGGTCTGCCGATGATGCCCTGGAGATTGCCGCTCGTTTTGCTCCGAATGTTTTGCTCATGGATGTAAATATGCCGGGCGATAGCTTTGCTGCCGTGCGAGCGATCTCAGCGTCTTCGCCAGCAGTTAAAATTTTGATGCTGACGGTATCCGAGTCCATCGAGGACGCCTATTCCGCCCTCGAAGCGGGCGCGCAGGGGTATGCGTTGAAAGGCATAAGCGGTCGTGAGCTTGTACAAGCCATCAGAAATGTTGCCGCTGGTGAAACCTTCATTACACCCAAGCTTGCCAGCAAGCTGTTAAGCAATTTCAGAACGTACGCGGGTGATAAGCAAAAGGTCGAGCTGACCCATCGCGAAGAACAAGTTATCCGGGAGGTATCGAAKGGCCTGACTAACCGCGAGGTTGCTATCAAGCTTGAGCTCTGCGAGAAGACAATCAAGCACTACATGACGAATGTCATGTACAAGCTACGCGTTCGTAACCGGACGCAGGCAGTCGCAGCAGTGAGACGGCATTGGGAGAGTGACCATATACCTGGCTTGTGCGGTGCTCTTCAACGCCGCGACTTCAATGGCAACGGTAGGACAAACAACGGGCCATAAGCGCTAATGCCAGTCAGTTAAGCAATTTCAGCYGYGACACCCTTTGTAGCAGCTGCCGAGCCTGCGAGGCTGCGTTCGGCTGCGAAGCAGTCGTAAATTCAGTCATTGCGCTACGTCAGGCAGGCCG
>NZ_JBFREX010000094.1:0-3237 GCF_052114525.1 Pseudomonas sp. KB_15 | reverse complement strand
GGTCAATGGTGGGAGCGAGCCTGCTCGCGAAGGCGGACTAGCAGCCGACGACGAGGGTGGCTGACMTWCCGCCATCGCGAGCAAGCTCGCTCCCACAGTGGTTTTGTGTCGTACACGGGATTTGTGCTCGACACCGGTCAATGGTGGGAGCGGGCTTGCTCGCGATAGCGGCCTGACAGTCAGCGCAAATACCAGTCGATAGTTAGTACCCCCCCCCACACGGCACCACCGTACGATCCACAAAAAAAGCGCCCGGTCCACATTGCATGGACCGGGCGCCGATCACTGCGCTCTAGTGCACTGGCACTGTCACGGTTCTGCCGAAGGCCGATGTGACGGTCGCCGTCGCACCAGGCGACGGGCCACTGCCGACGGTCGTCACCGCTATATTCCAGCGCGCGCCTGTAGCCGTAGGCGTCAGGGTGGCGGCGCCAAGGTTCACCGGACCGGATGTGGTCGTGGCAGTCGCCGTGATGGTATTGCCCGTGCCACGCGTGGTGGTGCCGGACAGGACCCAGTAATAGCGACTGTTGCTGCGGGCGATGACGGTAGCGCTGGTGACGATCAGGTTCTCGACGACCACTGCCCCGACCGCCACGGACACCGTCGCCGGTGCCGATTCCGCACCCTTGGCATCGGCGGCCTTATAGGTAAAGGTCGCGGTGAACGGCGCGAGGACCGTGGCCGGTGGTGTGTAGATCACGCGCACACCATCGGTGCTGACCACGCCCTTGCCGGAGTCCGGTTGCGCCAGCCCCACCACTTTAAGTGGCACGTTGCCGTCAGGGTCACTGTCGTTGGCCAGCACGTTGATGGTCAGCGGTTGGCCGTTGTTGCTGATGGCGCTGTCGGGGTTGGCGATCGGGTTTTTGTTATCGCCGTCATTGACACGGGTATCGCCAGTGCGGAAGGTTGGCAGCGCGGCGGAGTTGACGTAGGTAACGCCGTCCCAGCCGGGCAGGGGCGTTGGCATCAACTGGAACTGGCCGGGGTGCTCGATATCCCAGCGCAGCAGCATGGCGTTATCCTCGTGCTGGGTGTTGTGGCAGTGCTCCATGTAGGTCCCGGCGAATTCGCGGAAGTGGATCGCCATTTCCACTTCCTGAGAGGTGTCGATGCCCTCGCCGATGCGATAGACGTCCTTACGTGCCCATTTTTCCCATTCCGATGGCGCCTTGCCATCGCGGTGGAGGATGATCCCCTCTTCGAAGTGCACGTGCACCGGGTGGCTCCAGCCGTTGCCGCCGTTCTTGATTTTCCACACCTCAAGGGTGCCGTCGCCGGAGAACCCGGCATCGGTCGGGCCGTTGGCCAGTTGCGGAGCGGCGCTGATCCGCCGTGGGTCCATGTGGTAGCCGAAACCGCCGTCGGTCTTGATGGTCCAGGGTGCTTCGTCGGTGCCGTCGGAGCGACCGAAGATGAACTCACGATGCCGTGCCAGCTTGAGCTTGGCCTGCATCGCCGGATCGTCGCGGTTGATGGTCAGCGGGATCATCATCTTGCCGGCCGCTTTACCCGGCTTGGCGGGTTCGTAGTCGGCGGGGTTCATGCTCACGTCCTGGCCGGCATAAGGCTGCACCACCATCTGCATGAACTTGCCCACCGCCGGGTCGCCACCGTCCCATTCCAGCCCTTTGCTGCCCGACTTGAGCACCGCTTTGTACTTCCCGGACAGCACATCGGCCAGGCTCAGCGGTACACTCTCCGGACCCTTGCCGGTCTGGTGGTCCATCAGGTTGACGAAATACAGCTTGTCGCCGGTGCTGATCCCGTTTTTCGCGAAGTTGACGATGATGTCGTAACGCTCGGCGATGCCCATGGTGGGCAGGATGGCGTTGTGGTTCTGCATGTCGCCGTCAGCGTCCAGGTCCATGCTGCCGTCGAACGGCACGGCGTGTTCCATGAGGTTGCCGTCGTTGGCGATCAAGTGGAACGGCACCCGGGTATAAGACACACCGGAACCTGCCGGGCCAGGGAATTCGCCGCCGGTGCCGGCGACTTCACGTACCAGCGCGATCCTGAAGTAGCGCGACACCGAGCCATTGAGGATGCGGAAGCGATAGCTGCGCGCCCGCACATTCAGGCGCGGCTGGTACTGCCAGTTGACCAGCACCTGATCGCCGAGAAAACCGTCGGTGTTGAACGGGTTGAACCACAGTTGGCCGTTCTGATCCCAGGCCTTGTCGGCAATCATCAGGTTGACATCGTAGTCGCGGTTGCCCCAAGGCAACGCCGAACCGCTGGGCAGGCGCAGGTTGACGCCGTCTTCGAAGGCTTCGTTACCGCGATCCAGGGCGCTGTAGTAATTCATCATTACCGCGTTGCCCTTGTAGACGTTCTGCGCGGTGAAATCGAGCATGTGGTCATGGAACCAGTGGGTACTCATGGTTTCGCGCCAGTCGCCACGGATCTTGATGCTGCCGTTGTTGCACGTCTTGAGGCCCGGAGTGGCATCGTTGACATACAGGGTTTCGCCCGGGGCGCAGGGGAACGCCGCGCGCGGATCCTGGGCGCTGGTGTTGATGGTGTCGTAACCGGCCAGCTGGATCGGCCAGCGATAGTCGTAGTACTGCCCCGGAAAGAAAAACGCATTGGCATAGCCGTCGCTTTCGGCCGGGGAGTGGCCGTTGTGTTCGTGGGTGGTGAGGGTGTGCAGGCCAAATCCCATGTTGGCCGACGGATCGATCGGCAGGGCGTTGTAGTGACGCATCAGCACCGGTTGGCCGTAACGCACCATCAACAGTTTTGGCGGAAAGGTGCCGTCGAAGGTCCAGAGCGCCTTGTGGTTCTGAATCGGCATGTTGGGGTGGAAACGGGTGTCGATGCCTTTGGTCGTGCCCACTATGACCGGGGAGTCCGAGGTCTGGTTGTAGAGCCCGCCAGGCCCGAACTCGCCGACGGCGTAGTTGTGCATTTGCCGGCGATCGCGCATGCCGCCGTTGAGCTTGGCGCCCACTTGAGCGGTTTTGAAGCCGACCTGTGGGTAAAACTCGTTCCAGCGCTGGTGCGACCAGCCTTTTCCTGGCGGACGACCTTCGGCCGGCGAGCCGACCGGATGGCGGTTGAGGAAGGCTTCGATCTGCGCTTGCCACGGGTTGCGGTCTAGCGCATTGGAATACTGCGACGGAAACGGGTACAGCCCCGGCTGGCGCATGAAGGCTTCGAGCGCCGCGGCCGAAGGGCCGCTGCGGGCGATGCTGTTCGGGTCCTGCACGGGAGCCGGGCCGACGGTCGGAA
>NZ_JBFREX010000093.1:0-7392 GCF_052114525.1 Pseudomonas sp. KB_15 | reverse complement strand
CTTAGGCTCGGGGTTCCTTCGCTCCGGCATTCATCCGGGGGCATCGCCTCCGGTCGGCTTCGCTCGACCTCCTCTCGATGTGTTCGGCTGCGCCGAACGGCGCTGCGCGCCTCCCCCCGGATGAACGCCTCCACTCAGCCTGCCGAGGGGGCGGGTGGATCAAGATCAAGAGCTGCAGGCGAGCTAACGCTCGGCCTGATGAGTGGTGAAGAGCATGGGTGTACGCAGCCCTGCTTTTGCTCTGCTCTTCTGTAGGAGCGAGCCTGCTCGCGATGGACGTCAACGATAACGCGTGCTGTCTGCTTGATCGCGTTGTTCAGACGTTTTTCGCGAGCAAGCTCGCTCCCACAGGTGGCCGATCAAAATCCGCAGCTATCAGCGAATAAAGTGAATCTTCCCGCTGTCGTCATTGCCCATGTAGATGCCATACACCCCAGCCTGGCGCTCCTCGATATAACGCTCAAGAATCTGCCGGATCGCCGGGTAGTAGATGCTGTCCCAGGGAATCTCCTCAGGCGCGAAGAATTTGTAGTCGAGGGTCTCCGGGCCGTACTGGCCGGTGATTTCCAGCGCGATGGCGCGGAAGATGATGTACACCTCGCTGATCTTCGGCACGCTGAAGATCGAATAGGGCGAGAGGATTTCTGCGTGCACGCCGCTTTCTTCCCAGACTTCGCGCAAGGCCGCCTGCTCGGTGGTCTCGCCGCTTTCCATGAAGCCCGCGGGCAGGGTCCAGGTGCCAGGGCGCGGCGGGATGGCGCGCTGGCACAAGAGGTACTTGCCGTCCTGCTCGATGATGCAGCCGGCAATGATCTTCGGATTGACGTAATGGATGTAGCCACAGCTGCGGCACATCAGGCGCTCGTGCGTATCGCCCGGCGGCAGCTGTGACCTGAGGTCATTGCTGCCGCACTTGGGGCAAAAGCTCGGGCTGAACATTTCAGCGACCTATGCGCGGTTCTTTCAGCGCGATGGGCAGGGTGATCGCCGGGATGTCGCCGGTTTCTTCCTGCTTGCGCTTGAGGTAGTCCAGGGCCACGGCAGCGGCAGCACGCACGTGGTCGACGCAAGCCTGGTGGGCGGCCAGCGCATCGCCGCTCTTGATCGCTTCGACCATGCGTTCCATTTCCTGGTTGCTGGCGCCGCGACGGTTTTCCTGGGACACCGAGGTCGCGCGCAGGTAGCTGATGCGTGCCTGCAACTGGCGTAGCTGAGTGGCCGCGACATGGTTGCCCGAGCCTTCGAGCAGCACATCGTAGAAACCCTGCACCGAGTCGATGACCTGTTGCAGTTCGCCGTCTTTCAACGCCTTGCGGTTTTCTTCCAGGGCTTTTTCCAGGGCCTTGATGTCCTTGGCCTTGGCGCGCAGGGTGAACAGTTGAACGATCAGCCCTTCGAGCACGCAGCGCAGCTCGTAGATGTCCACGGCATCGGCCAGAGTAATGATCGCGACGCGCGGGCCCTTGGCATCGGCGAATTCCACCAGGCCTTCGGATTCAAGGTGACGCAAGGCTTCGCGCACGGAAGTACGGCTGACGCCCAGGCGATCGCACAGATCGCGTTCGACCAGACGGTCTCCCGGCAGGAGCTGGAAGTTCATGATGGCGCTTCGCAGTTTATCCAGCACGATTTCGCGCAGGGTAACGGGGTTGCGATTGACCTTGAAGCTGTCGTCGAGTGGCAGGCGTTTCATGGGGTCCGCTCTGATTGTGGCTGTCCATGCAAAAAAGAGCACTTCGATTACGGGAATCCCTGTGCTCGGTCAGATCAAACAGCCAAGGGTTAACTGGAGGCCTCGGCATCGGCTTCGGCGAAGGCTTCACGGGCGAGCCGGAAACTGTCTACGGCAGCGGGGACACCGCAATAAATGCCGACCTGAAGCAATATTTCGCGTATTTGCTCACGACTCAGGCCGTTACGCAAGGCGCCGCGCACATGCAGCTTGAGTTCATGGGGCCGGTTGAGGGCCGAGATCATCGCCAGGTTGATC
This sequence comes from Pseudomonas sp. KB_15, assembly GCF_052114525.1. NCBI lineage: Bacteria > Pseudomonadati > Pseudomonadota > Gammaproteobacteria > Pseudomonadales > Pseudomonadaceae > Pseudomonas > Pseudomonas sp. KB_15. The sequence continues at coordinate 5,402 of NZ_JBFREX010000093.1, read as the reverse complement.
ATGCTGCGTTCCTTGAGGGACAAACCCTCACGGCCCCAGACATGACCCCAACAATACTCGGTGACCATCTCCTGCAAGGGGCGGGTGAAGTCGTCGGCGTTCTCGATGGAGCGATTGACGTAGGCTTCGCCCAACACCTGGGTGCGGATCTTCAGGCCTTTTTCATATTTTTCGTTGTTCATCTGCGTAGCTCCCCTGGGCTCAAAGGCCGCCCATCAAGGTGTATTTGAGTTCCAGGTAATCCTCGATGCCGTACTTCGACCCTTCACGGCCCAGCCCCGAGGACTTGATGCCGCCAAAGGGCGCGACTTCGGTGGAAATCAGCCCTTCGTTGATCCCGACCATGCCGTACTCCAGCGCCTCGCTCATGCGCCAGGCGCGGCCCAGGTCGCGGGTGTAGCAGTAGGCAGCGAGGCCGAATTCGGTGTCGTTGGCCATCTCGACGGCCTGGGCCTCGGTGTCGAAGCGGAACACTGCTGCCAGCGGACCGAAGGTTTCTTCCTTGGCGACTTTCATCTGTGTGGTGACCGCCGCGAGCACGGTCGGCTGGAAGAAACCGTTGCCCAGCGCATGACGTTCGCCGCCGCACAGCAGTCGTGCACCCTGGGCCAGGGCGTCTTGCACGTGCTCTTCGACCTTGGCCACGGCACGCTCGTTGATCAGCGGGCCTTGGGTGACGCCTTCTTCGAAGCCGCTGCCGACCTTGAGTTGCGAAACCCGCTCGGCCAAACGCGCAACAAAGGCGTCGTGGATGCCGGCCTGCACCAGGAAGCGGTTGACGCAGACGCAGGTCTGTCCGGCGTTGCGGAATTTGGCGATCAGCGCGCCGTCGACGGCACGCTCCAGATCGGCATCGTCGAAGACAATGAACGGCGCGTTGCCGCCCAGTTCCAGTGAGACTTTTTTCAGCGTCGGTGCGCACTGGGCCATCAGCAGTTTTCCGATGGCGGTGGAACCGGTGAACGACAGTTTGCGCACCAGGCTGCTGCTGGTCAGCTCGCCACCGATGGCGATGGCATCACCGGTGATCACATTGAAAATGCCCGCTGGGATGCCGGCCTGTTCAGCCAGCGCGGCCATGGCCAGCGCCGAGAAGGGTGTTTCCGGAGCCGGTTTGACGATGCACGGGCAACCGGCGGCCAGCGCCGGGCCGGCCTTGCGGGTGATCATCGCCGCCGGGAAATTCCACGGCGTGATGGCCGCGACCACACCAATCGGCTCCTTGCTGACCACGATGCGCGCATCGCCCTTGTGGCTGGGAATGGTGTCGCCGTAGATGCGCTTGGCCTCTTCGGCGAACCACTCGATGAAGCTCGCGGCGTAGAGAATTTCACCCTTGGCCTCAGCCAGTGGCTTGCCTTGTTCGAGGGTGAGGATTTCGGCCAGGGCGTCGGCGTTTTCCAGCATCAAGGCATGCCAGCGCTTGAGCGTATTGCTGCGCTCCTTGGCAGTCAGCGCGCGCCAGGCCGGCCAGGCCTTGTTGGCGGCGTCGATGGCCAGGCGCGCGTGCTCGGCGCCGAGGTTCGGCACCTGGCCGATTCGTTCACCGGTGGCCGGGTTGAAGATGTCCTGACAGGCGCCATGCGGCGCGTCCATCAGGCGCCATCCATGTTGGATGTGCCGGCCTCTTCGCGAGCAAGCCCGCTCCCACAGGGGGATTGTGTAGAGCCATCAAGCCAGGGCGGGCAGCGGGCCCAGCTTGCCTTTGTGGTAGATCATCGGCGTCACCGGTTGCTCGGGCAGGATCAGGTTCTTCACCGCGCCGACGATGATCGCGTGATCACCGCCGTCGTATTCGCGCCACAGTTCGCACTCGATGATCGCCGTGGCCTTGGCCAGGATCGGGTTGCCCCGTTCGCTCAAGTGCCACTCGATGCCTTTGGCCTTGTCCTTGCCTTTACCGGCGAAGGCATAGGCTTCGGCGGTCTGCTCGGCGGACAGCAAATGAATCGCGAACTGCTTGCTGTCACGCAGTACCGGGTAGGTGTCGGAACCGTAGTTGGGGCAGAACAGCACCAGTGCCGGGTCGATCGACAGCGCACTGAAGGCACTGGCGGTGATGCCGACGATGCCGCCGTCCGGGTCCAGGGTGGTGACCACCGTGACCCCGGACGGGAACGAGCTCATCACGTCTTTGTAAATGCCGGGTTCGATCATTTTCCAGGACTCCTAGCGCATCACGAATGGATCAGGCATCGGTGCCTGGGACAGGTTGATCCACACCGTTTTCAGCTCGGTGTAGGCCAGCACCGAATCGATGCCGCTTTCGCGTCCATAGCCGCTGTTCTTGAAGCCGCCGATCGGCGCCATGGCCGAGACCGCGCGGTAGGTGTTGACCCAGATGATCCCCGAGCGCACATCCCGGGCCAGGCGATGGGCACGGCCCAGGTCGCGGGTCCAGATGCCGGCGGCGAGGCCGAACTGCGAGTCGTTGGCAATCGCCAGCGCTTCGGCTTCGTCCTTGAAACGGATGACCGAGGCCACCGGGCCAAAGACTTCTTCCTGCATGATCTTCATCGAGTTGCGGTCGCACTCGAACAGCGTCGGTTCGTAGAACCAGCCGTCGCCCAGATTCTCCGGACGCTTGCCGCCCAGGCGCAGACGCGCACCTTCGGCGATGGCATCGGCCACCAGGCCTTCGACCACGGCCAGTTGTTGCGCAGTGGCCATCGGGCCCATCTCGCTGCTGTCGTCCTGCGGGTTGCCGATGCGGATGCGCCGGGCGCGCTCCACCAGGCGAGCGACGAACTCGTCGTAGATTTCGTCCTGCACCAGCAAGCGCGAACCGGAGACGCAGCTCTGCCCGGAGGCGGCGTAGATCCCGGCGATGGCGCCGTTGATCGCGCTGTCGAGGTCGGCGTCGGCGAAGATGATGTTCGGCGATTTGCCGCCCAGTTCCAGCGACAACTTGGCGAAGTTCTCCGCGCTGCTGCGCACCACATGCCGCGCCGTCGCCGCGCCGCCGGTGAAGGCGATCTTGCGCACCAGCGGATGGCGGGTGAGGGCGGCGCCGGTGCTCGGGCCGTAGCCGGTGACGACGTTGACCACCCCCGGTGGAATCCCGGCTTCCAGGGCCAGGCGCGCCAATTCGAGGATGGTCGCCGAGGCGTGTTCCGACGGCTTGATCACGATGGTGTTGCCCGCGGCGAGCGCCGGGGCGAGTTTGATTGCGGTCAGGTACAGCGGGCTGTTCCACGGAATGATCGCGGCAACCACGCCCATGGCTTCGTGCACGGTGTAGGCAAACAGGTCCGGCTTGTCCAGCGGCAGGGTGCCGCCTTCGAGCTTGTCCGCCAGGCCCGCGGTGTAGTGGAAGAACTCCGGCAGATAGCCCACCTGGCCGCGGGTTTCGCGGATCAGCTTGCCGTTGTCGCGACTTTCCAGCTGTGCCAGTTGCTCTTTGTTTTCGGCGATCAGGTCGCCCAGGCGTCGCAGCAATTTGCCGCGAGCGGTGGCGGTCAGACCGCGCCAGGCCGGGCCGTCGAAAGCCGTCTGCGCTGCCTGCACGGCGCGTTCGACGTCGGCTTCGTCGGCATCGGGCAATTCGGCCCAAGGCTCGGCCAGCGCCGGGTTGAGACTTTGAAAGGTCTTGCCGGACAGGGCATCGACCCATTCACCGCCGATGCACATCTGGAAGCGTGCGAGTGTCATGCAACGATCCCCTTGATCTGGTTTTGTTGGGAGTGCGCGGCCTGCAGAAACTCCAGCAGCAGCTGGTTGACCAGGCGCGGCGATTCTACGGGCATCATATGCCGTTGCTCGGCGAGGACGGCAACGGTCGCACCGGGAATGCGTTCGGCCAGTTGCCGGGCCATTTCCGGGGTCGAGCCGGGGTCCAGTTCGCCGGTGGCGATCAGCGTCGGCACCCGGATGCTGGCCAGGTCGTCGGCGCGGTACATGTCCTGGGTGGCGAACAATTCGTAAGTGGTCAGGTAACCCTGAGGGTCATTGCCGGCCAGGGTCTGGCGAATCGCGGCGATCTGCGCCGGGTTCGCTGCCTGGTATTCACGGCTGAACCAGCGCGACAGCGCCGCTTCGGCATTGGCGTCCGGCCCGTGTTCGGCGGCCTGACTGGTGCGGGCGATGACCCCCGCGCGCTGTTCGGCGCTGCGGTTGAACACACTGTTGAGCACCACCAGGCCTTCCAGGCGTTGCGGGTAGTGCAGGGCAAACGCCCGCGCTACCAGCCCGCCCATGGAAAAGCCGATGACCGTTGCCTTGGGCAATTGCAGGTGGTCGAGCAGCTCCAGCAACTGGTCGGCATAGCCGAGCAGCGGCGTGCCGATCGAAGGGCGCGGGCTGGCGCCATGGCCGAGCATGTCGTAGGCGATGACGCGGTACTTCGTGGCCAGGCCAACGATCTGGCCGCCCCACATTTCTTTGTTCAGGCCCACGCCGTGGATCAAGACCACGGGCTGGCCTTGGCCGGTCGCCAGGTAACTGGTGCCAGCCGGGGTGAGTTCAGCGGTGAGCCGAATCATGGAGCGCTCCTGCAATGCCTTCTTGTTGTCGTTCTACTGGCCGGTTACTGGGCTTTTTCGGCGGCCAGTTCTTCCAGGTCGATGTAGCGGTTGCCGATGCGCGGGTGCAGGCGGCCGCCGTCGGCGCAACCCAGGACCACGACGATTTCGTCGGCACGCGGTGCGTCTTCGATCTGCATTTCCAGGGTGATGTAGTGCGAACGCAGGCCTTCGTCGTCCTTGTGCATCATCGGGATCTGGATCGAGGTGCCCGGGCCGCCGCGCTTGTTGGTGAAGCTCAGGTAGCTCTTGGCCTTGACMGCTTCGCGGTAATGGTTGCCGAAGCGCAGGGTGTGGATCACCGCAGAAGCGTGTTCGATTTCGCCATCGGCGCCGACCACGGCAGCCTTGCCATAAGCCTCGATCTTCTCGGCGCCGCCAATGATGCCCACCAGGCGCTCGACCATCAGTGCGCCGAGGTCGGAGCAGTTGGCGCGGATCTGTGGTTTCAGGTCTTCGACGAAACCGTTGCCCAGCCAGGGGTTTTTCATCACCACGGCCAGACCGACCATGGTCACGGGCTTATCGGTGGCTTTGCCGCCTTCAATAAAGGTTTCTTCGACATAGCTGACGATCTTGCGGATTTCGAAACTCATGAGCTGCTCCGTAGAGGTTTTGGGTGTCTGTGCGTCTGATGGTATACCATAATACCGGAAGCACAAGTCCCCGAACGGAGTTTCTGGCTGGATGGCGATAAAAAGGAGCCAGGCCGATCAGTTAAGCGGTAGTGCGATCTGTAGCAGCTGCCGAGCCYGCGAGGCTGCGTTCGGCTGCGAAGCAGTCGTAAAATCAGTCATTGCGGTACGTCAGGCAGGCCGCGTCAGCTGGACTCACGACTGCTTCGCAGCCGAACGCAGCCTCGCGGGCTCGGCAGCTGCTACA
>NZ_JBFREX010000092.1:0-3968 GCF_052114525.1 Pseudomonas sp. KB_15 | reverse complement strand
GGGCAAGCCCGCTCCCACAGGGTTACTGGTTGATCATAGATTATGTGTACAACGCAGTTTCCTGTGGGAGCGGGCTTGCCCCGGGCGGCGTTCCGACGAAGGCGTCATCACCGACGCCACATAACCCTCAGACTATTTACCCAGCGAAATCTTCGGCGCCCAGCCCAGCCATTCCTCTTCAAACTTGTCGAACAACGCAAACGTCTGCTCCGCTCGCGCCGGGCTGCCCATGCGCTCGCCGTCCGGCGTGGCGAAGGCGACACCGCCCTGAATCATCGTTTCCAGGGATTCAGTACGCACCGTTGCGCCTTTGAACAGACCGACATCGAAGTCGAAACCGCTGGTGTTCCAGAACCGTGTACCGCTGCGCACCAGTGGCGCGTACTTCGGCTCGATCAGGATATGGATCAGCACGCGATCAGCGGTCTGCCCCAGTTCATAACCAGTCACCTTGCCCACTGTAATTTCGCGATACGTCACCGGCACACCGGCCTTCAGCGAACCACGACGAGCGGCGCTCAGCACCAGACTCAATCCCTCCTCCTGCCTGGCAGTTTCCGGCGCAGTGGCCAATGCGACAAAGTTCTTCTGCGGTCCCAGATTTTTCGGCGCCGGTTGCACCTCGATGTATTGCCCGGTCACCAGGGTTTCAAGGTTGGACGTCTTGATCAGCCCCAGTTCAGGCTTGACCACCCAGAACTGACTACCGACCCGGGCGATGCGCTCCGGTACTTCGGTAATCCGCGCGGTCAGCAGCACCGATTGCAGATCCTCGCTCAGATCAACGTCTTCCACCTTGCCGACATCCAGCCCCTTGAAACGAATCGGAGTGCCGGTACGCAAGCCATCAGCGCGATCGAGCTTGATCGTGATGACTTCGCCTTTCTGCGTGGCCTCTTCATGGTTCGCGAACAGACGGAAACGTGGAACACGCTTTTGCAACGGGGCTTTGTCTCGTGGGGTCTCGAAGGCAATGCCGCCGGCCATCAAGCTCTGCAACGACTCGCTTTTAACCTGGACCCCACCGGTCAGCCCGCCCGTGAGGGTGATGCCACTGGCGTTCCAGAAGCGCGTCGAAGCGTTGACCAGGCCTTCGTATTCCTTCTCGATGTGCACACCAATGATCAGTTGTTTCCTGGTGCGTGAGAACTGATAGCTCTGCACGGAGCCGACTTTAACCTGCTTGTAGAGAACCGGGCTGCCGACTTCCAGCGAGCCGAGATTTTCCGTGAACAACACCAGGTGCAGACCCGGTGCACGCAGATCCAGCGGCGGCGCCTTGGCTCGTGCCACAAACTCCCGTTGTGGTGCCGAACCCTTGTCGCCAGGTCGCACAGCGATGTAGTTGCCTTTGACCAACGCCTCGAGGCCGGTAATGCCCGCCAGGGAAATCGACGGTTTGACCACCCAGAATTGGGTGCCTTCGACCAGGTAATCCTCGGCCAACGGGTCCATCGTCAACTCGGCGGTGGCCCCGGACAGGTCAGGATCGACCTTCAGCGCCTTGAGATTGCCGACCTGAATACCTTTGTACATCACCGGCGTACGACCGGCCTGCAAGCCTTCGAAGTCACTGAGCTTGACCTTGACCCGGATACCCGCCGCCGCTGCATCGAAGTCTTCGTAGAGTCTGAACGGCAGGCTTGGGTCGGTAGGCGGGCTGTCCTTGCGGTTTTCAGGCGTAGCGAATGCAATACCACCGGCGACGATGCTGGCCAACGACTCGCTGCGAACCTTCACGCCCGACAGATTGGCATCGATGCTGATGCCGCTGGCGTTCCAGAAACGTGTGTGTTTGCGCACCAGCTTGGCGTAAGTCGGCTCAATGAAGACCTTGAGCTCGACGGTGCTCTGGTCCTCGGACAACACGTAGCTCTTGATCTGGCCCACCTTGATCTGTTTGTAGAACACCGGACTGCCACGGTTCAGCGAACCCAGGCGATCGGCCTTGATGGTCAGGTGCAGACCCGGCTGGGCATCGGAGAGCGGTGGCTCCTGAGCCAGGGCCTTGAACTTGCGAACCGGTTCCCCCTCACCCGGACTGATCGCAACGTAGTTGCCCGAAACCAGCGTCTCGAGGCCAGTAATACCAGCCAGAGTCACGCTCGGCTTCACAAGCCAGAAACGCGTGCTGGTTCGCAGGTATTGCTCCACATCCTTGTTCATTTCGATGCTGGCGATCACACCTTTGGAACTGCCCTCGTCATCGAGCTTCAGGCTTTTGACCTTGCCGACCGGCATGCCTTTATAGACAACTTCGGTCTTGTTGGCCTGAATGCCTTCGCCACTCTCAAAACGCACCTGAATCTCGATTCCGGTCTCGTTATAGGCACGCCAGCCGAGCCAGCCACCGATGATCAAGGCGATCAGGGGCAACACCCAAATGGCAGACCAGTTCGAGGCCGGTCGGGTTTTCGCTACAGGCAAATCAGTCATGGTCGTCGTCCGACTCCGTGTTATCCCAAATCAGTCGGGGATCGAAAGTTACTGCGGCAAGCATCGTCAGAATCACCACCGTGGCGAAAGCGATGGCGCCAAGATTGGCTTCGATGCTGGCAAGCCGCCCAAAATTCACGACCGCCACGAGGATGGCGATCACAAAGATATCGAGCATCGACCAGCGGCCGATGAATTCAATGAAACGGTACATCCAGATACGCTGGCGAGCCGAAAGGGGCTGACGGCGCTGCACGGAAAACAGCAGCAGAGCGATGCCCACCAGCTTGAACGTGGGCACCACGATACTGGCGATAAACACCACGGCCGCAATGGGGAACATTCCGTAGTGCATCAACTCGATCACACCGGCCATGATCGTGCTGGGCGCACCTTTGCCCAGGGAGTTCACGGTCATGATCGGCAACAAATTGGCCGGTATGTAAAGAATGGCGGCTGTAATCAGCAATGCCCAGGTGCGCACCAGGCTATTCGGGCTGCGGGCATGCACCAACGCTCCGCAGCGTGTACAGACTTGCTCATCGGTATCAGCTTCCTGCCTGTTCAATTCATGACATTCCTTGCAAATCAGAATGCCTGCATCAATCGCCCGCATGGGCATCCTCTCCTGATAATGCTTGCCAGATCTGGTGAGGCGACATCACGACCTCCAGCCAGACTTGAATCAGCAACAAACCAATGAAGCACGCCAGGCCGAGGCCTACGGTGATTGCTGCCATATCTGCCAGCTTGACGATCGCCACCAGCACGCCCATGAAGTAAACCTCGAGCATCCCCCATTCGCGTATATGGTGATAAATGCGATAGAGCAACAAGCCGTAGCTGCGTCCGATATCAAAACGGATACTCAACAATACGGCCAGTTGGCACAGTAGCTTGAGCAGCGGGATCCCCATGCTGCACAGGAACACGACCACCGAAACGCTTTGCATGCCTGTGTCAAAAAGGGCGACAACACCGCTCCAGACAGTGTCTTGCGAAGATTGCCCGAGCAGATTGAGTTGCATGATGGGTAAAAAGTTCGCCGGAATAAACAACATCAAGGCGGCGATGACCAAGGCAAGGCTGCGCTGTACGACGTTGTAGCGATGGGCATAAAGCTCGTAGCCACAGCGCGGGCACAGGGCTTTTTCGCCGTGGGCGAGTTCTGGCTTACGCATCAGCAGGTCGCACTCATGACAGGCAACCAGATTGTCTAGCGGTAATTCTGACAGCCCTTGGGCGTCAACCGGATCCGGCATAAAGGCTCTGATTCTGAAAAAGTTGGGCCTATTCTAGTGCCATGGACTGAAAATAACTGTGCGAAATGTGCAACAACCAGTCCTGTTTTTTTCACGCGCAAAAACAAAACCCCTACCTGCRTACGCAGATAGGGGTTTCGGAATTTAATCTTGACGATGACCTACTCTCACATGGGGAAACCCCACACTACCATCGGCGATGCATCGTTTCACTGCTGAGTTCGGGATGGGATCAGGTGGTTCCAATGCTCTATGGTCGTCAAGAAATTC
>NZ_JBFREX010000091.1:0-4206 GCF_052114525.1 Pseudomonas sp. KB_15 | reverse complement strand
CGCGGTACGTCAGAGAGATCATGAAAGCCGGATTTACGACTGCTGCGCAGCCGGACGCAGGCTACGCCAGCTGCTACAAGGACGGTGTATCGTCTGGGTTCGCCTGACTGATCGGCATTAGCCTGCAAGGCGCCCTGTTTCGTTGATTGATCACCTCAATACATCTATTGAACCGAGGCTTGCGCCGCAGTTTGCCCGGCCACAGGGATTCCCATCGTTTTCCCATTGGGAATAAACGCCGCACTGCCATTTTCATGGGCATGAAACAACCGGGTGCCGTTGTTGGGTTTGGTGGTGATCAACTGATGGTCGGCCGTCAGATAGTCCAGAGGCAATTGATGGATATCCTTGTACTGCTCCACGATGATCGTGCGTTCAGGGTTCCAGGTCTCGCCACTTTTCCTTTCCAGCCACGCCATCAGTGCAGCACTGTCGCCTGTTTGCGGAATGTCCGAATCCGGGAGCACGTAGTAGAACGCAGCGCCATGATTTTGCAGGTACATGGGCAGCTTGTTGTCGACATCCACCAGCACCATGCGCCATTCGTTCCACGGCGCCGTTTTGATCGCTTCTGCACGCACATCCCGGGTGAACTGCATGACACCGCCAGCACCGCCGTTGGTCCACGGATAGGCAACGCCCAGAATCAAAAACAAACAACCTGCCGCCCCGGCAATACCCTTCGCCCAACCCGGCCCGCTGACGTTACCGGCCGCCTGACGCGCGGCCATGCGCCGGGTGACCCACCAGGCCGCCAGCAGCTGGGCAAACGGCACCAGCGGCAATACGTAGTAGCTGCGTCGGCTGCCACTGGCGGTGAAGAACAGAAACAGCAACCCCAGGCCCCGGATCAGCCAGCGAACGTTGGGTTCGGTGTGCTTCCAACTGCGCAGGGCCACCCACAGGCCGAGCATCCAGCAGGGTGCCCAGGGCAGGGTGTACACCGGCAGATAGAGCAGATAGGTATAGATCGGGCCGATGTTGTCGAACGGCTTGAAGAAGCGAACCACGTTCTCCTGGAACACCAGGCCAAGCCCGCTCGGCCCATAAGTCGGCGCGCCATAGCGGTGCGACAGCATGAACGGCAGCATGTAGACCACACCGCCCAGCAGCATTGCCAGAAACAGGCGCGGATTGAGGTGGTTTCTCCAGCGTCCCTCGCTGAGCAAATGCGGCAACAGCATCAGCCCCGGCAGGATGAACCCGATCAAGCCCTTGAACAGCGACGTCAGTGCCAGCATCAGGAAAAATACGATGTAGCGACTCAGCCGGGTGTCATTCGGGCCGCGCCAGTACCACCAGACAGCCGCCAAAACACCGCAAACGGTTAAAATATCGGCCGTGGCGACCCGCGCCCAGAACACGAAAAAGAACGTCGTCGCCAGAAACCAGCCGGCAATCAGACCGGTGCCTTTGCTAAAGAGCCGTTCACCGATCAGATAGACCAGCCAGACACTCAGCCACGCCGCCAGAACCGAAGGCAAGCGCAGCGACCAGTGCCCGAGACCGCCCATCAAGTGGGCAGTGGCCGTAATCAACCAATAGGAAGGCAGCGGTTTGTCGTAATAGGGCATCCCCTTGAGATAAGGGTCGAAATAATCGCCGGTTTGCAACATTTGTAGCGCGATGTTCGCCCAGCGCGTTTCCGCGCCCCAAAGCTCCCTTGCCCCCAACCCGAACAGCAATAGAAACGCGGATACGCCGAGCAGAAGGATCAGCGCACCCTGGTCACTTTTCAGAAACCTGACTAACGAATTTTTCATCACTATTTCGCACGTTGCGTGAAGCGGCTGGAGCAACAAGGCTATCCGGCGAAATGTGATGGGATTGTCAGTAGATTGCGAATAAACCATTAGTTCTGCTTGAGGCGTGGTTGCTCCATCAAGTGATGTAAGGCTGTGATTTACAAGATGAACAATTGTTCATGTAAACCACAGCGCCATCATTGATGAAACGTACGCCCCAGTGCATCCAGCCGCGTGGCAATAGGCGGCAAGCGCCGACTGCTCAATGCCAGCGTCTCCACATCATCCGCCGTGTTTTGCGCAATGCTCTGCACCGATTGCAAGCGACCGACAATCTCGAAACTCGTCGTGGATTGTTCGCGGGTCGTCGTGACAATCCGCCCATTGAGTTCATCGATCTGTGAGATATCGCTGCCAACCGCCTGCAACATCGCCGCCGCCAACTGACTGTCCTCGACACAACGCTCCACACCTTCGCGGCTGTCCTGCATGGCCTCCACGGCTTTGCGGCTGCCTTGCTGCAAGGCCTCGATGATGGTCCTGATTTCCTTGGTGGACACCGCCGTGCGCTGCGCCAGACTGCGCACTTCGTCGGCCACCACGGCAAAGCCCCGGCCTTGCTCACCGGCGCGGGCGGCTTCAATCGCCGCGTTGAGCGCCAGCAAATTGGTCTGCTCGGCAATGCTGCTGATCACCTCCAGCACCGAACCGATCTGCTGCGCCTGCCCGGCCAGCTCCTGCACGGTCTGGTTGGTGCCTTCCAGGCGCGACGCCAACTGGGTGATTTCCTGCCGCGCACGGTTCACGCTTTCCTGACCGCGAGTGACTTGCGCACTGGCCTGGCCGGCATGTTCAACGGCATGCTCGACATGCACCACGATGTGCTCCATCGCATCGCCCATGCGTTGCATCGACCCGGTCATCTGCGCGATTTCCGTCAACTGATGTTTCGCGCCTTTCTCCAGCGTATTACTCGCCTTGGCCAACTCCTGGCCCAACTGACCCAAGCCGTGAGAGTCACGCACTACCCCGTCGACCAACGCGGTGATCTGCATCAAAAACTGATCGAAACGCTGCGCCAGCGACACATGCACCCGCGCCTTGTCACTCTGTTCGGCATTGGCGGTGAACTGCGACGTGGTGGCGAGCATCTTGTCCAGCATGTCCTGGCTCTCCACCGCATCGGCCTGGCTGTGCACCGCCAGATACAGCAGCGCGACCGTCTCCATCACCACATAAAAAGCGTGAACGAACACCATCGTCCAGCCACCGTGATGCGCCATCACATACACCGGAAAACCCTGGTGCTGCAGCACATGAAACACCACGTGATGCAGCGCAATCACCACCGCCGCCACCAGAATCGGCAGCCAGTCCCGATAAAACGTCAGCACCGCCAACAACGCAAAAATCCCGAAGTGCGACTCAATGACCCCCTCGGCCTGATTGATATGCAACGCCGCCATCACCATCAAGCCAACGCCCAGCAAACAGCGCATCAACCGCGACCCGCCGATGGCGCGATACAGCACGGTCAACAACACACTGGTGCCACCGCCCACCAGCAGCGCCTGCTTGAACGTGTCATGCCAGAACGCCAGGCCGATAGCGAAAGCGAACATCAGCCAGATCAGGCCCAGCATGATGCGGTCGGCTTTGCGGTAGTGGTCGAGGAAACGAGGGGGGAAGGGCATGTACGTTTACTCCATGTAAATGAGCCAGAAAAATGCAGGGTTTATGGCAACACGGGACATCGCGAAAAGCTGGGTGTGTTAAAGGTGCAGACGTTTTCAGAGTCAGGGATGAGAATCTGTTGGCGGCGTGGTCGAGGTGTATTTGAGAATTCGTGGAGAGCGTAGCCCTTGGCCATCATTCTTGGCAGGTACGACGTCGCTCGCGCAAAACAATGTCCGATATAGAGGCAAGTAATGCTGAAGTGACGGGGAGTACGACAGACTCCGTTGCAAAGCCTGTCGTACGCCCGAGGTCATTACGACTTCTTCGGCGGATAGTTGCCGCGCAAGCCACCGGACTTGTTGCCGGTTTTGCCGGGCAGGCTTGGCACGACCGGACGGGATCTGGGTTGGGGGTTGGAGCGGCTTTGGGGTTGAGGTTGTTTGCTCATGCTCGCCTCCTGACTTTTCAGGGTTTCGCGAAGTGGTTTACTGATGAAGTTTAGCTATTTGACTGTGGGCAGGGTTGTTTAGCACTTGGGGAAGGTGTTGTGAGCGATCAGCTTTTCTTTTTCGGCTCCATTCTCGGATTTTGCCTACAACTTCGGCAGGAGTAACCCACTATTCCAAAAGTGAAAGAAAGGGGGGCACCGGCTAATGCCAGTCAGTTAAGCGGTAATGCGATCTGTAGCAGCTGCCGAGCCCGCGAGGCTGCGTTCGGCTGCGAAGCAGTCGTAAAATCAGTCATTGCGGTACGTCAGGCAGGCCGCGTCAGCTGGACTCACGAC
>NZ_JBFREX010000090.1:0-4559 GCF_052114525.1 Pseudomonas sp. KB_15 | reverse complement strand
GGCCGAGAAAATGATCCATTTGTCCGGCCTGAGCGTCCGTTCGGAAAAAAACCTGCATGGTGACATCGCTATCGAATTCACCGGGCTGCGTCCGGGTGAGAAGCTCTACGAAGAGCTGTTGATCGGTGACAACGTCAGCGCGACCCGGCATCCAATGATCATGAGCGCCAACGAGGATCATCTGCCGTGGGATGTGCTCAAGCTGAAGCTGGCCGAGTTGCTTGGGGCCGTTGAGCAGGATGATTATTCGCGCGTCAGACAGCTCCTTCGCGAAACGGTCAGTGGCTATACACCGGATGGCGATATCGTCGACTGGATCTACCAGCAGCGTCGCCTGGAACCCTGATTGTTTCACATTGCGCAACAGGCATATTTTTGACAGACTCCAGACATCGCCTAACTTTGGGGGCGCTTGGGAAAAGCTGCTTTCCAAAATTGATGTCATGGAGTTCCGACTATCCGTAATGGCTACGGTACGCTGAGTACCGTATGCCGAATATTGCCGATAAAGTTATGGGGATTGTTTACAATAGCTTGATTGTATAAACAAAAAAATGCTGAGTTGAGCTGCAGGAATGATTGAAAATAAGTTAAAGATTCTGATAGTTACACAGTATTTTTGGCCGGAGAATATGCGTATCAATGACCTGGTTCGCGCCTTCTCGGAAAATGGTCATGAGGTCACTGTGTTGACCGGGTGGCCAAATTATCCAGAAGGTTCGGTATATTCGGAATTTAGTGCCAGTCCTGAGCGTTTCAGCAACTACTTCGGTGCGCGCATAGTTAGAGTTCCATTAGTTTCGCGTGGAAAACGCAGTATTAGCCTGGTTTTCAATTACGTTTCTTTTTTTCTCAGCGCTTCTACACTCGGCGTTTTCAAGCTTAGAAATGAAAAGTTTGATGCGGTTTTCGTATACGCAGTTTCTCCTATTATGGCTGCTATTCCCGCAGTTGTGTTAGGGCGGATAAAAAAGGCCCCAGTATTTGTCTGGGTCCTTGATCTTTGGCCGGAAACTCTGAGGGCTGTAGGGGTACTCCGTCAGCCCGCCTTGTTGGCTTTGGTCGGGCGCGTGGTCAGTGCGATCTACAATCGTGCTGATTATTTGCTTTTACAATCCAAAGGTTTTGCCGACAACGTAAAACAATATTGCACCAAGGAAATCACCCCAGAGCGTTTGATTTATTTCCCAAGTTGGGCTGAGGATGACTTTTCGGCCTCCACTCCGCTCACTTCAAATTTGCTACAGCGAGATGACTCTGTCTTCACCATTGTTTTTGCGGGAAATTTAGGCGAAGCGCAGGATTTTCCCGCGATCCTGGACGCCGCAGAAGCATTGAAGAACAAAGTCGCAGTGCGCTGGGTGATCGTGGGGGATGGGCGTATGAGCAAATGGTTGCATGAACAAGTCACGACAAGAAACTTGAGCAACGTATTGCTGCTGGGACGACACCCTCTGAGCGAGATGCCTGGGGTGTTTGCTTGTGCCGATGCGTTGCTGGTTTCATTGAAAACCAATGATGTATTCGAGAAAACGATTCCCGGGAAGGTCCAGGCTTATATGGCTTCGAGCAAGCCGATCCTGGGCATGATCAATGGGGAGGCTGCACGGGTAATCGAAGAGTCAGGCGGGGGATTTTCCTGCCCCTCAGGTGATGTCCAGGGGCTTGTGCGGATTACTTTGGAGTTGGCCACCACATCCCCTGCTCAACGTGAAACTATGGGGCGTGCCGGTCGGTCCTACTATTTGAGCCACTTTTCCAAACCTGCACTTATGGAGCGTCTGGAAGAGTTGTTTCGCGTTGCTACTTTGCGAAGGACCACCCAATAATGTCGAAGACCGTATTTTTAACCGGTGCAACAGGGTTTGTTGGTAGCGCGACGCTAAGGTGTCTGGTCGCAAGAAACTACACTGTCATTGCCGCGCTGCGTAATGGATCGCAATTACTTCAGAATAAAGTCTCGACGATCCACGTTGACAGTATCGATGGTGCTACGTCCTGGAAAAACGGTCTAACCGGCGTAGACGTGGTCATACATGCCGCGGCTCGCGTTCATGTGATGAATGATACCGAAACCGATCCCTTGGCGGCATTCAGGCGAGTCAATGTTGAAGGTACATTGAATCTTGCACGCCAGGCTGCGTCTGCAGGTGTCCGACGCTTCGTATTTATCAGTTCCATCAAGGTGAACGGCGAAAGTACCGATTTGGGTGTCACGTATTCTCCCGAGGACACGCCAGCTCCGGCAGATCCTTACGGGATATCCAAGATGGAAGCCGAAGAGCTGTTGCGTGAATTGGCCGTGGAGACCGGGATGGAGGTCGTGATCATAAGGCCAGTGTTGGTTTACGGTCCTGGGGTCAAGGCTAACTTTCAAAGCATGATGCGATGGCTCGATAAAGGTATTCCCCTGCCTTTTGGGGCGATTCACAACAGCCGCAGTCTCGTAGCATTGGACAATCTGGTGGATTTGATTGTCACCTGTATCGGTCATCCGGCGGCCGCTAATCAGACCTTTCTGGTCAGTGATGGTGAGGATCTTTCCACCACTCAATTGCTGCGCAAGATTGCGCTTGCCCTTGGGCGTACGGCTCGGCTTGTACCAATACCTGCCAGCGTCCTGCGCGGCATCGCCACATTGCTCGGAAGGAAAGCCCTGTCAAACCGGTTATGCGGATCCTTGCAGGTAGACATCAGCAAAACGCGCTCATTGCTGGGGTGGACACCTCCGGTCTCGGCAGATGACGCACTGAAGGCTACAGCACAACATTTTCAAGAAAGTAAATAACAATGATCTATTGGTGGTTAGTTCCTGCGGTGGCGAGTGTTTCCTTAATATTGACAGCGGTATTACGTCGTTATGCATTGGCGCGAAGTATTATCGACGTCCCCAATGCTCGCAGTTCTCATTCAGTACCCACTCCCAGGGGCGGCGGTGTCGCGATCGTCATCGCATTTTTGTTGGCGCTGCCATTTCTGGCATGGGCACAGTTGGCAACCATGCCACTGTTGATCGCTATCGGGGGGGCGGGTGGCCTGATCGCAATTGTCGGCTTCATGGATGATCATGGTCATATAGCAGCACGTTGGCGCTTGCTAGGCCATTTCTGTGCGGCCGCCTGGGCCTTGTTCTGTCTGGGGGGGCTGCCTCCGATTACCTTGTTTGGATGGGCTGTGGATCTTGGTTGGCTCGGATGCATCCTGGCGGCGGTCTATCTTGTCTGGATGCTCAATCTTTACAATTTCATGGATGGAATCGATGGTATAGCCAGTGTTGAAGCGATTTCGGCGTGCCTGGGTGCTTGTCTGCTTTATTGGCTGAATGGATTCGAAAGCCAGATGTGGGTTCCAGGACTGTTGGCGATGGCGGTTGGAGGATTTCTGTTCTGGAATTTTCCCCCTGCACGCATCTTCATGGGAGACGCTGGAAGCGGATTCCTCGGTATGGTGCTCGGTGTCATCTCGATTCAGGCTGCCTGGATTGCACCGCAGTTGCTCTGGGCCTGGCTGATCCTGTTGGGGGTGTTTGTTGTAGACGCAACCTTCACCTTGATTCGTCGCCTGGTTCGCGGTGACAAAGTTTATGAAGCTCATCGTAGTCACGCCTATCAGTTTGCGTCACGCCGATATCGCAAGCATTTGCCTGTCACTCTCGCCGTCGGGGCAATCAACGTAGGTTGGTTGCTGCCCGTTGCACTTTGCGTGACGTCCTTTGGATTGGATGGTGCGCTTGGCCTGATAATCGCCTATATCCCACTGGTAATTCTGGCGCTCAAATTTCACGCGGGTGAAATCGAAAAAGCCAGTCCTTCAATAGCTGATTTGTGATTATTTGAAGTAACAAGTGCGTCAGGAGACGTACACTGATCAAGCACGGTCATGGGGAGTGGTTAGAGGTGTACGACGGGGTTATGGATAAATTGCGCAAACTGTTGCTTGAGCTGTCGCGCCGTCAAAAACGGCTCATTCAGGTTACGGCTGACGTCATTCTCGTGTGGGCAGCGTTGTGGTTGGCGTTTCTGGTTCGCCTTGGCATTGATGATATGGTCAATCCACTGATCGTCCATTCCTGGCTTTTTTTGAGTGCCCCGATCGTTGCAATCCCGTTGTTTATCCGGTTTGGCATGTATCGCGCAGTCATGCGCTACTTCGGCAACGATGCGTTGATCGCGATCATCAAGGCGGTCAGCTTGTCGTCGCTGATTCTTGGCGTAGTTGTTTATTGGTACAGCAATCACCAAAACGTCGTTCCACGCTCAATCATTTTCAACTACTGGTGGTTGAGTCTGATCATGATCGGCGGGCTTCGTCTGGCCATGCGTCAATACTTTTTGGGCGACTGGTTCAGTGCTGCCCAGCACGTTCCGTTTACCAGTCGTGACGATGGTTTGCCGAAAGTCGCCATTTACGGCGCGGGGGCAGCCGGTAACCAGCTGGTTGCTGCCTTGCGGATGGGGCGAGTCATGCGTCCGGTGGCGTTTATCGATGATGATAGCGGGATTGCCGACAGGGTTATTTCCGGTTTGCAGGTCTATAAACCCAAACATATCCAGCAGCAG
>NZ_JBFREX010000089.1:0-5383 GCF_052114525.1 Pseudomonas sp. KB_15 | reverse complement strand
GGTATGACGATTTGACTCTACGTTTCAGAGCATTGAATATTGGGTGCATAACCATGGCAGGTGAATAGTTAATCACCAGATCGTATTGTGACTGAGACAAGCATTTTTTAACATTTGGAATATTTAGACGCGCGGCAAAAAACCACTTCAAGACCTGGCCAACCCTTCCCCTCAAAGCACCGACCATAGTTGAAAAGACATGAATTTTTACGCCATTCTTTTCAACGAAAGCGTAGTGCTTATGCTGTCCACTCCAATCTAGAAAAACAACCTCCACACTATGGTTAAGCGCGAGCTCCTCAGCCAAACTATCCGTCAACCAAGAGTGACCACTCTGAAGAGAGTAACTACTACACAGCATTAGAATTTTCAACTTGGCGCCCCTTAAAATAACAAAAAACCAAAACACACATTACAGAAGCGCATATTACATACGCAACCACATAGGACAAACCCACCCCTTCAACATTGCCACGAGATTGCAAGAGGTGATAAAAAGTAAAAAATAGAACACCTTGCAATACCTCGAACAGCAGTGCACTACCGTAACGCCCAGCCGATATTAAAGTAAACGAACAGAATAATGCAACCCCTCTAAAATAATCGCCAATCAAATAATAAGAAAAATAACTTCTTGCCGTTTTATATTCATCACTGAACAACAAGTACACAATAATATCGCGAAGACAAAACACCGTCACCGCTACAGCAAGGTAAACCATTGAAATGGCGATTAACTTTTTCTGCCAACCCCACCAACTTATCGCTGACAGATTTTTCGAAAAATATGGGAGGAGAATCGCAGAGCAAAACAACCCATAGAACTGCTGCATGGTGTCAGAAAACTTCACTGCGACCTGCCAGTTACTTAGCTCTACTCCGCCATAGAGTTGGAGAAACAACTCTCTCACCAGAATCCCAACAAATGGCAATGATGCGAGGCCTGCGTAAACTATGATGCAATACTTCAATATTGCCAAAAAACCACCATCTACACGCAGCGCCTTGAAGTTGAATCGAATACGCTCTGGAAATGACTTGATTAAAAACATCACAGGGAGGACATACGACAAAGGCATAATCCAGTAGATAGCCTTAATCGAATCCGTTTCCACTGCAACAAATACCAAAAATAAATACACCAAAGACGCCGCAACGTTCGAAAAGGCAAACAACTTCAGCCTTTTTCTGGCCAGCGCCAACGCCATCAAACAACCATAAACATTTGATATATAAAACACTACCAAACAATACAATATAAAAAACCAACTAACCTCATCAAAAAAAATGTAAGTCTCTAAATAACTCTTGAAACCAATCATTAAAAATGCAAGTAAAAACAAAAAAATCAAGCCATAGGAAAACACAGCAGAAATCTCTTTTTCCGAAGAGATCACATCGCTTGATTGCGAAAGCCTATTCACCAAATAATTTATTGCCCCCCCCAATGAAAGCCCAAACACAATCGCCATAAATGCCATAAACTGTGTTATATAACCAAAACCTTCACTACCCAGGCTTACCGCCAAAAACCTCAAAACCGCCAACGCACAAAACATCTTTACGGAAAATGAAAACCCTATATAAAGGACGCCTTTCATTGCTCGCCCCCAAGCCACTGAGAGTCATACTCTTTATAGTACTTTAGTGTCCGCGCCTCACCGTCATTCCCCTCCCCGCTCAACCACCGTTCATACATGTTGTAATAGGGGGTGTACGGAAAAAACAGCGGACCACTAACCTCGTGCATCAGCACCATAAAACTAGCCATCAAAAAAACAACACCGTAAACCAACCTATTGAAAACTTTCATTCGCATTACAGCTGTTAAAAATAAATAAAAGAAAGGCATCAATACAAAATACTTAATCCGATCATGAAAAATTGGATATTTCCAGAAAACCAACAATGCGATTATGTATATATAACTCAAATTCAGCAGTAGCTTTTCATCATCTTCTTCCTGAATCCGAAACACCAGAAAAACATACATAGACACCACAATCAGCTTATATAAAAACTCTCCCACCCCTCTCTGATAGCTTACACCCAACAACAAATAGAAATTTAGTTTCGAGCTAATAAATTCCGGCATAACCCCTGAAACAATTTGAACTACACCTCCAGCCAAATCTATGCCCGCAACATACATAATGGCAACCAGAAATAAAAAAACCAGCGTATGCGACCGAGGAAAAGACAAACGCGCCAATAACATCAGTACGCCTATCACGATAGAAAAGGTGTGAAACAACGAGGCCAACATAACAAACAAAAGAAACTTTACGTTTTTCCCCTTCAACATAAAAAGCAATGCCAAAGACAAAAAGGATAACGCAATAGACATCCTTAGGACACCCATTTGCAGCACAAGAAATAACCAGCAGAAGTAAATCAATACTCCGGTCACCGTCCCTCTTCCAAGTGCATTGTTCAACTTCAAGAAGGCGTAACAGTTGAAGATACCAACCAAAAACTGCACCCACCAAAAACTCAAACCGAGGAGACTCAAAACATAAAGAAACACCGAGAAACCTAATTCAGATCCGTTATCTCGTCCGAACGAAATTGCAGCCGCCAAACTGCCACTCTCAGATACTCCATTATATATATTCTTGTAAACAAACCAATCGTATCCGGTATCATCACGCAACCCAGCCACGATAACAAAATAAACAAAGGCTACAAAAACTGCGAGCCCAAAACTTTTGACTCGTGAACCACAAGCAAGTTCGCAAAAATACATTGGCACTAATGCTATGGCTAACCAGATATAAAACAAAACCAAATCTCCATTACGCCAATTTATTACTTGATCAAAAATCATCCTGATAGCTATTGGCCCTTGTGCCCCTTGGCGATTGTGTTTTTCTATTGAGACGAAAATCACTTTCGCGGGAGCCATTTTCTCCGCTACACCGGCACAGCCTGCTCTGCAAGACCAAGACATCCAGGCAAAATCAGCGTTGAAGCAGCGTTGAAAAGCAGCCCGCCCAAAACATCTGTCAATCCTTGAGTGGGCACCAACACACCGGCGGCATGCAACGCCACCTTACGCAACTGCGCCCCTAAGATAGTCAGCTGCGCTCCCGACCCACTCGATTGCGACCAAAAACAATCCATAAAA
Organism: Pseudomonas sp. KB_15; assembly: GCF_052114525.1. Taxonomy (NCBI): domain Bacteria; kingdom Pseudomonadati; phylum Pseudomonadota; class Gammaproteobacteria; order Pseudomonadales; family Pseudomonadaceae; genus Pseudomonas; species Pseudomonas sp. KB_15. Next base: position 2,256 of record NZ_JBFREX010000089.1, on the reverse strand, counting down.
TGAAAGGTGGCCGTGAGCATTATCGCATTTCCACCTAAACTGCACGACACCAAGCTCGGAAATAGATTATTTTTTTACAATACTGGCATAATGCTTGCGCGCCAAGCTGAAACCATTTACTGTAGGGTGAGAATTGGCGGCCTTTGCGATTATCATTGACGAAATTCATGCGCATTCTATATTGCCCCTAAAACTTAGCGCCCTCCATGCAATAGCAAAACAACATCGCTTTTCTCTGACACATTCCTGCACAGCATTCAAAAAACATATCAACCAGGTGAGAAGGCTAACTTCCTTCACCGCCCCTCCTCCGAAGCCGTGTCTTACAAAGACATCGCCAATATGCGGCCTAGCCAGAACTCCCCTCACAAGATCGAAAATAGTCTTCGGAAGACTAAAACAATTGAATATTGCCGCCAGAAAATCCAGCTAATTAAAAACACCTCAGTTTAAAAACCAGCCCCATGTTAGAGACTAATTAATTAGCCCCTGCCCCCCATAAAAGCACTTGGAATGCTTATCAAGAAACTGCATGAGCCATGAAATAAAATGACACTCGCATACCTGGAAGCCAAAATCAAAAGACTAAATGAAAGACAATACAAATATGAGAGAGGTAGAGTTGCACCCAAAAGCAATCTGACCCATATCGCCAGGTCCTACCTCCCTAAATTTTCGTATACTTAGCAATAATCAGCTTCCAGACACCAATAAAATATTCAATATCGAAACTTCAGTCCAAAAAATTCGCCAGCGCAGACCATATAAAGTAATCGATATTGGGAGCTTCTAGATTTCCAAAAGGATCCCAACACCGATTTCCGCAACAACAAATTCATTGCGACCCGCGAGTAGAAGATTAACTCCGTCTCGATTTCAAAACAAAAACTCGTCCCAACGCAATAGCAGTACCCAATAGCCCACCTAAAATAACACCCAATATCAAGACAAGAGCTTTTTTAGGTTTAATGGGAGTGCTAGGTTGATCCACAATGCCATCCTGTCGATACACCGTGACGCTATACTCCCCAGTTTCCAGGGCCTTGTAAAAATCATACCAATTTTGCAAGGTTCTCAACCCTGGAATAAATGGGTCATTCGACTCCCTGTTTTCGAGATTTTTCAACTCAGCCTCAAGCACTTTGCTACCGCGCATGTAGGCATCACTGCCTGCCATATTACCGGCCAACCCAGACGTACCGTCACCAGTAAAAACGATAGATTTTTCCAATCCACTAGCTTTTGCAAGTGCCAAAGCCTCACGTACCTGGCTGATCGTATCTTCTCGAACTTTTTTGGCTGACTCACGAAGAGAATCTATCTGCAACTGTTGGTTACGAGCTAAAACTGAAGCTTCTTTAGTTGCGTTGCTAATCACTTCACGCTGTGCACGTTGCCCAGCCAGCTCAACATACTGGCTCACCCAATTAGTAACTGTCACGGGATCCTTTCCCTGAATGGAAACCAACCAACGCCCGCCTAAGTCTTTATCCAAAGGTGAAACCGCCACATCCCTGGAAAACTTCTCGTACTGTTCAGCGTTTCGACCTGAGACAGGTAAAAAGTTATTTTCAAAAAATGTTCGACGCAACGAATCAGACTGAAGATTTCGCAGAAACACCTTGTATACGTCATCAACTGTAAATGGATTTAAAGCAGAGCTTTTCTCGCGCCCATAATTCAAGTTAGCAATATTTTCAAAAGTCGGTGGAGATATATAGTATTTAGCTTCGTACACGGGCGGCGATACAAACGCATACACCCCAGCTATAAAAGTAGCAACTAGCGTTACGACTAAAATAAGTTTTTTCTGCTGCAGTAGAGCGTTGAAAAGCTCCAGCAAGTCGAACTCATCTGAAAAAATAACAGCGTTATTATTGCTTTGCATATTACTATTTGCCCTTCAGTTTAACCATTGCCATCAATCCGCCTTTATTAGTACCCCCCAGCCTTCTAACACACTGACGAGCCGAACAAGCACGCTACCAAATCCAAAAACGTTGACTTCGAAGATTGTCCGATAAAGCTCCGTGATTGCCTCGAGTCAACTTCTAATTATACTGTACTCGGCGGTACCAAAAACCGAATCGATATCTGTAGATATTATTGCTTCTRCTTGGCATTGGCACGGCGACGCTTATGACCACGCTGCCATACGACCAACATACCCATGGCCGGCCCGACCATCAGACCGAGCAACAAGCCACCCAGCAACAATACCGAGACGGGCAGCTGGGGAAAGCTGAAGCCCAGGAA
>NZ_JBFREX010000088.1:0-5893 GCF_052114525.1 Pseudomonas sp. KB_15 | reverse complement strand
GCCTGACGTACCGCAATGACTGATTTTACGACTGCTTCGCAGCCGAACGCAGCCTCGCGGGCTCGGCAGCTGCTACAAAATCACTTCAAAGCCTGAAATGCCCCACCATCCCCTTCAGTTCAACCCCCAGTTGCGCCAGCTCGATACTGGACGCTGCATTGCCCTGCATTGCCAGCGATGACTGATCGGCACTGGCGCGAATACTGGTGACACTGCGGTTGATCTCTTCGGCCACCGAGCTCTGTTCCTCGGCTGCCGCAGCGATCTGCTGGTTCATCTGCTGGATCAACGATACCGCCGCGGCAATACTGCCCAGCGCACTCTCGGTCTGCAAGGCGTCGCTGACTGCCAGTTTCACCAACTCGCCACTGCTCTGGATCTGCTGCACCGACGACTGCGCCGCCGAACGCAAAGCGCTGACCAGGCGTTCGATTTCCTCGGTCGATTGCTGGGTTCGCTTGGCCAATGCACGCACTTCATCGGCCACCACGGCAAAGCCCCTGCCCTGCTCGCCAGCCCGGGCGGCCTCGATCGCCGCGTTCAACGCCAGCAGGTTGGTCTGCTCCGCCACGCTTTTGATCACACTCAAGACTGTGCCGATGTTCTGGATTTCCGCACTCAGGCTTTCGATGCTCGAACTGGCGGAAGTCGCCGAATCCGCCAACTGCTCGATTCGCGCCATGCTCTGGCGCACCACCTGCTGACCGCTTTCAACCTTGCCGTCAGCCGTTTGCGCAGCCAAGGCTGCTTCCTCGGCGTTACGCGCGACATCATGCACCGTGGCCGTCATCTGATTCATTGCGGTGGCGACCTGCTCGGTTTCCTCTTTCTGCGTGCTGACTTCGAGGTTGGTCTGCTCAGTCACCGCCGACAGCGATTGGGCGGAAGTCGCCAACTGTTCGATACCCGACTGCAAGCCGCTGACTATTTGGCTGAGCCCCGCCCCCATTTGCTGCATTGCCTGCATTAACTGACCGATTTCGTCACGGCGGGTCACGTCAATGGTCGCACTCAAATCCCCTGAGGCAATCTGCTGCGCCACATCAATCACACTGCGCAGCGGTGCCACGATCAACCGGGTGATGAACCACGCGGCAACCAGCCCAACCAGCAAGGCCAGGGCGGAAGAGCCGATGATCAGCAGCGAGTTCTTTTTCAGTTCAGCCTGCATCGCCTGGTCTTGCGCGACATAAGCCTGATCCACCCGCTCGACCACTTGGGCTGCGCGCTGATGCAATTGTTGATAGACGGTTTTTTCCTGTTCCAGCAGGCCGGTGTACTCGGCGAGCTTGTCACTGAAACTGGCGATATGGCCCATCACCTCATTGAGGACAGTCTGGTAACCCTCATCCTTGACTGTGGTCTTGAGTTGCTCGGCCTGGGCCAATGCCTGGCTGGACTGTTCGATCTTGCCCTGCCCGGCGCTGTCGTCGCCTTTGCGGCTTTGATCCAGACGCACGCGTGCTTCATTCATGGCTTGCAGCATCAAGCGTGAAACCTGGCTGACCTGACTGGCCTGTTCGATGAATTGCGCACCGTCCTTGCCTTCGGAGTCTTTCAGGGTATAAGCCCCGTCATCGGCGAGCCCGGACTGCAATACGTCAAGATTATTGGCCACGCTGGACACCGACCAACTGGCCATTTCCAGCGCCAGGTCCTTGGCCTGGGTGAGCGAGACAAACTCGTCGAAGGCCTTGCGATAGGCCCCCAAAGACTGTTCGACATCATTCATCACCGGCACGTTGGCCGCAGACGCGGCCTTCAGCTGGCCGGCCAGGGCGATCAGGCCATCGACGCCCTCGTGCAGGGCATCGACGGTTTTCGGATTGCCATGCAATGCGTATTCCTGCTCCAGCAGCCGCACCTTGAGCAAACCGCTGTTGAGCGATGACATTTGCTTGAGCCCGTCGAAGCGCTGGCTGATCGTTTGCAGGGACCAAACGCCAATGCCCGCCACCAGCGCAGTCAACAACAGCACCAGGACAAACCCGATACCCAGTTTTTTCGCCATACCGAGGTTGGCAAAACGTCCTTGCACGGCYGAAATCATTGCACTTAGTCCCCTGCCAAAGTCTGTAGACGCAGATTCGCAACGGGCCAGTAGCAACACAAGGCTCTGGCGCCGCAATAATGGCAAAAAGCTACGCCAACGTCGTTTTCAGAACGCTTGAGGTCGATCCCGGGCAGTGGCCTGAAAGAACGCACGGGCACGCGGATCGCAGGCATAGGCCACGTTGATACGCTGCCAGTCATTGGCCTCACCCGAGGGATTGAAGGCGGTCTTCGATGACAGCAGCACACCCAGACGCCGTGCCTGAGTCCGCACCTGATCGTAGTCGGACATTCGTGATCGAGCCCAGATGAACAGGCCTCCCGCCGGTTTGCCGAAAACCTCCCACTCGGCATCTTCGAGCAATTGCAACACCGCCAGCCGGTCGCTGTTCAAGCGTTGGCGCTGACGCTGCACCAGTTTGCCGTAGGCACCGTTAGCCAACAGGCACGCCAGCACCGACTCGCAAAATTGTGAGGCGCCCATGCCAGTGATCATCTTGACCTCGGCCAGACGCGTAATGACTTCGGAACCGGCCACCACGAAACCAACCCGCAAGGAACTGCTGAGTGTCTTGGAATAGCTGCCCACGTAGATCACGCTGTCGTCCAGCGCAGCCAGTCGCGTACCGGAACCGCTATGCAAATCCGTATAAACGTCGTCTTCGATCACCTGCACGCCAAAGGTCCTGGCCAGCTGCAGCACGCGGCGCGCCACCGCCGGTGCAAGACTGCTGCCGGTCGGGTTGTGATAGAAGCTATTGATGACCAGCCCTTGGGGCCGGTGTTTGACCAGCACCGATTCGAGCACGTCCACGTCCGGCCCGCGCGGTGTTCGCGGCACCTCGACCATGTGAATGCCGTGCAGCCTGAGCAGATCGAACAGCACCGGATAACCGGGACTTTCCACGACCACACAGTCACCGGCCTTGAACAGTGTCCGCACGATCAGGTCGAGCCCCTGACTGGCACCCGCCGTGGTCATGATCCGGTTGTCCTGCACCCGGATATCCAGTTGCCTGAGGCGCTTGAGGATCTGTTGTCGCAAGGCCGGCAAACCCAGCGGCGTGCTGTAGTTGAACAGGCTGGCCGTATCGGTACGACTGACTTGCCGAATCGCGTAAATCAGATCGTCCGTCTCGCGCCAGCTTTCGGGCAGCCCGCCACAACCCAGCCTCAACTCACTCGAACAGGGCCCGTGCTCGGGCGCAGCCCCCTCGAACCACGCCGGCTCGTGCTTTGCACCCGCGGCCAATGCCGGGTTGGCGACCGCATAGCCCGCCCCATGACGTGACACCAGCATCCCCTGCGTGACCAGGCGTTCGCAGGCCTGGGTGACGCTTGACTGACTGAGCAAATTGATCCGCGCGATCTGTCGCACCGAAGGCAGGCGCGTACCGGGCGATGCCCCGCTGGAATGAAGCCAGCAGGTCAGCGCGTCAACAATTTGCTGTACGACGGGCACCAGCGCCTGTCGGTCGATTCTCAAYTCCATGAGCAAGCAAACTCCTGTTGATTTTGCGGGAAGCAGTTAATCACAGGAGTGTTCGAAGGCATGTGCGACAACGCCGCCAAAAACATTCGATCTAATTATTTGAAACACATTGCCCGGTCTCTTTGTGCAACCAAAAAACCTGTGGGAGCGGGCTTGCTCGCGAATGCGGTGTGTCAGCCGATATTAATTTCGACTGATACGCCCTCTTCGCGAGCAAGTCGGATCGCCGCACCGCCGCTCCCACAGGTTCCGCATGTATTCGGTATCGGTGCGTCGTTTTAAAACGCGGTAACACCACCGTCCACGGCCAATGAATGCCCTGTGGTGAACGCCGCGCCATCGCTGCACAGGTACAGCACCGCGCTGGCGATCTCTTCGACCTTGCCAATGCGACCGACCGGATGCATGGCGTTGGCGAACTCGCCTTTTTTCGGGTCGGCTTCATAAGCGCGGCGGAACATATCCGTGTCGATCACCGCCGGGCACACGGCGTTAACCCGGATCTTTTTCTTGGCGTACTCAATGGCCGCCGACTTGGTCAGGCCGATCACCGCATGTTTAGAGGCTGCGTAGATGCTCATCTTCGGCGCTGCCCCAAGGCCGGCCACCGATGCGGTATTGACGATCGCGCCGCCCCCTTGCGCCAGCAGCAGCGGCAACTGGTATTTCATGCACAGCCAGACGCCTTTGACGTTGACGCCCATGATCGCGTCGAACTCGTCGAGCGTACCTTCGGCCAGCTTGCCTTTCTCGATTTCGATGCCGGCATTGTTGAAGGCATAGTCAAGGCGACCGTAAGTGTTGATCACCTCATCCATCAGATTTTTTACATCACTTTCCAGGGTAACGTTGCAGCGCACGAAGGTCGCTTCGCCACCGGCCGTACGAATCAGCGCCACCGTGCCCTCGCCGCCCGCCGTGTCCATATCGGCCACCACTACCTTCAGGCCTTCAGCGGCAAATGCCTGGGCGGTCGCACGGCCAATACCGGCCGCCCCGCCTGTCACCACAACCACCTGGCCGGAAAACGTCATGCTCATTGTTATGTCCTCGAAGAGAAGAAAGCGGGGAATCGCGCAGGACCAGTCTAGCCATGGAGGCCATGAACACGGCAGCACTATCAAGACTCCGGTTGGGTGCCCATGAGTTGCAGTGATGGAACTGCCGTACCAACTATCACTGCACTGGATCAACCTGCATTCGCCGCATCAGCCGAACTTGCGGCATCGTCGCTGACCGGCTATCAACAAAGCTTCATTCATCTTGAGTGCCTGCCATGACCTCCCAGACCAATCGCCAATTCCTGCTCGCCAAACGTCCGGTTGGCGCAGCGACCCGCGAGACATTCACTTATCAGCAAGTGCCGGTCGGCGAACCGGCTGCGGGTCAGATCCTGGTCAAAAACGAATACCTGTCCCTGGATCCGGCCATGCGCGGCTGGATGAACGAAGGCAAGTCCTACATCCCCCCGGTCGGGCTCGGCGAAGTCATGCGCGCCTTGGGGGTGGGCAAAGTCATTGCGTCGAACAACCCGGGGTTCGCGATCGGGGATTACGTCAACGGCGCCCTGGGCGTGCAGGATTTCTTCCTCGGCGAGCCGCGAGGCTTCTACAAGGTCGATCCGAAACTGGCACCGTTGCCACGTTACTTGTCGGCACTGGGCATGACCGGGATGACGGCGTACTTCGCCCTGCTCGACGTCGGCGCTCCAAAGGCCGGTGACACCGTGGTGCTGTCGGGCGCAGCCGGCGCCGTGGGCAGCATTGCCGGGCAGATCGCCAAGATCAAAGGGTGCCGGGTGGTTGGCATCGCTGGCGGCGCCGACAAGTGCAGGTTCCTGATCGATGAACTGGGTTTCGACGGTGCTATCGACTACAAGAGCGAAGACGTCCTCGCCGGCCTCAAGCGCGAGTGCCCGAAAGGTGTCGACGTGTATTTCGATAACGTGGGTGGCGACATTCTCGACGCGGTGTTGAGCCGCCTGAACTTTAAGGCGCGGGTGGTGATTTGCGGTGCCATCAGCCAGTACAACAACAAGGAAGCGGTCAAGGGGCCGGCCAACTATCTGTCGCTGCTGGTCAACCGCGCACGCATGGAAGGTTTTGTGGTGATGGACTACGCCGCCCAATACGCCAGCGCAGCCCAGGAAATGGCCGGCTGGATGGCCAAGGGGCAGCTCAAGAGCAAGGAAGACATCGTCGAAGGACTGGAGACTTTCCCGGAGACGCTGATGAAATTGTTCAACGGCGAGAATTTCGGGAAGTTGGTGTTGAAGGTTTGACCCGAAATGTGAAATAACCCCAAAACCAATGTGGGAGCGGGCTTGCTCGCGAAGAGGGTGTATCAGTC
>NZ_JBFREX010000087.1:0-6061 GCF_052114525.1 Pseudomonas sp. KB_15 | reverse complement strand
GATTAGAGTATGCCGTTGCTCACTGAAGTTATGATCCAGCAGTTTCAATTGAATTATCTTGCGGCATCACGCTGGCAAGATAAAAGCGAGCTTCTCGAATGAACTTTTAATCATTCGATCATGTCMATTTTCAGGTAATAAAAAACCTCATTTTCGCACTTGGTGCATATGAGGTTTAACTTCCGCTTCTGGGGTGAGGTGAGGATCAGTGCCCGTGCCACCTGTTGCGTATTCTGAACGAAAAAACCCGAGGCCGTTCATTTTTTGATCAATTTTGCTGACCAACGGCAGTGTCCCTGGCTAGTCGCACATTGCCATCTTTTGTCGCGCGGCCCGCACTGTTACTGGGTTTTCGGCGAGTCGGAAGGCAGATGAAAGCCCCGCCGATTTTTTCGTCTTTTTTTCCAGATTCCATGGGGGAAATCGGGAAATGTAAGCGAGTCAGCCATAAAATAGCCCTTGGCCGGGTTAACAAAACGGGTCAAAGCACTGCCATTTTTCCCACGAAAAAGACTGGGTAAAGTGCGTTTTCTGTTCCAGGCCATCAACGAGAAAACTGAAGATTTTAGATTGTGGCCGGCAGTAATCGACCCAAAGCCACCTGTGATAGTAGGTGGCTTTGGGATTGAAACGGTCATGTAAGCGGTTTTCTGCGTTTGCTGACGACATGACTGGCTGTTAGATAGACGATGCTAGCCTTTGCCTCCGCGGCTGCCTCCTCCGCTGCTGCCACTGCCGCTACCGCTACCGCTACCGCTACCGCTACCGCTACCGCTACCGCTACCGCTACCGCTACCGCTACCGCTACCGCTACCGCTACCGCTACCGCTACTACCTCCCTGGTCTTTGTTGACATTGACCTGTGGCCCGACGCCATCTCCCGTACGGAATGTAGGTAACGCCACCGAGTTCACGAATTTCACGCCGTCCCAGCTCGGCAAGGGTGTGGGCATCAATTGGAACTGGCCAGGGTGCTCAGAGTCCCAGCGCAGCAGCATCGACGTGTCCTCATGCTGTGTGTTGTGGCAGTGCTCCATGTAGGTACCGGCAAACTCACGGATGTGTATGGCCATTTCGACATCGTCGAGGCTCTCAGGATGGCGGCCTATATTGTAGATATCTTTGCGCGCCCCTTTTTCCCATTCTGGTGGTGGTTTGCCACCTCGAGTGAGAATGATCCCTTCCTCGAAGTGCACATGCACCGGGTGACTCCAGCCATTGCCGCCGTTCTGGATCTTCCAGATTTCCAGCGTGCCTTCACCCTTGAACCCTGCCGGTGTCGGGCCAGTGGCCAGTTGTGGCGCGGCTGAAATCCGGCGCGGGTCCATGTTGAAGCCTCTGCCGCCATCGGTCTTGATCGTCCAGGGCGTAAAATCTGTGCCGTTGGAGCGGCCAAAGATAAAGGTGCGGTGCCGCGCCTGGGCAAGCCGGGCGATATCGGCAGGGTCATCACGGTGCAAGGGCAGGGGGATCATGAACCTGCCCTCGGGCTTGCCAGGCTTGGCGGGCTCGAAGTCGACCGGATTCATGCTGACATCCTGGCCGGTGTAAGGCTGGACGTTCAGTTGCATGAACAGGCCCACGCCCGGGTCACCATTGACCCACTGTGGCCCGTTGCTGGTTTGCCTGACAACGGGCAGGTACTTCCCGGAGAGTACATCCGCCAATGGAATGTCACGTTTTGGACGCTTGCCGTCTTCATGCTCCTCAATGTTGACGAAGAAAATCTTGTCGCCCGGGTTGATGCCGTTTTTCGCGAAGTCGACGACGATGTCATAGCGTTCGCCAATGCCTTGTATCGGCAGAATGGCATTGTGGTCCTGTGTGTCGCCGTCGCCATCGAGGTCCAGGCTGCCATCGAACGGCACCGCGTGCTCCATGATATTGCCGTCGTTGGCAATCATGTGGAACGGCACCCGGTTATAGGAAAACCCGGAGCTGTTCGGGCCAGGAAACTCGCCACCATTACCATTGACCTGACGCACCACCGCCAACTTGAAGTAGCGAGAAACCGATCCGTTGAGAATGCGGAAACGATAGCGGCGGGCACGTACGTCCAGGAAGGGTTTGTACTCCCAGTTGGTCAGCACCTGGTCACCGAGAAAACCGTCGGTGTTGAAGGGGTTGAACCACAACTGGCCGGCCTGGTCCCAGGCCTTGTCGGCGATCGTCAGGTTGATGTCGTAGTCACGGTTACCCCAGCCCAACGCCGAACCGCTGGGCAAGCGCAGGTTGACCCCGTCGTCGACCGACTCGTTGCCACGGTCCACGGCGCTGTAGTAGTTCATCATCGTCGCGTTGCCCTTGTAGACATTCTGCGCGGTGAAATCGAGCATGTGGTCGTGGAACCAGTGGGTGCTCATGGTTTCGCGCCAGTCGCCACGGATCTTGATGGTGCCGTTGTTGCAAGTCTTGAAGCCGGGGGTGGCGTCGTTGACGAACAGGATTTCACCGGGGTCGCACGGGAACGCTGCCCTTGGGTCCTGCGCAGTGGTGTTGATGGTGTCGTAACCGGCCAACTGGATCGGCCAGCGATAGTCGTAGTACTGGCCCGGGAAGAAGAACGCGTTGGTAAAGCCATCGCTTTCGGCGGGCGAGTGGCCGTTATGTTCATGGGTGGTGAGGGTGTGCAGGCCAAAGCCCCGGTTGGCCGATGGGTCAATGGGCAAGGCATCGTAATGACGCATCAGCATCGCTTGGCCATAGCGTACTAGAAGCAGTTTGGGCGGAAAGGTGCCGTCGAATGTCCACAGCGCATTATGGTCCTGGATAGGGAAGTTGGGGTGAAACTGCACCTGAATGCCCTTGGTGGTGCCCTCGTTGGCCGGCTCGCCATTGGTGTTGTGATAGAGCCCGCCGGGCGCGAATTCCCCCACGGCGTAGTTATGCCGTTGCATGCGATCACGCAAGCCGCTGTTGACGTGCGCGCCGGCTTGCACAGTCTTGAAGGCGTCGCGCGGGAAAAACTCATTGAAACGCTGGTGCGACCAGCCTTTTCCCGGAGGCCGGCCTTCTGCGGGCGAATCGACTCGGCGATTGAGGAAAAGCTCGATCTGCGCCTTCCAGGGGTTGCGGTCCAGTACATTGGAGAACTCTGTCGGGAAGGGCGTCAATGCCGGCTGCCTGAGAAAGGCATCCAGCGCATCCGGCGACGGGCCGCTACGCGCCACGTTCAATGGATCTTGCGCGGGTGCGGGGCCCAGCGTCGGAACCGGAAACGGAACGGGTGATGGCGGGTCGGTTGCATCCAGTTTGTTCGAGCCGAATTCCTCGAAAAGTTCAAGCTTCTGGGTGAACGGTTGAGCCCCGAACACCGGGCTGGGATTACCGTTAGTGGKGATATTGAAGCTGGTTTGCTGATCGGGTGGCAGCACATTGTCGACCAAGGGGGTCCTGCGGTTACCGGTCACACCATTGGGTAAGTCGAAGGCGCCGACGTTTGCGGGAGGCAGTTTGAGCAAGTCCCGCGATGCGGCATCGGGGTCGGCGGGCGGATTGGTGAACGCCGATGGGTCGGTAGGAGGCGGTGGATCGGTGTTGTCGAGGGGGACTGCCTGGGTCCGGGACAAGCCCAGCCCCAACATGATCACGGCAGCAGAGATACTCAGCGCCAGCCTGGTTTTGAACAATGGACTAGGTTTCGAACTTGCGGTATCTAGTTTCATCGCAAACACCTCTGACGGGGTTCTCGGAGCGCGTGGCAATACATGGGCAACGAGCCGCTGCTCCTGGCCGGGCTGGCGAAATGTTTGATTTCGAGCCGGGATGGGAACGATGCATATTTCCCGCCGAAAGTGACAGGAGGTGACTAATGGCTCTGCGCCACGCCCCCCGTGTCCGCCGGCCTTAAGCAGGCGTATGTCAAGCCAGGATGAAAACCCCGATGACGGGGAATATCCCCCAATACCGGGTGCGATTGTGCGGGGTGTCCGGGTTAAGAGAAGTGGCCACTTTCTGATCGGGCGTTGTATCGCCGCGGACCTAGCGAATACCGGTGCCCGCCATGGACTCTGGCACCCACTGCGCTGTCGAAAGTGGCTCGATGTAGCGGATGCCGCCATGAGGGCCCACCACGCCATTGATGTTATAGGTGCCTTTCGACAGGTCGTACGTCATGAAAGGGGTGGCGTCCGGGACCTGCTGGTCATAGCTCTGGCTGAAGAACGCGAAGGAGCCACGGTATAGCTGGCCACTGGTGTCGTACTGATCGGAGGCCACCGCGGCCCAAGTGTCTTCATCCAGGTAAAAGCGGCGCTTCTGGTAGATGTGCTTTGCACCGGCCTTGAGGTTGCCCTCCACAATGTAGACCCGGTGTTTTTCCCAGCGTACGAAATCCGGCGCAATGAAGTTTGGCGTGGTCAGCGATTTGGCATCGCGAGCGTAGGTCAGTTTGTAGGTGTTGTAGGGCACGATCATTTCCTGCTTGCCTGCCAGAGTCCAGTCATACAGTTCGAGCGCACGGGCAGTACCGGGGTTGGGTGTGTCGTAGGCCAGGATCGAAATCTGTTTGACGCGGCGCTGGGCAGGCATGTACTGCCAGGCCCTGCCAGGAAACTGCGTTGGGTTGGTGGCGTTCTTGAGCATGATCGACTCGCCGGCCCGGCGCGCAGGTCCGGTATAGGAAAGTTTCAACTGATAGTAAATGTCGGAGCTGTTGAAGGGCTTGGACATCTTTTCGTAAATCGGGAAGGAGACGAATGCTTCGCCGGTGACTGCCAGGCTCGGTACGCCCGCCGTGTCGACGCTCCAGGAGTCGTACTTGGAATGGATGTTGACACCCTGGTAGCGCAGCAGGAAGTTCCACATCGCTTCGGCGCCTGATTGCGGGATCGGGAACGGCACCCCGGGCATCACATTGTCGATGGCGATCCCGCCGTTGAGCGACCTGGCGGCAGTGGCATTCTTGCGGCTATTGTCCAGAACCGCCTGGGGCAGCGATGCCGTGCGGTGGGTCGGATACACATCGATGCGAAAGCCCGGGTAGCGCCTGGCCAACGCTACGGTGGTGGCGGTCAGCATGCCTTTGTACTTATCGACATTCTTGCCGTTGATCACCAGCAGTGGTTTTTCGTGCGCAAAGGGGTCCGGGCGCATGCTGTCGCCGGTCTTGAAGCTGGAAGGGGCAGTGGTCAGGCCACCGTTGTAGGGCGGAATGGAGCCATCGGCATTACCGGCCTTTTCGGCACCCACCCACGTCAGGCTGGTGCCCAGCCGGGCGGCTTCCTGGCTCGATACATAGGCTTGGGCATCGATGGCCAGCGCCATGAGGGGTACAGCAGCCAGAACACTTTTCACGAATTTCATATTGTTATTCTCCTGCCTGGCGTACCAGGCAACTCGTGACTCAGGCGGAGCAGTCGCTTACGTCGGCTCAATCGCCAGAGGCTTTTTCAGTACTGCCATTAAATAGCCCCCGTATCAGGGGCGCTTTTCATTTGACGACAGTCCCTTGGCTATTCATGACAGGCCCAGGCTGTCTCCGCGGGCAGGGTGGCTGTGGTTGCCTCAGGCAGGCTGCACACCTGCACCACATGCCATTTCTCCGGCCTGGAACCAGGCTGATGCATTCGATGGCGCGGTAGCTGAGAGTGACCATCACTTGTTTGTTTTTCACCGAGGAATCATTGAGTTACCCAATGGTCATAGCTGTAACCATTCCAAACCTCCGACGCTTAGGACGTTCATATGAATCGCGCAGTAATCTTGATCGTGGCCATTTCCAGCGCCATCTTGTTGGGAGGCTGCGGCCCGCACTGGGATGACGGAGAAAGGTACGGTCGATATCACGATCATGATCATCGACGTGGTTACGACCAAAGAGGGGACGATGATCAAGGTTATGACCGTCAATATGATCGTCGTGACTACGATCGCGATCGCGATCACCGCCGCTACCGCGATCGCGATGACAACGACGACTGATACGTCCAACGTCATTTGTAGCAGCTGCCGAGCCCGCGAGGCTGCGTTCGGCTGCAAAGCAGTCGTAAAATCAGTCATTGCGGTACGTCAGGCAGACCGCGTCAGCAGGACTCACGACTGCTTCGCAGCCGAACGCAGC
>NZ_JBFREX010000086.1:0-6121 GCF_052114525.1 Pseudomonas sp. KB_15 | reverse complement strand
CGTCATACCTGATACTTTGGGATTTTTTTCCAATTTACCATTTGCAGTTGGGTTTGCTGCCTAATTGGGGGGCGCCGATCTTAAAGTTCATCGAGACAAAAGCCTGTAATGGTTATGATCGTATTGGTCTTATGTCTCAAAAAAATCTCGAGTTTTTTAAGAGCAACTATAAAATCAGTCCTGGTGTTCAGTCAGAGATTTTATACCTTTGGGGCCCCAATGATGTTCAAGTCAGAAATAAGCAGGCTTATCTTGAGGCAAGAGCATCAGAAGGGATCCAGGACCAATTGGTCTGTGTGTTTGGCGGGCAACTTATAAAAGGGCGCGGAATTGATAAGTTAATCGAGTTGGCGTTGCATTCAAAAACGAATGGAATCAACTCTGTTTTCTATATATTTGGTGATGGCCCTGAACGAGATGCAATGCTCAATGATTTAAAAGCTAATGATGTGCTGGATATCGTTCGCTATAAGGGCTTTAGACCCAGGGAAGAATACATGCGTTTTCTTAAAGGCGCTGACCTCGGGTTTGTATTTAATTCGGGGCACGTATCCGTGCCCACGTTTCCTTCGAAAGCTGTTGACTATTTCAGAGCTGCCGTTCCGGTGCTTGCCTATGTAGAGGATGCTACCGACTTCGGAAGTATTCTCGAGGAGGAGATAAGGGGGGGGTGGAGTGCTTCGCCGAAGTATCACTCTAAGCTAGTTGAAAGCTTTGAAGCAGCTTATAAGCTGTCGAGAGATGAGCTATTTAATGTTGGGTGTTCAGGGCAGAAATGGTATCTTGAGCATTTGCAGGTGCGTAAAACCTCGCATCACTTGACTGACGATCTAATTTGATGCGATTGGCGATTGGCTGGAATGAGTGCTAGCTGATAAGCGGGTTTTTGCTTTAGAGCATATTGAGATTGGACTGGAGAATAATATGTTTACAGATAAAATTCTAATGATCACCGGTGGTACCGGATCTTTTGGTAACGCGGTCCTTAAACGGTTTTTAGATACTGATATCGCCGAAATTCGCATATTTAGTCGTGATGAAAAGAAACAAGACGATATGCGTAAGCGTTACTCAAGTTCCAAGTTGAAGTTTTATATCGGGGATGTTCGCGATTATCAATGTGTGTTGAATGCTTCGCGTGGTGTGGACTATATCTTTCATGCTGCAGCTTTGAAGCAGGTGCCTTCCTGTGAGTTTCACCCTATGGAGGCCGTCAAAACCAACGTTGTTGGCACAGATAACGTATTGGAAGCTGCAATTCAAAATGAAGTCCGTCGTGTAGTTTGCCTGAGTACTGACAAGGCGGTATATCCAATTAATGCAATGGGTATATCAAAGGCAATGATGGAAAAGGTTATGGTGGCGAAGTCCCGAAACGTCGATGACACTAAAACCGTAATTTGTGGTACGCGATACGGCAATGTTATGGCGTCTCGTGGATCGGTAATTCCGTTGTTTATAGAGCAAATTCGTGCGGGTAAGGCTCTGTCCATAACAGACCCTAATATGACACGATTCATGATGACATTGGCCGATGCGGTCGAATTGGTGTTGTACGCGTTTGAACATGGTAATAATGGCGATTTGTTTGTTCAAAAAGCTCCAGCAGCTACGGTAGAGGTCCTTGCGCAGGCATTGACGCAGATGGTCGGTAAACCTGATCACCCAATCCAGGTTATAGGAACTCGACACGGCGAGAAGCTCTATGAAGCGCTTCTGAGTCGCGAGGAAATGGCATGCGCGGAGGATATGGGTGACTATTTCCGTGTCCCGCCTGACTTGCGGGATTTGAACTACAGTAAGTTTGTTGAGCAGGGTGAAGAAAAAATTTCTCGGATGGAGGATTATAATTCTCATAATACTCAGCGCCTGGATGTAGCGGGTATGCAGAAATTGTTGCTTAAGCTGGATTTCATGAAGGCCATCCAGCGCGGTGAAATTGTCACTCCGGAGGAATGATTGATGAAGGTACTAATCACCGGTGCCAGCGGTTTCATTGGCAAGAATCTTGCTGCTCATCTACGCGAACGTGCGGATGTCGAAGTGCTTTCATTCGTTCGCGGAGACGACCCGGCGTTGCTTGGGGGGTTAGTCGCTGAAGCTGATTGTGTATTTCACCTGGCGGGAGTTAACCGACCACAGAATCCGGAAGAATTCGTGAGTGGTAACAGCGATCTTACTCGGATTGTTTGTGATGCCGTCGCGGCTAGCAGCCGAAAGATACCTCTTGTATATACATCGTCAACTCAGGCTGATCAAGACAATCCGTATGGTCGGAGCAAGCTCGATGCGGAAAGTGCATTGAGCGAGTTGGCCCGTAAAAATGGGAACGACGTACACATTTTTCGTCTCCCTAATGTGTTCGGGAAGTGGGCAAGACCTAATTACAATTCAGCGGTAGCAACTTTTTGCCATAATATTGCACATGATCTGCCTATTCATATTCACGATGAAAATGCCTCTCTTACATTAGTTTATGTTGATGACGTAGTTCGTCATTTTATCGCAATTATGGACGGCCGTGTTTCAAAAGAGTCGGCTGCTGTCGTTCAACCCGTTTATTCTACAACGGTAGGCGCATTGGCTGCTCAGTTGCGAGCGTTTCGCGAAAGCCGGTCGACGCTTATTAGCGAAGCCGTAGGTGAGGGGTTGCCCCGCGCTCTTTATTCAACGTATCTGAGTTATCTCCCACCTGAATCTTTTACTTATGAGGTTCCTAAGTATGGAGATCCTCGTGGTGTGTTTGTGGAGATGCTCAAGACAAAGGACTCGGGACAGTTTTCCTATTTTACAGCGTTTCCCGGTATCACACGTGGCGGTCATTACCATCATTCAAAGACTGAAAAGTTTCTTGTGATTAAGGGGACCGCAAGTTTCCGTTTTCGTCATATCGATTCTGGCGAATTCTACGAGTTGCAGACGACAGGCGATCAACCGAGAATAGTTGAAACAGTGCCGGGCTGGACCCACGACATCACTAATATTGGCAATGATGAGCTGATCGTGATGCTATGGGCAAATGAAATATTTGATCGTGAACATCCGGACACCTATGCATTGCCAGTGTGCCCTTGAAGCCTATCGATCAGGTAGAGGATTGTGATGAAAAAGCTGAAAGTAGTTACTGTTGTAGGTACGCGCCCGGAAATTATTCGTTTGTCGCGTGTCATAGTCGCTCTCGACCGACACTGTGACCACGTCTTGGTACACACTGGTCAAAATTATGATTATGAGTTGAACGAGATTTTCTTTCAGGATCTTGGTATCCGGAAGCCCGATTATTTTTTGAATGCGGCAGGTACGACTGGCGCAGAAACGATTGGCAATGTAATTATTTCGATCGATCGGATGCTTTCCGAGGTATTACCCGACGCTATGTTGGTCTTGGGGGATACTAATAGCTGTATGGCAGTTATCCCGGCGAAGCGACGCAAGATTCCAACGTTTCATATGGAGGCTGGTAACCGTTGTTTTGACATGCGAGTTCCTGAGGAGATTAACCGTCGGATTGTAGATCATACGGCTGACATTAATCTCACTTATAGCACAATAGCTCGTGACTACCTCCTGCGTGAGGGGCTTGCACCGGACATGGTCGTCAAAACAGGAAGTCCAATGTTTGAAGTGCTGACCCACTATCGTGAGGGCATTGATGCGTCGGATGTATTGGAACGTCTCGGTTTGCAGGCGGGACAGTTTTTTGTTGTCAGCGCACACAGGGAGGAAAATATCGATTCAGATAAAAACTTCCTTAAACTGGTTGAGGTGCTGAACGCTGTAGCCAAAACATATGATCTTCCGGTCATTGTGTCTACGCATCCGCGTACACAAAAGCGTGTCGATGCACTTGGGGTTGTGTTTCATAAGAATGTTCGGTTACTTAAACCTCTTGGTTTCAAGGATTATAACAAGCTGCAACTCGCATCGAAGGCCGCCTTGTCTGATAGTGGCACTATCAATGAGGAGTCTTCGATTCTTAATTTTCCAGCGCTGAATTTACGTGAGGCCCATGAGCGACCTGAAGGTATGGAGGAAGCGGCTGTCATGATGGTGGGGTTGGAGCTGGAGCGCGTGCTCCAAGGATTGCAGTTACTAGAAAGCCAGGGTCGCGATGAAAATCGAAGCTTGCGTCTGGTTGCGGATTACAGCATGCCGAATGTATCCGAAAAAGTGGTACGAATTATTCATAGCTATCGAGACTACGTTATGCGTACCGTCTGGAGAAGGTACTGATACGAATGGCTATTCGAGTTTTGTTGTAGAGCCATAGCAGTTGACGGTTGACTGGACTCGTGATCGCATTCTGTCCGGGATTTTTGCGCTTGGCGTTCCATGTTATTCCAGATCTTGCTCTGAGGTGTACCTTGAAAAAGCATTTGACGATACTGGCTGGCGTCCAGAAGCACGACTATCTATTGCGAAAGAGCTGGTTTAGACAAGCTTGATGTTCTTGGTACACCCGACGTTGACTGAAGCTGAAATCCAAAAGACCTGCGAGGTGATTTGCAGTGTTATGCAGCAAGTCGTGAAGCCTTAGACCTATTTGGGGCCTCACAATTTCCTTCTTTTGGTGCGAGTCGGTTCTTGCTGGTGGGAAAAGGGGATGGCGAAAAATCGCCTGATATTCGCAATATCTGATCCCCTTCTCCTCAGGGTTTTCAGTTCTTGCCGGTAGTATCGGTCGAGGCCTGCATTCCTTGCACGCGCCTCGTGCTGGTGATTTAGCTCCCTTATGGCGCTACCGGTTTCAATATTTTGAACCAGACTAGTTATTTCAAAGTTACGAGAGCGTCGCAGACGTACACTCGTCAGCACGATCAACAGGTGAGCGGTTCGAGGTGTACGACGGAGTTATGGATAAATTGCGCAAACTGTTGCTTGAGCTGCCACGCCGTCAAAAACGGCTCATTCAGGTTGCGGCCGACGTCGTTCTTGTGTGGGTAGCCTTATGGATGGCGTTTATTGTGCGTCTGGGACCAGACGAGATGGTCAACTCGTTTATTCCGCACGTCTGGCTATTTATTAGCGCTCCTGTGATTGCTATTCCTCTTTTCATTCGCTTTGGCATGTACCGTGCTGTCATGCGCTACTTCGGCAATGATGCGTTGATCGCGATCATCAAGGCGGTCAGCTTGGCATCGTTGATCTTAGGCGTTGTCGTATACTGGTACAGCAATCACCAAAACGTCGTTCCACGCTCAATCATTTTCAACTACTGGTGGTTGAGTCTGATCATGATCGGCGGGCTTCGCCTGGTCATGCGTCAATACTTTTTGGGTGACTGGTTCAGTGCTGCCCAGCACGTTCCGTTTGCCAGTCGTGACGATGGTTTGCCGAAAGTCGCCATTTACGGTGCGGGGGCAGCCGGTAACCAGCTGGTTGCTGCCTTGCGGATGGGGCGAGTCATGCGTCCGGTGGCGTTTATCGATGATGATAGCGGGATTGCCGACAGGGTTATTTCCGGTTTGCAGGTCTATAAACCCAAACATATCCAGCAGATGATCGATAACACCGGGGCTCAGGAAATCCTGCTGGCCATCCCGTCGTCCAACCGTGGGCGGCGCCGGGAAATTCTTGGTTATCTCGAAGGTTTCCCGCTCCACGTTCGAAGCGTTCCCGGTTTCATGGACCTGGCCAGCGGGCGGGTAAAGGTCGATGACATCCAGGAAGTGGACATCGCCGACCTGCTGGGCCGGGATACCGTTCCAGCCCAGGGTGAGCTGCTTGAGCATTGCATCAAGGGACAGTCTGTTCTGGTCACCGGGGCCGGCGGTTCGATCGGTTCAGAGTTATGTCGGCAGATTCTTGCATTGCATCCAACGACGCTGCTGTTGTTCGAGCACAGTGAGTTCAATCTCTACAGCATCTTGTCCGAGCTTGAGCAACGGGTTGCCCGTGAGTCTTTGTCTGTACGTTTATTGCCTATTCTCGGTTCCGTGCGCAATCCGGAGAAGTTGCTCGATGTGATGAAAACCTGGCATGTAGACACTGTCTATCATGCGGCGGCGTATAAACACGTGCCGATGGTTGAGCACAACATCGCTGAAGGTGTGCTGAACAACGTGGTGGGTACGCTCAATACCGCCCAGGCGGCATTGAAAGCCGGTGTTGCCAACTTCGT
>NZ_JBFREX010000085.1:0-6899 GCF_052114525.1 Pseudomonas sp. KB_15 | reverse complement strand
TGCACGATCTCTCTGACGTACCGCGAACTCTGATTTTACGACTGCTGCGCAGCCGGACGCAGCCTTCGGCAGCTGCTACAGATTGCGTTGTGGCTTAACTGATCGGTATTACGCGATGGCGGGGACTAGATTCAGCTATTCATGTCGCAGGACCGGAACACCCTTTAGGCAAATAATCCTGGGATACGGTGCCTTTACACGACCAGCCTTTAGTTTCGTTCCGTGTCAGGGTGACGGTTTTGCCCACGACCACCCCCGGGGCATTCTGCAACGTACAAACGATTGATCCCGCCCCTTCTGACGTTGAAGCCGTCACTGACAGGGCGCAGTGGTTAGTCGATGTCGCGCCGGCGGGCGCCACGTTGGCAATTGTCGGGGTGTCCCCCTGGTTGATCACATCCTCGAACGGCACCTTCATGGCTGTCAGTTCGGCCAGCGCCGCCGTGACTTTGGCCCGAGCCTGGTATTTGGAATACATCGGCAGACCCAGTGTTGCCAGGATCCCGATGATCGCCACCACGACGAGCAACTCGATCAGGGTAAAACCTTTTTGATTGTTCATGTACAGGCTCCATGCATGAGTCGAAGGCTCATGATCTGCCCCATGGCAGCACAGCCTGTGCCAACGCCAAAGCCCCTATTGGTTGGGGCCATAGCGGCCGCAAAGCCCGGCCCTACTACCGGGATCAGCACTATCTGACGTTTTTTGTCACCTTACCCTTGCTGGTTTGGCTCCGTCGTTTGACTAGGCTATAAGAGCAATTCAACCGGATTACCCAGGACTGAACATGACGGTCAAGGCAACGAAAATCAGCGTGTATGCATGGGAAGGCATCGACCGCAAAGGCACAAAGGTAACCGGCGAGCTCAGTGCTCAAAACCCGGCGCTGATCAAGGCGAAACTGCGCAAGCAAGGCATCAATCCCGGCAAGGTTCGCAAAAAAAACCATTCGCTGTTCAACATGGGCAAGCGCATCAAGGCCCAGGACATCGCCCTGTTCACCCGGCAAATGGCGACGATGATGAAGGCCGGCGTGCCGTTGTTGCAGTCGTTCGACATCATCGGCGAAGGCTTCGACAATCCGGCCATGCGCAAGCTGGTGGACGAACTGAAACAGGAGGTCGTGGCAGGCAACAGCTTTGCCGCCGCCCTGCGCAAGAAGCCCCGGTATTTCGATGAACTGTATTGCAACCTGGTGGATGCCGGCGAGCAGGCCGGTGCCCTCGACACCCTTTTGGAGCGGGTCGCGACCTACAAGGAAAAAAGCGAAAGTCTCAAGGCCAGGATCAGGAAAGCCATGACCTACCCGCTGGTGGTGGTGCTCGTCGCGGCGATTGTCACCGGGATTCTGCTGGTCAATGTAGTGCCGCAGTTCGAGTCGGTGTTCAAAGGCTTTGGCGCCGAACTGCCGGCTTTCACCGTGATGGTCATTGGCCTTTCGCAATTCATGCAGGCCTGGTGGTGGACGGTCCTTGGCGCGCTGATCGCGATGGCCTTCGGTGTGCGCCACGCCTTCAAGACTTCCCCGGCCTTTCGTGACCGCATGGACACCTGGCTGCTGAAACTGCCGCTGGTGGGCACCCTGATGCACAAGTCCGCCGTGGCCCGGTTCGCCCGTACACTGTCGACCACTTTCGCTGCCGGCGTGCCACTGGTCGAGGCCCTGGAATCAGTGGCCGGCGCGACCGGCAATATCGTGTTCAAGCGCGCGGTACTGCGCATCCGGCAAGACGTTTCGACGGGCATGCAATTGAATTTCGCCATGCGTACCTGCGGCGTCTTTCCGAACATGGCGATACAAATGACGGCCATCGGCGAAGAGTCTGGGACCCTGGACGCCATGCTCGACAAAGTCGCGGGGTTCTATGAAGACAACGTCGATAACATGGTCGATAACCTCACCAGCCTGATGGAACCGTTCATCATGGTGGTGCTGGGTGTTATCGTCGGTGGACTGGTAGTTGCCATGTACCTGCCCATCTTCCAACTCGGCTCAGCGATCTGACATGCCCTTGAATGAAATCCTGATTCACTCTCCGCTGGCCTTTGTCCTTCTCGCAGGCATCACCGGCCTGCTGGTCGGCAGCTTCCTCAATGTCGTGATCTGGCGCCTGCCGAAAATGCTCGAACGCGACTGGCGTGAGCAGGCCCATGACATTCTCGGGCTGCCTGGCGAAACGCCGCTGCCGACCTACAACCTGTTGCTGCCCCACTCCCAGTGCCCGCACTGCGATCACCGGATCCGCGCCTGGGAAAACATCCCGCTGCTCAGTTATGTGTTTTTGCGCGGCCGCTGTTCAGCCTGTGCGGCAGCGATCAGCCCGCGCTATCCGTTGACCGAACTGGCTTGCGGGCTGTTGTCGGCGTTTGTTGCCTGGCACTTCGGTTTCGGTTGGCCGGCCGGCCTGGTGCTGATCCTGAGCTGGGGTTTGCTGGCGATGAGCCTGATCGACGCCGAACATCAGATATTGCCGGACGTACTGGTGCTGCCGTTGATGTGGCTGGGGTTGATCGTCAACAGTTTCAGCCTGTTCGTGTCGCTGCACGAGGCGTTATGGGGTGCGATAGCCGGTTACACCCTCCTGTGGTCGATGTTCTGGCTATTCAAGCTGATCACGGGCAAGGACGGCATGGGCCACGGTGATTTCAAGCTGCTGGCGATGCTCGGCGCCTGGGGTGGCTGGCAGATTCTGCCGCTGACCATCCTGCTGTCCTCGCTGGTGGGGGCCATTATCGGGCTGATAACCCTGCGCTTGCGCAATGCAAAAACTTCAACGCCGATCCCTTTCGGTCCCTATCTGGCTATTGCCGGCTGGATTGCCTTGCTCTGGGGTGGTCAAATAACCGACCTCTATTGGCAGTTTGTCGGTTTGAAATGAATACCCCTGTGGAAAAACCCTGGATTCTCGGCCTGACCGGCGGCATCGGCAGCGGTAAAAGTGCGGCTGCCCAACACTTCATCGATCTGGGCGTGCATGTGGTCGACGCCGATCATGCCGCTCGCTGGGTAGTTGAACCTGGCCGCCCGGCACTGACACAAATCGCCGAACACTTCGGCCCCGGCGTGTTGCAATCCGACGGGCAACTGGACCGCGCTGCGCTTCGCAAGTTGATCTTCGAGGTTCCCGAAGAACGCCGCTGGCTGGAGGCCCTCCTGCATCCACTGATCGGCGAGGAAATCGCTCACCACCTGGCGCTGGCAAAATCGCCCTATGCAATTCTGGTTTCGCCGCTGCTGATCGAGTCCGGGCAATACGCCATGACCCAACGGGTGCTGGTGATCGATGCGCCCGAACAATTGCAGATCGAACGCACCCTGCAACGTGACCAGACCAGCGAGCAGCAAGTCCAGGCGATCCTCAAGGCCCAGTCCAGCCGCCAGGATCGCGTGAGCCATGCCGACGACGTCGTGGTCAATGACCGCGACCTTGCCTGGCTGAACAGCGAGGTCGAACGCCTGCATCACTTTTATCTTTCTTTGCGTGGAGGCCAGTCATGAGCCAACCAACAACCGTCGAATGCCCAACCTGTGGCGCCCCCGTGGAATGGACGGCCGAGAGTAAATTCCGACCATTCTGCTCCGACCGCTGCAAACTGATCGACCTGGGTGCCTGGGCGTCCGAAGAGCACAAGATTCCAGTGGCTCCCGATGCCGAGGACGAGATGTTCAGCGGCGACTTCGACCCGCGTCATTGATCCCGACTGCGGTGATTTCAGGCCTTGATCCGGATCAAGGCTTGGGGTCGTCGTCTTTCCACGGTGCCGAGAGGTAGCGGGTGCGATTGAACGTCTCCAGCCATTCCGGGCAGAACACCACCAGCGCACTGACCACCATGCCGTTGATAAACGCCTCGGGAAAGATGATCAGCCACAGGTAACCGACAAAATCCTCGAGCCAGTACGGCATGGCAAACAACTCGTCGTACCACAACACCGTGAGCGCCAGCACCAGACACAGCAACGCCGAAAGTGCCGCGGCAAAGAAACCGGAGACGAAGATGTACACGAAGAGGTTTTTTGGCTGCGCACGCTCCACCAGAATCGCGCAGCATTCAGTGACCAGTACCGGCAACAGAATGAACAGCGCGCCATTCACTCCCATCGCCGTAAGGTCCTGACGCCCCAGCAGCACCAGCCCCGCTTGCGCCACCAGCCCGCCGACGATCGCCAGCGGCCAGTCCAGCAGCAGGGTCACCGCCGTCATGCCGATAAAGTGATATGAAACGCCAGTATCGAAATCCCGCCGCACCAGCCACAGCAGAAACAGCGCAAATACCGTCCCGAACAGCAAATGCTGGCGCCGACTGTCGGTGAACAGCTCAACCCATGGGGCGCGGCAGACCGCCCAGATCAGCGCTGGCAGGTAAATCAGCCAGCCGACTGACAGCGTTTCCAGTGTCAGTAGCTCTGCACCAATCATGTGGCCAATCCTCTGTCCTTCACCGCAGACTCCCTGATTGTTCAGGCCCGATACCCGGCAGTCTACTACGGCGACAAAGTTGCTCCAGCCGATGCAAAGCTTTCTGCTTGTCGCAATTGAACGCTAAGCTTGGGCCTATGGATGACTCAGATTATTTACGCCTGCTGACCATCGCCGCCGAGCAGGCCAACGCATTCCTGTCCAATGCCCGCAAATGGGAGCGTGAGCGTTGGGTTTGCCAGCGCCTGCTGCAAGGCTTGAATATTCCCTATCGTGCCGATGAATTTGCCCCCGCCGGGGAGCCACCGGATGTGTTGTTTCGCGATGCCAGTTTCGAGGTGTTCTTCGTGCTCGACGAAGGCCGGCGCCTCAATGATGAATGGCGCAACGAACTGCAAAGGCGCCGCAGCGCGTTTTCCCTGAGCCAACTGGTGCGCCGCGAAGCCAAGCCCCGGCGCATACCGGCCAATGAGTTTTTGCTCAGACTGGCGCCGACCTTGCGCAAAAAAGCGCACAACTACAAAGAACGCGGCATGGATCTGGGTGAGCTGGACATCATTGCCTTCGCCAGCCTCAAACGCGAAGTGCTGGACCTCAACAGCCATTTCCCGCCGCCGACCGAATACCTGCGCCAGGGTTGGCGTTCGTTGTCATTGGTTGGACCGACATTTGCCCGCGTGCTGTTCGCTCACCCGGAAGCGCCGGACTTCTTGCGCAGCAACCTGGGGCGCAGCATTGTTTTTGATGTCGGGATCAGCCTGTAAACCGCGCCCCCTCCCCGCTCAACAGCTAAGCTCCGTTCACAGGGGAATCATTTCCCTGTAGCTTCTACACATTAAGCAACGTCTACCCCTGACGAGGCCCGATATGACCAGCCGCCTGAACCCCGACGACCAGAAGCATGTCGAAGAGTACCTGCAACTGTCCCAGCACCAAGTCGAGCGCCGGCCATTCCGGCCGTGGATGCTCCTGGTGCTGGTGCTGGCAGTGACCATTGGTCTGGGCCTGTTGAGCCGACTTATCAGTTACCTGACGCTATGAGCTGCCTTGCGCTCGCTCGGGTAATTGCACCGATTTCTTTTAGCCTTGCGAGTTATCCCTATGTCCCATCGTATTGTTATTGTCGGCGGCGGCGCCGGCGGTCTGGAGTTGGCTACCCGTCTGGGTAAGACTCTGGGCAAGCGCGGCACGGCCAGTGTGATGCTGGTCGACGCGAACCTGACCCACATCTGGAAACCGTTGTTGCACGAAGTGGCGGCCGGTTCCCTGAACTCTTCCGAAGACGAACTCAACTATGTCGCCCAGGCCAAATGGAACCACTTCGAGTTCCAGCTGGGGCGCATGAGCGGGCTCGATCGCGCGCGCAAGAAAATCCAGCTGGCCGCCACCTATGACGAAGCCGGCCTGGAACTGGTGCCAGCCCGCGAAGTGCCTTACGACTCGCTGGTGATCTCCGTCGGCAGCACCACCAACGATTTCGGCACCCAGGGCGCGGCGCAACACTGCCTGTTCCTCGACACTCGCAAACAGGCCGAGCGTTTCCACCAGCAACTGCTCAATCACTACTTGCGTGCTCACGCAGGGCAAACCGACGCGGTCGAACAAATCAGCGTGGCCATCGTCGGTGCCGGTGCCACCGGGGTCGAGCTGGCCGCCGAGCTGCACAACGCCGCCCATGAACTGGCGGCCTATGGCCTGGACCGGATCAAACCGGAAAACATGCACATCACCCTGATCGAAGCCGGGCCACGGGTATTACCTGCCCTGCCCGAGCGTATCGGTGGGCCGGTGCATAAAACCCTGGAGAAACTCGGGGTCAACGTCATGACCAATGCCGCGGTCAGCGAAGTGACGGCAGACAGCCTGATCACCGCCGATGGCAACGTGATCAAGGCCAGCCTGAAAGTCTGGGCCGCAGGGATTCGCGCACCGGGTTTCCTCAAGGACATCGATGGCCTGGAAACCAACCGCATCAATCAGCTGCAAGTGCTGCCGACCCTGCAAACCACCCGTGACGAGAACATCTTCGCGTTCGGTGACTGCGCCGCCTGCCCGCAACCGGGCAGCGACCGCAATGTGCCGCCACGTGCCCAGGCCGCTCACCAACAGGCTTCATTGCTGGCCAAATCGTTGAAACTGCGCATCGAAGGCAAGGCGTTGCCGGAGTACAAGTACACCGACTACGGCTCGCTGATCTCGCTGTCGCGTTTTTCGGCTGTGGGTAACTTGATGGGCAACCTCACCGGCAGCGTGATGCTCGAAGGCTGGCTCGCGCGGATGTTCTACGTGTCGCTGTACCGCATGCACCAGATGGCGCTGTACGGGCCGTTCCGCACGGCGATGCTGATGCTCGGCAGCAAGATCGGACGCGGCACAGAGCCACGGCTCAAGCTGCACTGATGTAAACCTGTGGGAGCGAGCTTGCTCGCGATGGCGTCCTTTCTGTCGATATCAATGTCGCCTGATACACCGTCATCG
>NZ_JBFREX010000084.1:0-7130 GCF_052114525.1 Pseudomonas sp. KB_15 | reverse complement strand
ATCCAGTTCCCAGCTCCAGTCCGGCTGCTTCTGCGACACGGCTTCACGAACCTTGGCTTGCGCTTCGCGGGTCATCGGCACAAACGCTGCCAACTCGGGATGGTGTTGCAGTTTATGGGAGTAGCTTGAGGTATCGACCGGCCATTCCGGCAGGCGACCTGCAGGCTTTTCGTTGGCGGCGGGACCAATCCAGCGCTTGAGGGCCGCTCGTGCTTGTGTTCTCTGGCGAATCAGATCGTCTTGCTGCTCTGCCAGTTGAGCCGCCTCCTGCTTGGGTGTCACGGCATCAGCAGGTTGAGCGCGGCCACCGGCAATCCGGGCGCGGACGGTCTCGGTCAGCAGGCGGTTTTCTTTGTAGAAGTCCTGGAACAGCGCATCTTTACGCTCAACCGAGTAGCTGCTGATCCAGGCCAACGCCGTAGACTGGCGTACCTTCAGACGCTCGACTCGACGCTCTGCCGCAGCGCGATCAACGGCTGCATCGGCAACTTCAATGCGCGCTTTGCGCTTGGCGCTGTTCGGCATTTCTTGCCTGACCCCGACCATTTGCATGGTCATGAAGTCCTGGTCGATGCTCCAGCGATCCGGACCACCCACGGGGTAGTTCTGCACACCCAGCAGCAGCTTGGGGTCAGGCAGTTCACCGGCTGGAATGGCTACGCTGCTGGCAGCTTGAATTTTGGCGTCTTGTGCCGCTAGCGACGGAGCATTGTTTTCCGCCAGCCGCAGCGCTTCGTCGAGTGTCAATGCACCAGCGAAGCTCGGCAATGCCAGTACGCTTGCCGCCAGACCGGCCACGAGGGACCAACCCGTGCAATAGCACTTGGAGTTCATGTTTACGATTCCTGTGATGATCCACTGCACGCACCAAAAGACATGCGCACAGCTATGCCATCCCGCTAAAACGGAATGAGGCTCAATGTGGGACAGGAATCAAACGCGAGGCGGTCGCCATACCCCGGACGGGGTCGATACAGGCATGGAATCGCTGGAAGAGGAAAGCACTACAGGGCTGTACAACGCAACAGGTGGTTTGCTGATCGAGACTTGCAGCATACCGCCAGTCTTGCATTCCTGGCCCGGTTTGCAGGGCTTGCCGTGCTCGGTCGGGCTTTTCATATCGTTGCAGCAGTCCATCCCCATGTCGTCCATCATCGCCATGCCCATCGTCTTCATCGGGCAAGGTTCTGTCGGTGCCTGAACGCCCGCCATCCCGCTGAGGGGAAGCGCCAGGCTAATCACGAAAATGAGGCAAAACCGCAGGTAGCGTTTCATGGGGTTGGAGTGTAGCCGTGAGAAATAGTACTAACAATCAATTGAACGCACGCCCTCGGTTGCCTTGGGCAAGGTGCCGATTGCGCGTGATATCAGCGAATCAATATTAAGCCAGCATTACTGACACCAAATAGTTCGTCAGCCCGCTCACGGGATCACGTCGCATGGGCAACCGGGCAGCTTCGGCAAGRCTGAACTAGCTTTACCTGCAAGCCGCGAGTGCCTGGAGTTCTTCCTGCGTTGGCATCGCAACGAGCGGCACCGTAAGCCCGTTTGTACGCGGCACTTTTTGGAGAAAAGCTGTGCTCAGCATTAGTCTCCTGGCTTTATTCCTGATAGCGGCCCACTGCCTGCGGGCAAGGAGTTGTGATGCGCGCCACAGCGTTTTCGGTCGGTGGACCTGCCCCCTGGTTCAATTGCCGCACCCAGCAAAGAGAGTGCTTTTCTTTCGACACTATTGCCGGTCGGTATGTAGTGCTTTCTTTTTTCGGTTCTGCGGCCGATCCCGCATCAATGAAAGTTCTGGAAGGTGTTCGGGCCCATCGCCAGCGGTTCAATGACGATCACGTCTGCTTCTTTGGTGTGTCCGTAGATCCAGATGATGAAAAGCTGAAGCGGGTAGAAAGTTCGATACCTGGCATGCGCTTCATCTGGGACTTCGATCGGTCAGTCAGTGAGCTCTACGGTACATTGCAGCCGGACGGCAGCATCAGGCAAATGACCTACGTGCTGGATCCTGCACTACGTGTCCTGGCCATCGTCCCGATAGAGACACCGGTTGATAACCATGTACCCTCGTTAATGCGCTTTCTGGATAGATTACCCGCACTGGCGCCGCCACATGCCGCCACTCCACACGCACCAGTCTTGGTGATTCCCCGGATATTCGAGCCCAAACTGTGTAAAGCACTAATAAGTTACTACGACGAACGTGGCGGAGAGGAATCCGGGTTTATGGTGGAGCAGTCGGGCAAAACCGTCCACATCACCGACCATGGCCACAAGCAACGTCGTGACTGCACTATTGAAGACAAGGCTCTATCCAAAGCATGTTCGTTGCGTATAGCCAACCGTCTGCTTCCACAGCTGCATAAAGCGTTCCAGTTCAATGCGACCCGAATGGAGCGCTATCTGGTGGCCTGCTACAACAGCGAGGAAGGCGGGCATTTCCGGCCCCATAGGGATAACACCACGAAGGGCACAGCGCATCGCCGTTTTGCCGTTTCCCTGTTTCTTAATTCGGGAGAGTACGAAGGCGGTTTTTTGCATTTTCCAGAGTTTGGAAACGCGCTTTACAGTGCTCCAGCAGGAGGAGCTGTGGTGTTTTCGTGTTCACTTTTGCACGAAGCCACTCCTGTAACCCAAGGTCGCCGTTATATGTTTCTCCCGTTTCTATACGATGATGCCGCTCGCGTCATTCGAGAAGAGAATCGCCCATTTCTTGGCAGCTGACTCGGGTGCAACACAACCAAATTCTGTGTAGGCAGAAGGCGTGTTGCAGATGAAACAGAGACCGCGAATCTATTACACCGAAAGCCAGAAAAAATTGATGTGGGATCACTGGCACAAAGGCGACTGCTCTCCAGCCAGCCTCGCCAGAATCCTGTTTCTGAAGGACGGCTTTTCAAACACTGAAACCAGAGCTAATGTAGCCATCACTACAGAATAATTAGTGATCTCTACATGTCCAATTGGCTAGCACTGATTCTCGGCTTACCCACCGCCAATGCCACCGAACGCATGCGAGCCTGGCGTGCTCTGAAAACTGCTGGTGCGGCGGTCCTGCGTGATGGTGTCTATCTCTTGCCTGATACCCGTGTCTGTCGCGAAGCGCTCGCAGCTGTCGAGCGCGACATCCTGGCCATCAACGGCACCGCATTTATCCTGCCTGTCACAGATCCTGACGGTGAGCGTTTTGTCCAGTTGTTCGACCGTAGCGATGACTACGGCAAGCTACACGCAGAGATCGAAGAATGCCGTGGGCAGCTCAATCCTGAAAACGCATTGGCCATCACGAAACAGGTGCGCAGACTGCGCAAAGCCTACGACCAGCTGACCAACATCGATTACTTCCCTGGTAAGCCGAAGCAGCAGATTGACGCAGCCTTGCAGGAGCTTGAAATTGCCGTCAGCAGAGCCCTGTCTCCAGACGAGCCACACAGCCGCAACCAACCCATAACAGCACTCAACCGTGACGATTATCAGGGGCGTGTCTGGGCAACCCGCAAGCGTCCTTGGGTTGACCGCCTGGCCTGTGCCTGGCTGATCCGTCGCTTCATTGACCCTGACGCTCAGATCCTCTGGCTGGACACTCCACAGGACTGTCCGGGCGATGCGTTGGGCTTCGACTTCGATGACGCGGCTTTCAGTCATGTCGGCAACCGCGTGAGCTTCGAAACCTTGCAAGCCAGTTTTGAGCTTCAAGAGTCCGGCCTGAACCGCATTGCGGCTTTGGTGCATTACCTCGATGTCGGAGGCATTCAACCGGTGGAAGCTGCCGGCATCGAGCGCGTGCTTGCGGGGCTACGCGAAACCATTATCCACGACGACCATTTGCTGGCTGCTGCGAGCGCCATCTTCGACGGACTGCTCGCCGGATTCGTGAAAGAGGAACAACCCAATGAGTAAGGTTTTGGCATCAGCAGTTGAAGATAACCTGTCGAAGCCTGAACCGATCAGTTTGCGTGAGGCATTCTGGTTCTGGCTGAAGCTGGGGTTCATCAGTTTCGGTGGGCCAGCAGGACAAATTTCGATCATGCACCAGGAGTTGGTAGAGCGGCGGCGCTGGATATCCGAGCGCCGGTTCCTGCATGCCCTCAACTACTGCATGTTGCTGCCTGGGCCGGAGGCCCAGCAGTTGGCAACCTATATCGGCTGGCTGATGCATAGAACCTGGGGCGGAGTGATTGCGGGGTCACTGTTTGTGCTGCCCTCATTGTTCATCCTGATCGCTCTGTCATGGATGTATATCGCGTTCGGCGAAGTGCCCGTGGTGGCCGGGCTCTTCTATGGGATCAAGCCCGCCGTGACGGCCATTGTGGTGCAGGCGGCCCATAGGATCGGCTCTCGGGCTTTGAAAAATAATTGGCTGTGGGCGATAGCGGCGGCGTCATTCACCGCCATCTTCGCGTTCAATGTTCCGTTCCCGCTGATTGTGCTGGGAGCCGCATTGATCGGTTACGTCGGCGGACGTCTGACGCCCGAGAAGTTCAGAACCGGTGGCCATAGCGCTACGGAAAAGTCCTTCGGCCCGGCCTTGATCGATGATGACACCCCCTCCCCGGAACATGCCCGGTTCAGTTGGTTGAAACTGGCAACGCTGGCATTTATTGGCGCCGGGTTATGGGCGTTACCAATGGGAGTTTTGACTGTTGTCTTTGGCTGGGAGGGCACCTTGACCCAAATGGGTTGGTTCTTTACCAAGGCAGCGTTGCTGACCTTTGGTGGAGCCTACGCTGTGCTCCCGTATGTCTACCAAGGCGCGGTCGGTCACTATGGCTGGCTAACCCCGACTCAGATGATCGACGGCCTGGCTCTGGGGGAAACCACACCTGGCCCGCTAATCATGGTGGTGGCCTTCGTGGGTTTTGTCGGGGCCTATGTCTCGCAAGTATTCGGGGCCGATCAGGTGTTTCTGGCTGGCGCTGTCGCGGCAGCCTTGGTGACATGGTTCACCTTCCTGCCCTCGTTCCTGTTCATCCTCGCGGGTGGCCCGCTGGTGGAGTCGACCCACAACGAACTCAAGTTCACTGCGCCACTGACCGCCATTACCGCCGCAGTGGTTGGAGTGATCCTCAATCTGGCGTGTTTCTTCGGCTATCACGTGCTTTGGCCAAAGGGTTTCAGCGGCAACCTCGACTGGCCTTCAGCGTTGATCGCGATCGGCGCCGCGATTGCCTTGTTTCGCTTCAAGCGGGGCGTCATCCAGGTGTTGATGGGCTGTGCGCTCGTCGGCTTGGCAGTGCATCTGCTGCACTAGAGAACACCCGTTGATTCGCAATCTCTGGCGGGCATTGGGCTCGCCCGATCACCCAGCCTACTGAACTAGGCAGGAGGTGTCTGATGAGGTGGGTTACCCGTGAACGACCCAAGATTGACCGTATTGCCTGTCCCTGGCTAATCACCCGGTTTATTGATCCTCAGCCCGAGTTTCTATACGTGCCCAGCGGTGATGTGCTGCGGGTTGCAGCGCAGAAAGATGCAGTTCCCTACGACATTCCGGGCATTGAGCTTACCCACGAGGGCGAATTGTGCAGCTTCGATGCGTTTCTGAAAAAGTACCAACTCAATGAGCCTGCGTTGCAGAATCTGGCCAGGATCGTGCGCGGTGCAGACACTTCACACTTGGAACTGACCCCACAATCTGCCGGGCTGTACGCGATTTCACTAGGGTTATCGCGGTGCTTTGCCGACGACCATGAAATGCTGGCACACGGTCTGATCATGTATGACGCGCTCTACACCTGGTGCAAGGAATGCCAGGATGAATCACATAACTGGCCTCCACAGATGTGAGGAAACCCACTAACCGAAGCCCAGCCTGGCACTGGGCTTTCTACATCGGTGACAGTGATCGTCATTTGGCTGATTGTTGCAATGGTAAATCTCTGCAATGGGTCGATTTCAGCCCTCCGGGACAGGCAGTAATCGGCCAATACCCGATGTTTCTCCCCAGGCTCGATAGCAGGCGTTTTCGGTCCATGTACTGTCACAACCACCGCGCGAAAAATCCGTCATGACATGTCATGACCTCCTTCAGAAATGGACTTTGGCCAACAAATCCGGGGGTTAAAGGACGAATGGTCGAGAGGCGTCAAGCGCGGGGAATTGCCGGGAGTTTGCAGCCACTACAGGCTTTGCAGGCGGGCACGTTCGTCGCGGTAAAGTGAACTTCACGCTCACCATGTGTCACATTAAGTCCCCGTTAAGCGAACTTCAAAAGAGGTACAGCCTTATGAATATAGCTACAGTAGTAAGTGCCGTGATTTCCAGTCTCGCGCCAAGTGTGTTTGACCAGAACGGCCTGCAAGAACCCGGCGCGCATGTCTCAGCCGTCGAATACCACTACGGAATGGACATCGATGTAAAACGGGTACTGCAACGTACCGATACATCCGACAAGACCGGCGTGGTACCGGTGACCCTGGTCTACGAAGACAGTGAGGGCGAAGTTCACAAGATCCGTTTCCTCGAATGGGGTGGAAGCCCCGCCGACCCCACCAGCATTGCCTGATCCGCCCGTCGATCGGGTTCTGGGCCTCGCCGGCCCTCCAGAAGCGGAAGTTAAACCTCATATGCACTCAGTGCGAATGATGTTTTTTGTTACCTGAAAATTGACATGATCGAATGATTAAAAGTTCATTCGCGAAACTCACCATTATCTTGCCAGCGTAATGCCGCAAGATTAACTGATAAAAATTGCTGGATCTAAATGGCAGTCAGCAACGGTAAATTCCAATCAAGCCGTGCCGATAGCCATGTTGATTCACTATTTAAGCCAAGAGGCAACCATGGAACTTAGTATGCTTTCTTCGTCCACCGTGGAATATKTGCGYTTGGGCGTTGTATATTTYCATCTTATCGCCTGCTGTGTGGCAATMGGGCTGGTTTTGACCAGTGACATTGCAATGGTCAAGCAACTCCTGAAGGGAGATGCATCAGGTCACCAYGATGACGCGCACATGGAAAGTCTTCARAAAACCGTATCGCTTGCACTTGTAGCKCTTTGGATTACGGGCATTGGTATTGTCGGGATCGATTATGCCGGCAAGGGRATGGAGTATTTCCTCAATCCAAAACTGCAAGCCAAAATCGGCATCGTTGTGCTGTTGACCTTTAACGGTTTCCTGTTGCAT
>NZ_JBFREX010000083.1:0-7243 GCF_052114525.1 Pseudomonas sp. KB_15 | reverse complement strand
GCCGTACGTCAGGGGCGAGCGTTTTTTTGCTTACTTTTTTTAGGCGCTTGTAAAAAAAGTGAGTCGCCGTAAGGGCGAAACCATCAGCCGCCGTTACCGAAGAAACGGATATGTACACCCGTAAAAATCCACGCCGCCTGACACACCGCTTTCGCGGGCAAGCCCGCTCCCACAGGGATCCAGGGTTGTCCACAACACGTGTGAATGACACAAATCCAATGCAGGAGCGCGGCTCAGGCAGACACCACTTCAACCACCGGCATTTGCCAACGCTGATTGACCACCTGCTGCCCGGGCCCATACAGACGCAGGACCAGAGTGAACGCCCCGCTTGCCGGCGTCGGCAACCAGTTGCTCTGCACAGGCGGAGCGGCGTTCTGCAAGATCAACTTCAACCCACCATCCGCATCCTCTTGCAAACGATCCCGGCTGCTCAGGCAGTAACGATTGATCGGGTTGGCCACCAATTGCCGGTCCGGCAAGTCATACAACGTCAGCGACCAGAACTCGCTGGCCGGTGGCAATTGCCCCGGTGCGAAACGCAGGCGATAACTACGCCCGCCCTGCAAGGGTTGCCCCTGATTATCCAGGCGAGCGCCGGTGTAGAAGGCCTCTTCCACGCTGTTGCCGTAGATGCCGACATTCGCCGCGACAGCGCGGTTGAGGTAATTGCCGTTCAGCGCTTGGCGAGTGCCGAACAGACCGAGGGTGGTACGTACCTGGCTCACCGCAACTTGCAACTGCGCCTGGGCGTCCTGAATCCCGGCGAGCAGTGCCTCGCGCGTTGCTTGCGGCAACGTCGCCGGGTCGAAACCCTGGCCGGGAACGATGCCGATGCGTGCAAAGCGTGCGCGCAAGGCTTGTTCGGACGGTTGCGTGGGACACAGGCTGAGGATCTGGTTCAGCGCCGGGATAAACTCCAGCCCCAACCCGGTCTTGCTGTCCCAGGGTTGCCAGCCAATGGCTGGCGCAGCCACAGGCGGTGCACTACCGATGTACTCATGCAACGAACGCAAACCGTACTGCTGTTGCAAGGCACGCACCGCTGGCAGGTCCCCGGCGTTTTTCAGGCCCGTTCTCCCAAGCACCATGACGATTTCGGTTTCACTGCGCAGTACGGCCTTGACGCCGTCGGGTGTCGGGCCTTGCCAGTCGGGTCCGGCGATCAGGTAATTCCCCGCATCGCGACCGGTGCTGAGCACGCCGACATAAGCAAAGTTATGGGTGTACTGGTCGACCAGTTGAAGCACGTAATAGCGGTCGTCAGGCACGGCCGGCACACTCAACACTTGCGGCTCGCTGCGCAGGTCGAGCCAGGCCCAGGAGTACGGTGTGTCGTTGTTCGGCGTGACGATGTCGCGGTTGTTCGGGGTAAACAACTCGCTGTAATGACGAAAGCGGTTGAAGCCGCCAACGTACTCTGGCGCGGCCGGGTTGAGCGCCTGTTTTTCCATGGTCTGGTAATGCATGAGCATGGGGTACGCGTAAATCCACGCCTCTTTGGCAATCTGCCGCAGGTCATCGGAATCAGCGGCCAGCAACCAGCGTGGGAACATCAGACTTGCTCCCAATACCCCCATGCCGCCCAGCACCCGGCGGCGACTGAAAATCAGGTTCATGATTCGATCCTCGCAATCGTCGGCAACTGATAACTCCCGTCCAGTGCCCCGCCCTTGGGCAGGTACAGGCGCAACAGCAGGTTGAACGGACCTTGCGGCGTCGGCAGCCAGTTGCCCTGCGGCGCAGCCTTGGGCGCATCGGCTTGCAGGATCAGGGTCAAGCCGCCGTCGGCATCGTATTGTAGACCAGGGCTGCGATCGCCCAACGCGTAACGCTGGATCGGGTTGGCGGCGAGCAACTGGGTTTTGCCGTCATACAAGGTCAGCGACCAGAACGCATTCACCGGCGGCAATTGCCCGGCGGGGAAATGCAGGCGATAGGCATGTCGACCGTCGAGCGTCTGCCCCTCGGCATCGTGCAGTGCCATCGGGTACAGCGCTTCCACCGCATCGTTGGCGTAGATGTAACGCCAGGCGACCGCGGCACGGGTCAGGTCGTCGTCACCAAACTTGCCAACATTGGAAGGCGACGGGAACCAGCCCTGCTGCTCCACTGACAACTGGCTCGACGCTGCGCGCACCTGCTCGCGGCCGGCTTCGGCACCTTGGGCGACGGCTTCGCTCAAGTCCGCCGGGGCCTGAAATTCGCTCCCCGGGTTCACGCCGATGGCGGCGAAACGGGCCAGTTTCTTTTGCTCGCTGGCGGTCCATTGATGCAAGGGTGCCAGCGCGTTGAAGGTGTTGAACAGCGCCTGCGCGGGCCCTTGCCTGGTGTCCGCATACGCTGGCAGTTGCAGCGGTGCCAACGGTTCAGGCGCCGCGCCGCCACTCACTGTGGACAGCGGTTGCAAGGCGTAGCCCTTCAGCACTTGCGCGGCGTCTTTCTGATCCGCTTCGCCTTTGACTTCGGTCCGCCCCAACAGGAATACCAGCCGACTCGGCGAGCGAATCACAGCGCTGAAACCCGATGGCACTGGCCCTTTCCAGTCCGGCCCGAGAATCAGGTAGCGCCCCGCCTGGTCACCCGTGGCGCGAGTGCCGATGTAGTCGAGGTTGTCCGTGCGCATGTCCACCAGTTGAAAACTGTAGTAGCGACCTTGCACGGCCGGCACGTCCAGCACCATCGGTTCGCCGCGTAAATCCAGCAAGGCCCGGGAATAGAAGGTGTCGTTGTTCGGCGACACGACTTTGTTGTCCTGCGGGCCGAGCAGACGCGGTTCGCTGTAGAGCCGGTTGAACGGCAGCTTCGCAGCGATGGCGCTGAGCACTTTGTCGTGTTCGACCGTGGCGAAGGCGAATACATAAGCCTCTTGAGCCAGTGCCTTCGCCTTGGGTTGATCGAGGGTTGCTGCGTGAACGGTGCCCAGGCTTGCGCCCAGGGCAAGAGCGGATAACCAGTAGCGCACGGTAGATCTCCTTGGCAGATACAGAACACACCACCGTCTCCTGTGGGAGCGTGCCTGCTCGCGATGAGGGTGTGCCAGGCAACATTTCAGTCGACTGACACACCGTCATCGCGAGCAGGCTCGCTCCCACCCTGGATGTGCGATGGTCTGGTAAAGGGTTACTTGGCCCAGCGCCGCAGGTCCGACGGGGTGTAGTCGTCGGTCTTGGCGGCGAAGCCCACGCGCATCGGTTCGGTCTCTTCGTTGGCCAGGCCGCCGGCGTAGTAGCGTCCGGAGATCAGGTCATAGGAGGTTTCCAGCACGTTGTAGGTGAAGCCGTGGTCGTACTGTTGAATCGCGTGCAGTTCACCGCTGCGCCATAGCTCACCGCGGCTGTCGTACTGGTCCGACTGGGCAATCTGCCAACTGTCCTCGTCCACATAAAAGCGGCGCTTGGCGTAGATGTGTCGCGCACCAGGCTTGAGGGTCGCCTCCACCACCCACACGCGGTGCTTCTCGTAGCGGGCCAGGTCCTGGTTGACGTGGTTGGGCTTGATCACCGCGTCGTACTTGAGGTCGCGGCTGCCGATCTTGTAGCTGTTGTAAGGGATGAACAGCTCTTGCTTGCCCACCAGTTTCCAGTCGAAACGGTCCGGCGCGCCGTTGTAGCCGTCGATGTTGTCGGCGGTGATCAGGCCATTGCTGTAGCGGGCGCTGTTGTCGTAGGCAATCATCGGTGCACGGCGCACGCGACGTTGCCCCGGCAGGTATTGCCAGGCCGAACGCGGCTCGGCGACCTGGTCGATCGGCTCGTGCACCAGCACCGCCTCACCGGACAGACGCGCCGGTTCCAGCACCCGGCTCTTGAACATGAACAGGATGTTCGAGCCCGGCTCCAGCCCACCGACGGTGTCGGCGAAGTTGATCAGCGACTGGTTGCGCACATAGCTGGTGGCGCCGTTTTCACGCACCAATGCCGAGCTGCTGATGCGCTCATAACTGCCGCCCCGGTAACGGGTCATGTGGTTCCACATCACCTCCAGGCCTTCGGTGGGCAGCGGAAACGGAATGCCCCGGGCGTAGTCATGCAGACCGTTACCGCCGTCGGCCATGCTGGTTTTGGCAACGTTGTCGCGGCTTGCCGTCAGCACGTCCCTGGGCAGGTTGGCGCTGCGATGGGTCGGGTAGATGTTCATCTTGTAGGTGTCGGGAAAGCGCTTGAACAACGCGACTTGCCCAGGGCTGAGAAACCTCTCGTACTGCGTGACGTTCTTCGCCGTGATGGTGAACAACGGTTTCTCCGTGGCATACGGATCGCTGTAACCACCCTTGCTGTCAACGGTACCGGCGTTGGCGGCAAGCCCTCCGGTCCAGGCCGGAATGCTGCCATCGGAATTGGCTGCCATTTCCGAGCCCATGGGGGTCAAGGTCTTGCCCAGTGCCGCCGAATCGGTGCCTTTGGCCTGAGCCAGGCCGACGGTGCAGGCCAGGGCCAGCACGCACAATTGCATACGCATAACGGTTCTCCTTAGAAGTCTGCCTTGAGGCTGACGGATGCGAAATCGCGGTCGTCGAGGGTGCTGTAGTCGTTGGAACCGAAGAACACGTTGTAGGCCAGTTCCACGCTGTAATCGTTCATGTAGACGCCGGTCAGGCTCACACCCAGGGCTTGCTGGCCTTCCTGGAACGGCCCTTGCGGATCGTAGGAATAACCCTCGACGTCATGCCGCCAGTTGACGGCCGGAATCAGGTTGATGCCCGGCAACACGTCGCTGTATTCGAGGCTGGCGCGCAGGCGATAACCCCACGACCACTCGGTGGCAAAGCCCTTGTCGGTGCAGTACTGGTTGGTGACGCCGGAGGCCACGGTGTTGCACGGCGTGCCGTTGCGCGGAGCGCTGCGGCCGAACGCGGCGTTGCGGCCCAGGCGCTCGTCCCCGAGATCGTCGATGTGCACGACCCCGGCTTCACCGAACAGACTCAGGCGGGTGGCGCCCAATATGTTGTCGAAGGCCTGGGTCGCCGAACCGGTTGCCTGCCAGACGCCTTTGCGCTCCCACGCATCGAACGGGCTGCCATTGGTGGTGCTGAAACCGGGCGGCAACTGCACCCAGGAACTGCCCCCCGCCCCGGAAATCACGGCGACGTTGACGTCGGGCGCGTTGATCGCCAGCGGCATGTTCGGTCGGTAGCTCAACTCACCGGCCAGGGAAATCCCGCTGACAGGTTCAACGCCGTTGAGGCTGATGCCATACAGGTGAATGTTTTCCGGGAAGGCCGCCGCATAGCTCGGCCCCTGGATGCCACCGGGAAAGGTGCCGGGCAAGGCGGTGTTCCTGGCATTAATGGTGAAATACGGCAACCGCGAGTGATAGTTGATGTAGTAGATCGCCGCTTCGGCATCGTTCAGCGCCGGGATCATCTGGCGCAGGGCAAAGCCGAACTGGCCATAGTCGGACGGCGACTCGTTGCCCCGGGACGTGGCGAACAAACCCGCAGCCTGCATCTGTTGATCGGTCTGTACCTGACTCAGAAACAACGGCCCGCAACCCGGCTGGATCACATCGCTGCTGGCAAAGAAGGTGCCGCAACCGTCGAGGACGCTGGGGCGCCAGTTGTACTGGTAGAAACCTTCGAGGTTGGTGGTGTCGGTCAGGCCAAAGCTGAAGGAGACCATCTCCACCGGCAACTGGCCTTCCTTGATTTCCACGCCGGGACGGTTGAACGCCGAGATGTCCAGCGGGTTGATCACGTTGATGCCGTTCTGGATCAGCAGCGATTCACCCCAGGACAACACCTGGTTGCCGACCTTCACACTCAGCGGATGCTCGGCCACCTGGAAGTCTTTCCAGACGTAGGCATCGAGCACCTGGAAGCCCTTGAACCTGGCCAGGTCATCCCAGCCCGAATCATCGAAATCCTTGAAGCGGCCGTTGCCGGTTTCATAGGCGTGGTCGTACCAGTATTTGAAACGAATGAACGCGCCCTGGCCCTGGCCATCGAGACTGAAATCGGTAAGGCCCTTGAAGAGCTGCGAGATGGGGTCGCCCCTCTCGAAGTTGAGCCGGTTATCGTCGGCGCTGACGCTGCTGCCATTGGCATCCACGCCCTGGGCCTGCAAGGCATTGGCGCGGGTCATCAGGCTTTTGTCGGGGTTTTGCGTCGACCAGCTGCTGCCCAGGCTCAGGCTGGTCTTGGTCGACAGGCTCCAGTCTTCGTTGAGGTCAAATGTGGTGGCGTACGTCGGCCCCGTGAGTACAGCAAGAATCGCCAGCGCAAGGGGTTGCGGGCGGGTATGGCCAAGCCGGTGCAGTCGTTGGCGGACTCCGGYTGTGGCCGAGCGTTTTTTTATCATTATTAGGCTCCGGTCTGGTTTGCTCAGCCCGGACACGGTGCCCAACTATCGAGCGAGACACGCAAGCGATGGCCGACAAAAAATAATCATCGGGGGGGATCTGCGTGGCAGGCGGTATTTTTTGAAGGTGTGCATATCCATTGCTGCGGTAACGGCTACTTGTGGGAGCGGGCTTGCCCGCGATGGCTTTGTGTCAGGCGATGATTATTTTGTGGGTGTACATATCCGTTGCTGCGGTAACGTCCTCTGGCGGTTCCGCTCTTACAGCGGGTCACTTGGAAAAGCCCCAAGTAACCAAGGGCTCTTGCCCCTTACGTTCGGTGCCTCGCCAAGGCTCGGCATTCCCTCGCTCCGGTCCTGCTCCGTGGGCCCGCCGCCATCGGCCATCCATGGCCGGGGGCGGCTAACCCGGCATCCTTGCCGGGTTGCCCACTGCGCAGAACCTCCGCTCGGCCTCTCGAGGGGGCAAGAAGATCAAAAGCCAAAGCAAAAGCGAGGCGGCCTACTGGCCGGCCTTTTCGCGGGTTTCGTTCTCCTTTGATGCATCTGGTCGGCTGTCATACCGCCATCGCGAGCAAGCTCGCTCCCACAGTTTGATTTGCGTGTATCTGCGAGAAATTGGTCGGCTGTCAGGCCACCATCGCGAGCAGGCTCGCTCCTACAGAAGAGCAGAGCAAAAGCAGGGCTGCGTACACCCATGCTCTTCACCACTCATCAGGCCGAGCGTTAGCTCGCCTGCAGCTCTTGATCTTGATCCACCCGCCCCCTCGGCAGGCCTCGTTCCGGCGTTCATCCGGGGGTAGGCGCGCAGCGCCGTTCGGCGCAGCCGAACACATCGAGAGGAGGTCGAGCGAAGCCGACCGGAGGCGATGCCCCCGGATGAATGCCGGAGCGAAGGAACCCCGAGCCTAAGCGAGGGGCCGTACGTCAGGGGCGAGCGTTTT
>NZ_JBFREX010000082.1:0-7463 GCF_052114525.1 Pseudomonas sp. KB_15 | reverse complement strand
AGGCTGCGTTCGGCTGCGAAGCAGTCGTAAAATCAGTAATCGCGGTACGTCAGGCGGGCCGCGTCAGCTGGACTCACGACTGCCATGCAGCCGAACGCAGCCTCGCGGGCTCGGCAGCTGCTACAGATCGCATTACCGCTTAACTGACTGGCATTAGGGAGTTATGCCTCTCCTGCCAACGCGGCCAGTCTGGCTTCAAATCCTGCGGCGATGAAGGCATGAAGCTCGTCCATACGGAAGCTGAAGCGGTCGCCTGCCGGGCTCATCAGCTTGGTGGTTTCCGGCTTTACCTCTACGATCTCACCGTCAATCTCTCCATGTTCAGCCTCGACAACCTCGTAAGAGTCTTCCCACTCATCGTGGCAAATAAATCCGTAGCCGAACGGCTCTAGCCCGTTTTGCTCGATGAGTTCGACGGCTATTTTCCAAAAAAACCACGAATTAACGGTTGAAACGGACAGGGACTGGTCGTTGAGGCGAAGGCTCCAGACTTTTAACCTACCCTTCCGGTCGATGAAGCGTCGCGGCGGCTTGTGGTGGAGTGGTCATGGGCTACTATCAAAAAAATCGCCGACGCGGATGGTTGATATGGTGACCAAGAACAAGAAGCGGCCAGTTCGATAATGCAAAAAATACCAAACACCGCTGTTCGTAAGACACTACTTTGAGAAGAGCAGGTCAATATGGACATTAAAGCCGCCTTACTAGGTACCATCCCGCTGTTGGCCATCTTCGTGATCGCCCTTCTCATCGAGCGCATCAATCCAGCCCAGGTGCAACCACTAAAATCGGCTGGCTTTAATCTGCTCTACACGCTGTTGTACGCCTTGGCGCAGTCCGCAATTGTTCCGCTGGTCTCCGTTGCCACGGTTGTCGCCGTCAATGCTGCAGGCGGTGGCTGGATCGATCTGCCGAACACTGGATGGGGGCTACTGCTCGGCTTTCTGCTTTATGCTTTCACGCTCGACTTCATGGAGTACCTGTTCCATCGTGCGCAGCATCGCTTTCCGGTGATGTGGGCCATGCATTCGTTCCACCACAGCGATACGGCGCTAAACGCAACCACTACCAGCCGGCATCATTGGGCTGAACACGGGATCAAGATGCTGACGATCTTCATGCTCGCCGGGGTGATCTTCAAAGCAAATTCCGCCATCGTCGGCCTATACGCGGCCATCAGTTTCTACAACGTGTTCTCCCACATGAATATCCGAATTGGCTTCGGCCGCATGTCGTTCGCTCTGAACTCGCCGCAATATCATCGCATTCACCACTCGGCACTGCCTGAGCACTACGACTGCAATTTTGCGGGGCTGTTTCCGATCTTCGACGTGCTGTTCGGCACCTACCGTCAGCCGCGTGCGGGGGAATTTCCACCCACCGGACTCGACGACAAGAAACCGCCGCACGGCCTGATCGATGCGATCATCTGGCCCGCCCGGGCGAAGTAACACGGATCAGGTGCAGGTGAACACGACGGCGCGCGCACGGTTCGCGCTGCTGCTGATGCATGTTGACCTC
Source organism: Pseudomonas sp. KB_15 (assembly GCF_052114525.1). Taxonomy (NCBI): domain Bacteria; kingdom Pseudomonadati; phylum Pseudomonadota; class Gammaproteobacteria; order Pseudomonadales; family Pseudomonadaceae; genus Pseudomonas; species Pseudomonas sp. KB_15. The sequence goes on along the minus strand of NZ_JBFREX010000082.1, from coordinate 5,942 downwards.
GCAAAGAAAAATCCGCCGAAGCGGGTTCATTAATTCATGGAGTTTTTTTTAAAATCTCATGTACATCCAAGCGCTCTCAAAAAGCTTACCTCGTTCGAGCTGGCTACCGGCCGGCACGCTTCTGTTCGTCGGTGCTGTGATTGCGTCAATGGCAGGTTTCGATATCGTCTTCAACGCCATCACCGGCGACATGCCGTGGATTCGCGTCGTGCTGTTTCTTGCACTCACGAGCCTGGGGATTTTTTTTGCGCAGCGCACCGGCCTTCGACTGGCGTCCCATGATCTTAGTCATCCTATTGCTGTCGCTTTTGGTATCGGGCTGCTCGTCGCAATATACATTGCGACCATCGACGTCGTAGTATTCAGGCACCTGTTACCGCCGCGTTACGTCGCTTATTTTTCCGAGCTCACCCTATCCGAGCGCATGATTTACTTCATGCTGCGCGCGTTCAACGAAAACATTCTTTACCGACTATTTCTCATGTCTGCTTTGGTATGGGGCATAGGGCTTGCCTGGCGAGATTCGCAAGGATTACCCCCAAAAACCGCTTACTGGATCGCCATTGTTCTCGCCCAGGCCATCCCCATGCTGCTCAACGAAGCAAGTTTTTATCCGCCGCACATAACGCCATTTTTTTTGCTCTACGTCGCCGTGCGATTCATACTGGCAGGCATTCTTTGGGGCTTCCTCTACTGGCGGTATGGCTTTGTAATGGCAGAAACAGCCCACGTTAGCACGCATATTTTTCTGCAGCCGATCCTGGGGTATGTAATGGTCTAATGAATCCGGACACCCATTTAGGCGAGAATGCTTGCCAGATCGAGGTGTCAGATGACCAAACAACGCCGTTCCTTTTCCGCTGAATTCAAACGCGAGGCTGCCGACCTCGTGCTCAACTACAGCTACATCGAAGCCAGCCGCTCACTCGGCGTCGGCGAGTCGGCGCTAGCCGCTGGGTTGAGCAGGAACGCCAAGGCGTCACCCCGCAAAGCAAAGCGCTGACCCCGGAGCAGCAGAAAATCCAGGAGCTGGAAGCCCGGATCGCCCACCTTGAACGGGAAAATCAATATCCAAAAAGGCTACCGCGCTCTTGATGTCGGAAGATCACGAGCGTACGCGCAGATCAATCAGCTTAGCGTCCACGAGCCGGCTGATTGGCTGTGCAAAGTGTTTGAAGTCACCCGCTCGTGTTACTACGCCCAGCGTCTCAGGCGCCGAACGCCTGATATTGAGCGGCTTCGGCTACGCAGTCGGGTCAATGAACTGTTCACACAAAGTCGAAGCGCCGCCGGTAGCCGCAGCATCGTGTTGAGGATTCAGGGAGACGGCGAGCAAATCGGGCGGTTCAAGGTGCGTGGTCTGATGCGGGAACTGGAGTTAGTCAGCAAACAACCGGGGTCACATGCCTACAAACAAGTGACGGTCGAGCGGCCTGATATTCCGAACATCTTGAATCGAGAGTTTGAAGTGCCGGCACCCAATCAGGTCTGGTGTGGCGACATCACTTACATCTGGGCACAGGAAAAATGGCACTACCTGGCTGTCGTCCTGGATCTCTGCGCACGTCGAATTGTTGGCTGGGCGTTGTCGAACAAGCCGAATGCGGATCTGGTCATCAAGGCGCTGGACATGGCTTACGAACAGCGTGGCAGGCCACAGGGACTGTTGTTTCACTCGGATCAGGGTTCGCCCAATATGGCAGCCGACAGTTTCGCCAACGACTTTGGCGTTACCGCATGCGCCAGAGCATGAGCCGTCGTGGAAACTGCTGGGATAATGCGCCGATGGAGCGCGTGTTTCGCAGCTTGAAAAATGAATGGATACCGACCGTGGGGTGGGCTGGCTCCAGCTCAGGCCGAGAAAAAACTAAACGTCGTGTCCGGGATTAGTTGACCACCACAGGCCACGCTCCCTGGCTGGGAGCATTCGAGAGGCGCCCATCTCGAAGTGTTGATCGCCGACCGCCTCGGCATGACGATAGTGAATGTCCATGATCTGGGATCGATGGAGTGACCATCGGCCTCACCCTTTGTCGTAAGTCGATTGACTGAAAAGGACTATTGGAGCCCAGTAATCAGCTGGCTAAACCTGATCAGAAGAGAAACACCATGTCGAAGATTACGGTGATATCCGGTGACTTTCTGGAAGGTGATGCTGAATTTCAATCTGGATTGTTCATTTTAAAATCCGCAGTAAAACCTTCTCTTGAAATAAAGATACCCATTTCAAAACTAGAAATTTTAGAAACAGCAACCGAGGAAATAGTTAATAAGAAAGGGAGCGTTATTCGGTGGAGTCTGGCTGGAGCATTGCTTTTAGGTCCGGTTGGACTAGTTGCCGGCTGGTGGCTATGTGATAAAGAAAAGGAAATCACTTTCTACGCAAAATTCAAAGATGGCCGCAGCCTTCTTGCCACAACTGATATCAATACTTACTCCAAACTCTCTACCTATCCCCACAAGTAACACCACTTTCCCCTTCAATGTCAGCCGCTATAGCGGCAAGGACGAAGTCATGCCTGAAAAAATCGTTTTGATCCAGCCAGCCCCCTGTCGTCCGCGATAAGAATTGCAAGCCCCGGCATAGGACGCCCCATGCCCACAAAAAACCAAACCTGTCGCGCCGCCATAGGATGAGCGCACGAGGGTGATGAAGCCGGTCATCACCGCCGTGCAGCATGCACTTCGCCAGATCGAAGCAAGAACTTCTATCTAATCTGAAGTTACCGACTTTCTAGAACGATTCCGCAGGCTGGTAGATCTCTCTTCTGCATCCCGATGCAGTAAGGAAACGCTGTAATCGTAGGTCGATATCAATGGCACAGGCTCCTCATTCCGGGACATATCAAGCCATCGCTTTGTGCGTTCAATGTCGAAGGATTCCTTCTTGAACTTCATCTTCGCAACAAGGTTCGCTGAAACCCTGAAGTGTCCACAACCAGCTCAGCATTTGACCTCTGACCAGTCTCCAGGCGCTCCAACTATCCTGGCGGCAGCCTGACAGATTAAGCACTTCATATTCGATCTCCATATCAGTGACCCATCAACTGTAGCCGATAACTGGCCAAGGACATCCCCATGCCTAAAGAGAACCGATTCATCCGGTTTCACCCGGACCCGCAAGTCGCTGATTAGCATCAGCGCGACAGTCTCCGACCTGGCGCCTTCAGCAAACGAACTGCCACCTCCACTCACCCACCTTCTGCCGCCACGCGCGGCATGGAGACGCTCATGAACATCCAGTTTCTTTCCCACACGGAGGTCTGCGAGCTTACCGGCGCGCGGACCAAGGCAGGCCAGATCCTCAATCTGAAGAAGAACGGCGTCAGGCACACCATTAAGGTGAACGGCTGGCCAAGTGTTACGGCGTTGGCTGTGACGGCGGTCGGTATTGCACGTCCGCCAGTACCTGACCTAGCGCAAGGCCGCGCCAGTGCGTACTAACAGGGAGAAGGCTCTGCTCAGTGCAATCTGGAACTTCGCCCGGGATACGGGTTACACAGGACTCGCCACCCCCTGCGCAGGTATCAAGGGTAACAAGGAAACGGGGCGGGAGATTTATATCGAGGATGCACTGTTCAAGCGTGTGTACGAGAAAGCAGATGTGGGCTTTCGAGATGCGATGGACCTTGCTTATTTGACTGGCCAACGGTTGACCGACGCTCGATTGATGGATGAGCGAGACGTCCGCGATGGGCAGATATGGGTGCTGCAGGGCAAGACAAACGCCCGGCGGCGGATTGAAATCACTGGAGAACTGAAGGTTTTGATCGATCGGATCGTGTTCCGAAAGTCAGAACACAAATTCCGCTCGACGCGGCTGATCGTTACAGAGGATGGCACACCAATGTTGGTGGCGATCTCGCGAGGAAGATTTGACTTGGCCAGGGAAGCAGCCGGGGTAGCAAAGTCCGAGTTCCAGATGCGCGACCTGCGTGCTAAAGCCGGCACGGACAAGGCCGAATCAAGCGGTGACATTTTGCAGGCCAGGGATCAACTTGGGCATACGACCGTTGTAATGACCGAGCAGTACATCCGCAACAGAAAAGGGAAAAAAGTCTCGCCAACCAAGAGAATTGCGGACCAGAAACAAACAAGGGCTTGCCCAGCTTTCGCTCGCAAACCCTTGATTTAAGATGGTCGAAGCCGGAATCGAACCGGCACGCCCTTACGAGCGGGGGATTTTAAGTCCCAAGGGAAAATCAATCAGGCCGCACCTTTCAATTGTTTTCCCGGGTCACAATCACGCCTTGTTTGCTGCCATCCAGGCCTATATTTCCGCATACCTTTCAGAGATTGCGGACCGGAAAAATCACCCACTTCAACGACAAAGTATGTTCTCGCTCCGAAGCGACTTACATTGCAGATATGCCGATCACGCATACCATAGTCGCTGTGTGGTTCTCGGCCCCTGGCACCCCATGCTTGAAAATGGGCGCATTCCCCAACATTTGTTGAGTCTTCTACTGGCGCTCGCTGCAAACGGTGCCCTACAGTGCTCAACCAAAAATAGCGAATCCCCGAAAAAGTCCCCACACCTTTTCGGCTCTTCCCCGGCGTCCTGCCGACCATGCCCTTCTTCTCTCCCCCCACGTTTGACGACTGCTACGCTGAAATCTCCACGGAGGAATCGCGATACCAAACTCAGACCTGCTCCCTTCCCTGCTCTTCAAAATCAACGAAAACCAGCTCGCCCTAGAAGCCGCCATCCTGGAGCTTTCTAACTGGGTCGAGCAGCGCGGCTCGGCCGACGTCGCCGACAACGTGCGCGGCGCGCTGGAAGCCATCGACAAGAATGAAGAGTTCATAAAGATGACGCTCGCGGTGATGATGGCGCCGGAGTGACGGCAATCACCAAAAGCGATTGGTGGAAAGATGAGTCCAACTTCCCGACCCTGCGCCACAAAAACGGGAGGGCTTCAGGTTTTGTGAACGACTGGGATTGATTGCTGACCCGGCCAGCTCCGCCCCCACTGCCGCCATCCTCGTCAGTGTTTCGGACTGTGCGACAGATTTCGAAAAAAAGTCGCAAACCCCGCGATGCATTAGGGCTTGCGACTCATTGGTGATATGTCCCTCAAGCTTGCGGGACGTCTTTTACGGCCAGCCCTGCCGTGTTCATTACGGCGCGTGCAGGCCTAGTTGTGTACCTCAACTGCGTCGACATCCGGGGCGTCCGCCACATCCTCCCGGGCATCGTTCGCCTCTTCTTTGGCAGCCTCTCGGGCATCTTTCGCCTCGACTTTGCCAGCCTCTCTGGCATCTTTCGCCTCAACTTTGCCAGCCTCTCTGGCTGCTTTCGCGTCAGCTTTGGCTGCGTCCCTGGCTGCATCTGCAGCAGCCCGGGCAGCATCTCTGGCTGCATCTGCGTCGTTTCTGGCAGCGTCCCTGGCTGCATGTGCGGCATCGTTGTCATTGTCATCCGCGTCGTCGTTGTCTTTCGCGTTGTCGTTGTCTTTCGCCTTGTCGTTGTCCTTCGCCTTGTCGTTGTCTTTCGCCTTGTCGTTGTCCTTCGCCTTGTCGTTATCCTTCGCCCTGTCGTTGTCTTTCGCCTTGTCGTTGTCTTTCACCCTGTCGTTGTCTTTCGCCTTGTCGTTGTCTTTCGCCCTGTCGTTGTCTTTCGCCYTGTCGTTGTCTTTCGCCCTGTCGTTGTCTTTCGCCYTGTCGTTGTCCTTCGCCCTGTCGTTGTCCTTCGCCYTGTCGTTGTCCTTCGCCCTGTCGTTGTCYTTCGCCCTGTCGTTGTCATGCGCATTGCCTGGGCCTCTGTTCCCGGCCATACCACCATGGTCAGCGTCGCCGCGCCCCGGGCCTCCATGACCGTCACCGTCATGGCCTGCTGCACCATGATCGCCACCCTCTCCATGGTCGCCGCCACCGTGACCGCCACCTGCTGCACCATGATCGCCACCCTCTCCATGGTCGCCGCCACCGTGACCGCCACC
>NZ_JBFREX010000081.1:0-10505 GCF_052114525.1 Pseudomonas sp. KB_15 | reverse complement strand
ACGTCAGGCAGGCCGCGTCAGCTGGACTCACGACTGCTTCGCAGCCGAACGCAGCCTCGCGGGCTCGGCAGCTGCTACAAAGGGTGTCGCGGCTGAAATTGCTTAACTGACTGGCATTAGCCAGGCGAGGCGCTACTTGTGGCGGGGAAGACTTTTAAAAGACGTAAAAAAACCCGGCTGGTGAGGCCGGGTTTTTCGTCGAGTCTTGCGTTACCGCCCTGCATTCAGGCGGTGCGGTTCTGGATCAGGCGGTCGGAACCACCTTCGGCTACGCGGTTTTGCATCAGTTTGTCGGAACCATCAGCGGCAACGCGATTGCCATTCAGGTGATCGGAGCCATCAGCGGCAACACGATTGCCATTCAGGTGATCGGAACCATCAGCAGCAACACGATTGCCATTCAGGTGATCGGAACCATCAGCAGCAACGCGATTGCCATTCAGGTGATCAGAACCGTCAGCTGCAACGCGGTTCTCGATCAGACGATCCGAACCACCTTCAGCCACACGGCTTTCAATCAGACGATCCGAGCCGCCTTCAGCGACTACAGGTTGAACAGAGGTCGCGGCAAAAGCGTTAACTGCAAAAACCGAGAAAGCGATGCTGAGGAGGGTCTGGCGTTTCATGATCGTGTGCTCCGGGGTGCTTATGGGTGGGTATGGAGCAGATGTTACGCCGTGGATTTTTTAAGAGAATTTCATTGAATCAATGGTGACTATCGACGTAGTCAATGGATGTCGCGCGGTGCACGGCCATGACGTTGCTGGAGCGGTACCCGCCGCCCAGAGCCTTGATCAGGGCAATCTCGCTTTCCAGCCGCTGCCCCTGCAACAAGGCAAGGCCGCTATGCTCGGCCAGCAGCGGCAGGTTCGACTCAAGCGCTGTAACCCTGTCCAGCAGGCCGCGCTGATAATGCGCCGTGGCGCTGTCGCGATTGAAGCGCATATAGCCGATGCGCGATTGCTGCAGCTGCTCCTGCGTCTCCAACCCCTGCTGCTTGCTGCCGGCCACGGCGACATCGCGCACGGCGTCGAGTACGGCCTGGTTGTACTGATACACCAGGCCATTGCTCAAGCTACGGGCATTGGCCAGTTCGGCATTGAGGCGGCCGCCGTCGAAGATCGGCAGGGTCAGCCCCGGTATGAGGTTGATCTGCCGGCTGCCATGGGCCCACAAATCGCCCATGTGCAAGGCGTCGGCGCCGTAAAAGGCCTTGATATCGAAGCTGGGGTAGAAGGCCGCCTTGGCCGCGTCGATGTTCGAATAGGAAGCCTGCACCAGCCATCGCAAGGCCTGCAGGTCAGGCCGCCTTGCCAGCAGTTCGTAACCAAGGCTATCGGGCACCCCGTAAACGTGCTCCGGTAACGTGCGCGGTGCCAGCGGCAAGGTGACGTCGGCCCCCACGCCGAGCAATGCCCGCATGGCCTCGCGCAGTTGCCATACCTGGCTGCGCAGGGAGACAACCTGGCGATCGATCAGTGCCTGGTTGCTCAATGCCTGCTGTTTCAGCGGCTGCGACTCCAGACCACGCTCGATGCGTGCCTGGTGCGCGGCCACCACCTCGGCGGTGATGGCCGACATGTGTTGCAAGTCGTCGAGTAGCTGCTGTGCTGTCTGGATCTGGAAATACAGCATGGCCACATTGCTCGAGACCTCAAGTTCGACCCAGGCCTCTTCAGCCTGACGCGCATTGTGAACCCCCAGGGCGGCGTCGACCTGGGCTCGTTGACGTCCCCAGAGATCCAATTGGTAGACACCACCGAGACCCACCACACCCTCGGTGTACCAAGGGCCGGTAAGCCCGAGGGCTGGCTCGTTCCGGGCGAATGGTCCGAGGAAACCGTTGGCGGAGACGTGTTGGCGGTTGACCAGCGCGATTAACTGGACTTGCACGCCCGTCAAGGATTTCACCGTGTCGGCCTGGGCCCTGGCCTGGTCGATATGGCTGCGGGCGATCGCGATGCCGGGGGCCTCGGCGAAGGCCATTTCAATCAGTTGGTTCAGTTGCGGATCTTCGTATCGCGTCCACCAACGCGCCTCGGGCCAACCGTCGCGGGCCAGGTGCAGGTCGTCAGCCAGACGTAGCTCGGCCGGGTCCCGTTGCGGTGCCAGGCTGCCTTCTTCGCGGATCAGTGCACAGCCACCCAGTAGCAGGCACAGGCCGAGCAGCCATGCACAATGAGCGTGTCTGTTCATGGGCTCGGCTCCGAGAGGGCGTCTTGCTCATAGCATCGCCAGTCCGGTAGCGAATCCAGCAGGTGGTGCAGCGTTCGCAGGTCATGCAGCAGGGCTTCGGTATTTGCACTACCCTCAGCCGTCGTAAAGTCGAGCGCAGGCAAGGCCTCAAGCGCTGTGCCCCGGGTTTGCAGGTGCAGGGCATATCGCTTCAGCCAGTCACTCATTTCCTGTTGCTGCTCGTCCAGCCAGCGCTGCGTTGACGCCGGGAGCTGTGCTTCGAGCACTGCCCGATTGCGCTGCAATTGGCCAGTCAGCAGGAGGACCTCCCGCGCCTTGGCGAGCAGCGTCTGGGTGAACAGTGTCAGCTCTTCATGCTCACCCTGATGCCAGCCGGGCTCCAGGGCCACCCGAGCCAGCATGGCCTCGCATTCGGCGAGCTGGCCCCAGCTGCGCAGACTCTGTCCGTGCAGGCGGTCGGTTGTTTCTCCAGGTTCCAGCGCCGGCAAGCACAACAGCGCGGCAATCCCTTGCAGGACTTCGGCCAGACGCCGGCGCAGGCCGTCGCCTTCGCTTTCCGGCCAGAGCACGCCGTGCACCAGGGTGCTGACCAACACCCCCAGCAGGATACCTGCCAGCCGGTCGCGGATTTCCGTAAGGTCGATGCTCGGGCCAAACTGTTCGAGCAAGGCCAGAGCGAAACAAAACATGATCTGCAGACCGGCGTAACTGATGCGTTCGGAGCCCGCGGCCACCCATGCACCGATGGCGATCACTGGCAGGCTCATGGCGAGCAGGCCGACCAGCGTCTCGATGTGCGGGACAACGAAGACGATACACAACAGCGCCAGTGCGCTGCCCACCAGGCAGCCACCGATCCGCAGCAGGCTCTTCTGGGTCGAGGCGCCGAGGCTGGGCAAGGCAACGATGACGCAAGTCAGCATCACCGTGTGGATACCCGGCCAGTCCACGCCGTTGTAGAACACGTAGCAAATCAGCGTGGCCAGCCAGGTCTTGAAGGCAAAGAACAGGTAATTGGGGTTGCTGAAAGCATCGCGTACCAGCAGGGGCTCCTTGGCTGTCGGAGCACCGGATGGCGTGGCATGTTCGGTAATGGCCAAGGCGCGCAAGGCATCGCGCATTTCTTCCAGCGCAGGGGGGGCCAGCAAGCGTTGCAAGGCTTGACTGTGCAGTACTCGTGGCTGCGACAAGGTGTCGTTATCGATGGCTGCGGCCAGGGCCGCGCAATCCTGACGCAACGCCGCAAGGGCCTCGGTGTCATTGCAGTCGGACACCAGCGCGGCGGCCGCCGCATACAAACGGGAAATGCAGGTGATCAACGCCAGTTGGTCGATCTCCCGGGGGCCTTTCACTGAGCCGCGCATGCTGGCGTACTTCAATAGTTTGTGCAGGCTGAGCAACCCCTGCTGGACTTCTACCGCGCCGATCCGCGCCATATCCAGATGTCCTTCACCTGACGCGGCCAGACGCCTGTCGACCTGCGCCAGCTGCCTGCGCATCGTCTCGCGCAATTGCCTCTGGGGCTCTTTGGGCAACAACACGGTATTCACCAGCAAGGTCACCAGGATCGGGTAGACCACCGCCATCCACACCCACAGGCAGGCGCGCAGTAGCAGCTCCGGTTGGGTAGTGAGGTCCACCAGGCTCTGCACGTAAATGGTGACGATGGCCACCACGAAGAACAGTGGGCCGAGGCGCGTAGCACGCATGGCGAACATGCTGATGAGGAACACCACGCTTGCGCAGAGGATGCGCAGCAACGGGTAGCCATAGGTGAACTTGAGCAGGAGGATGGCAATGCCGATGGCGATGGTTGCGCTGACCATGAACAGGATGCCGACCATGCGCGTGAGCATCAGGTTACTCTGACTGACGAAAAACACGATGATCAGCGACAGCGCCAGCAGCGGCACTTCCAGGCTCATGGAGAGGATGATCACCAGAGCGCAGGCCAGCACATTGCGCAACAGTGCGTTGCCCCGCCCCGGAAAGGGCGAAAGCTCTGTGTCAAGGAAGCGCCAGAAGCGTCGCTCCCAGGTTAACGCTGCACTCATTGCGGCGAGTCCTCATCCTGACCGGCATGAATCAACGCCACGGCCGATGCACCGATGCGAAACAGGTCCGGATCGGGTTTATCGACGCGGATGCGTACCGGAAAACGCTGGGCCACCCGCACCCAGTTGATGGTCCGCGCGACCTTCGGCAGCCCTGCGGCCTGGGCGCCGCCGTCATCAGGGAACACGCCGAAACCAATGGAATCAACGGTGCCGCTGAAGGTGCGGTTGCTGTCGCCCATCAGGTAGAGGGTGCTGCGGCTGCCATTGCGGATCTTGTCCAGTTCGGTTTCGCGGAAGTTTGCCACTACGTACCAGCGACGTGTGTCGATCAGGCTGAAGAGGGGATGACCGGCGGCAGCGAACTGACCGTTGGAGGTGGTCAAACCGACGATGAGTCCGTCGAAGGGCGCGCGTACCACGCTGTGCTCAAGGTCCAGTTCGGCGCGGGCTATCTCCGCTTGTATCACTGCGCGCCTGCTCACCAGTGCATCGACCCCGCTGACCGCGGCGGCAGCCTGTTTGGCCTGCAACAGCGCCGCATTCAATTCGGCACGAGCGCTCTTGGCGGCGGTGCGGGCCTGATCCACCTGTTCCTCGGAGACGTAGCCAGGTTTCAGCAAGGGTTCCATGCGCCGCAATGTGTCGGCGCTCTGCGCGGCGGCGGCCTTGGCGCGTTCGACACTGGCTTTCACCGCTTCGGAATTGAATTGTTGGGCATCAACCTGACGCTGGCTCAGAATGATTTCCTTGTTCAGCGCTTGTAGTGAGGCCTGAGCCTGGTCCAGCACGTCCTGATACACCCGCGCGTCGATGCGCAGGAGTACGTCTCCCTGTTTCACCTGCTGGTTCTCACGCACGGGCAGTTCTTCGATGCTGCCGCTCACCTCCGGGGTGACGTTTATGGTGTCGGCATACACGTAGGCATCATCGGTACGTGGGGTGGTGTCCAACCGCCAGACCACCCACAGCAGCATCACCAGCGTCAGCCCGAGCAATACGAGAACGATCAAGCGTCGGGGCAGTTTGTTCACAGCGGATTCGCTCATGATGCAAGTCCCCGGTCAATTCTGGAAAAACAGCAGCCAGGTGCTCATCGACAACAACGCGGTCAAAACCGGATAGGTCAGAACTGACGGCACCAGCCAGGCTGCGTAACCTAACCGTGCAAGCAGTGCCTGAAGCACAAAGGCCAGCAGCATGCCGGCGAGAATGCAGAACAGCCAATCGGGGAAGTAGGCCCCCAGAACTGGAATCGAAGGGGCATTGGAGCAGCCCGATAGCGGAGCAATCAGCAATAGTGCCAACACGTTGTGTTCACGGCTCATTGTAAGCTTCCACCCCATTGCAATGCGGCAATTGGCCGATGCTACCTACATTATTGGCCTCGTGGAAATGTAGCTAATTTTTGGCCCGTCACCCCGGATGGGCAGAGGATCCAAAGCAATTACCGGGTCTGGAGTTGATAGTAGTAGCTGCTTCGCTCAACGGATTTAAATCGGTCGTTTGTACACGCCTGTTGTTGGTTCGCCCATCACCGCGAAATAAGCCCGTGATCGATGGCGTATTTGACCAGCGCTGCGGGTTTGTCGATGTTGAGCTTGCGCCGAATGCTCAAGCGGTGTGTCTCCACCGTGCGCACGCTGATGTCCAGCTCCCGGGCCATTTCCTTGTTGTTCAAGCCTTGCGCCATCTTCGACAACACCTGGCTTTCCCTCGGGGTCAGTTCGTTGTCGGTGTTCTTGTCGGCGATCAGCCGCTGGGCGATTTCGGCGCTGTAGAAAGTTCCGCCGCTGCTGATGGCTTCGATGGCGGCGATGATTTCCCGTGACGGGGCGTTTTTCAGCACGTAGCCGCTGGCGCCGGAGCGCACCGATTCACTGACGTATTCGTAATTGTCGTACATGCTCAGCACCAGCACCTTGAGCGACGGGTACTGGCTGCGCAGCACGCGAGTCAATTCCAGGCCGTTCATGTCCGGCAGGCTGATGTCGACCAGCAGCAGGTCCGGCTGGCAACGTCCGACCATTTCGATGGCCTCGGCGCCGTTTTCCGCTTCACCGACCATTTCCAGGGGCGACATCACGGCCAGCAGCGCCTTGATGCCGTCGCGGACCAGGGAGTGATCGTCGACCAGGGCGACACGGATCGGGGAGGGCAGGTTCATGCGAGGTTTCACTCTTGTAGTTTTGGGCCGGCTCAGGGTTTTGCGCCAGGTTTCATTGGCAGCAGCACGTCCAGCTCACTTCTGCCCGGCATCGAGATCAAATCGAAGCGCCCGCCAAAATGTTCGACGCGTTCGCGGATATTACGCAAACCAATGCCGGCCTGACGACGTTCGACCTGAGCGACGTTGAAACCGATGCCGTCATCGACCACGGTCAGCCGCACGGACCGCTCACAACCGCGCAGGGTAATGGAGACGTTTTTCGCCCGGGCGTGGCGTTCAATATTGGTCAGGCCTTCCTGGACGATGCGGAACAACGCAACAGCCGCGCCGTCGACCAGTTGGCAGTCGAATTCATTTTCGTTGTACGTCACGGTCAGCCCGCTACGTTGCTCGAATTCCGCGGCCAATTGGCCGATGGCCGCCGGCAGGCCGAGGGTGTCGAGCAACGATGAGCGCAGGTCATGGGAGAGACTGCGGACTTCACCGATGGCATCGCCCAGGCGCTCGGTGGCGTCTTTTAACGTGTTCAAGCCCTTGTCGTGGGCTTGTCCGCTTTCCAGCAGATGGCTGGCCAGTTCGAACTGAAACTTGATCGAGACCAGCACCTGGCTGATGCCGTCGTGCAACTCGCGGGACACCCGGGATCGTTCCTCCTCCTGCAGGCTGACGATGCGCTGGGTCAGGCGCTGCAGTTTTTTGTCCGCCAGGCGATGCTCGCTGACGTTGAGAGTCATGCCGGTGGCGAACACAAACAGCACCGCGACCAGGGCGACCACGGCAATCGCCATCATGGTCTTGCGGATGCCCGTGGCCACTTCGGCACGGGCCTGCTGGGTGGCGCGCTCGACGTCTTCGAGGTAGATGCCGGTGCCGAGCATCCAGCCCCAGCGATCGAGCATCACCACGTAGGCGAGCTTGTCGGTCACCTGGCCGGAAGAGGGTTTGTTCCAGGCGTAGCGTTGAAAGCCTTCGCCCGATTGCGCGCTGTGCAGCAGCGCCTGAATCACCGGCAGGCCGTGGGGGTCTTTCATGTCCCACAGGTACTGGCCCACCAGTTCCGACTGGCGCGCATGCATCAGGCTGCGGCCTTCGCGGTCGTAGACGAAGAAATAGCCGTTGATGCCGAAGCTGAGCTTGCGCAGTTCCTCCAGCACTTGCTGCTGGGCACGGGTGTCGCCGTGGCCGTCGTCGTACAGGGGGGCGATCAGGCTCTGGGCCATTTCCACGTAGTTTTTCAGCTCCGCGCGCTTGCTTGCCAGAATGCTGTCTTCGATCAGTTGTGCCTGCTGATCGCCCAATTGGCGGTTCAGGGAAATCACCAGCGCGCAGATGACGGCAATGGCCAGCACCAGCGGCAGAATCCCGAGGGCGACAATTTTGTGTTTGAGCTGCATGTTGACTCCTGCCCGCGCGAAGGCTCGGGATCATATGCCAAAGAGGCGCTCGGCCTGTAGCGTTGCTGGACGGAATGACCGGTTGGGAGTGTGCAAAACCTGTGGGAGCGAGCTTGCTCGCGATGAGGGAGGCACATTCGGAAGTGATGTGGCTGAAAGTCCGCTATCGCGAGCAAGCTCGCTCCCACATTTGATCGGAGGTGGCCCTGGATCCGGTGGTCAACCCACATCCCCTGTGGGAGCGAGCTTGCTCGCGATGAAGGCGGTACATTCAGTAGTGATGTGGCAGACAGTCCGCCATCGCGAGCAAGCTCGCTCCCACATTTGATTGGCGTGTTCTACGTAGAACTACGTAGATGCCACGTACGTAGTAACGCGGATTTATTTGTGGACGGCATGCGCAGATATTGGGCCAGCTCCGCACCGCGGACACAATTATAAAAATTACCGCCGCAGTCACTGGCTGTCGGCAGGAGACACGCTATGCCCCGTCTGGCTAAACACCTCGCCTGGTTTGCCGTGGCTGTCCTGGGAGCGATTGCGCTGAGTGTCGTGGCCCTGCGCCGCGGCGAAGCGATCAACGCCCTGTGGATCGTAGTCGCAGCCGTCGCCATCTACCTCGTTGCCTACCGCTACTACAGCCTGTTCATCGCCAACAAAGTGATGCAGCTCGATCCCGCTCGGGCCACTCCCGCTGTGCTCAACAATGATGGTCTGGACTACGTGCCGACCAACAAGCACGTGCTGTTCGGTCACCACTTCGCCGCCATCGCCGGCGCAGGTCCGCTGGTCGGCCCGGTGCTGGCAGCGCAGATGGGCTACTTGCCCGGCACGCTGTGGCTGATCGCCGGCGTGGTGCTGGCCGGTGCGGTTCAGGACTTCATGGTCCTGTTCATGTCCACCCGCCGCAACGGCCGCTCCCTGGGTGACATGGTCCGTGAAGAAATGGGCCGCATCCCCGGTACCATCGCGCTGTTCGGCTGCTTCCTGATCATGATCATCATCCTCGCGGTGCTGGCGCTGATTGTGGTGAAAGCCCTGGCCGAAAGCCCTTGGGGCATTTTCACCGTGATGGCGACCATCCCGATCGCGATGTTCATGGGCATCTACATGCGCTACATCCGCCCCGGTCGCATCGGTGAGATCTCGGTGATCGGCGTGCTGTTGCTGCTCGGCTCGATCTGGCTCGGCGGGCAGATTGCCGCGGATCCGGTGTGGGCCAAGGCGTTTACCTTTACCGGTATCCAGATCACCTGGATGCTGATCGGCTACGGTTTTGTCGCAGCGGTATTGCCGGTGTGGCTGATTCTGGCGCCGCGTGACTATCTGTCGACCTTCCTGAAAATCGGCACCATCGTCGCCCTGGCCATCGGCATCCTGGTGACCATGCCCGAGCTGAAAATGCCGGCGCTGACCCAGTTCATCGATGGCACTGGCCCGGTATGGAAGGGCGGTCTGTTCCCGTTCCTGTTCATCACCATCGCCTGCGGCGCGGTGTCGGGCTTCCATGCGCTGATCGCTTCCGGGACCACGCCGAAGTTGCTGGCCAGTGAAGGGCATGCCCGTTACATCGGTTACGGCGGCATGCTGATGGAATCGTTCGTGGCGATCATGGCCATGGTCGCCGCCTCGGTGATCGATCCGGGCGTGTACTTCGCCATGAACAGCCCGGCCGCCGTGGTTGGCGCCGATGCGGTTGCCGTTGCGCAAACCGTCAGCAGCTGGGGCTTCGCCATTACCCCGGAAGCCCTGCAAGCCGTGGCCCACGACATCGGTGAAACCACCATCCTGGCCCGTGCCGGTGGTGCGCCGACCCTGGCGGTGGGTATCGCGCAGATCCTGCACCATGTGTTGCCGGGCGAGAACACCATGGCGTTCTGGTACCACTTCGCGATCCTGTTCGAAGCGCTGTTCATCCTGACCGCAGTCGACGCCGGTACCCGTGCCGGGCGCTTCATGCTCCAGGACCTGCTCGGCTCGTTCGTGCCGGCCCTACGCCGCACCGAATCCTGGACCGCCAACCTGATCGCCACCGCCGGTTGTGTGGCCATGTGGGGTTATCTGCTGTATCAGGGCGTGATCGATCCATTGGGTGGCATCAACACCTTGTGGCCGCTGTTCGGTATCTCCAACCAGATGCTGGCCGGTATCGCGCTGATGCTCGGCACCGTGGTGCTGATCAAGATGAAGCGCCAGCGGTACGTCTGGGTCACCTTGCTGCCGGCGGTATGGTTGCTGATCTGCACCACCACCGCTGGTTTCATCAAGCTGTTCGATGCCAACCCGGCGATCGGCTTCCTGGCCCTGGCCAGGAAGTACAGCGATGCGCTGGCCAACGGTCAGGTGCTGGCCCCGGCCAAGAGCATCGACCAGATGCAGCACGTGATCTTCAACGCCTACACCAACGCGACGCTGACCGCGCTGTTCCTGTTCGTGGTGTTCAGCATCCTGTTCTTTGCGCTCAAGGTCGGTATTGCCGCCTGGGGCAGCAAGGAGCGTACGGATAAGGAAGCGCCATTCCACGCGCTGCCGGATGCCTGATCATGTTCAATGACCTCAGTCGCCTGGGTAAATACCTCGGTCAGGCCGCGCGCCTGATGGTCGGCATGCCCGACTACGACAACTACGTCGAGCATATGCAAAGCAAGCACCCGGACAAACCGGTGATGGACTACGAGGCGTTCTTCCGCG
>NZ_JBFREX010000080.1:0-28233 GCF_052114525.1 Pseudomonas sp. KB_15 | reverse complement strand
CTACAGCGTTACACGCTGCTGTCAACACCTCTTTTTCAACTTCCTTTGCGCTTCGATGAACTGAAGCAACCACTGCCGAAAACTGCGTAACTCTTTGTTTACCAAGGAGTTTTCCGTTTCGACTGCGCCGGAAGTGGGGCGAATTATAGACACCTGAGATCTGCCGTCAACACCTATTTTCACAAATCTGTCATATAGGTCAAAAAAGCCTCTAAAACAAAAAGGCCGACCCAATGGGTCGGCCTTCTGCCCCCTTCTACTTACAAGCTAGGGAACGCGAACTGCGAAGCTTCATGGCTAGCACGTTGCGGCCAGCGCTGGGTGATGGCTTTGCGGCGAGTGTAGAAACGCACGCCATCCGGGCCGTAGGCATGCAAGTCGCCGAACAGCGAACGCTTCCAGCCGCCGAAGCTGTGATAGGCGACCGGCACCGGCAACGGTACGTTGACGCCGACCATGCCGACTTCGATCTCGTCGCAGAACAACCGCGCAGCTTCCCCGTCACGGGTGAAGATGCACGTGCCGTTGCCATACTCGTGATCGTTGATCAGTTGCATGGCTTCTTCCAGGCTGTTGACCCGAACAACGCACAACACCGGCCCGAAGATCTCTTCTTTATAGATGCGCATCTCTGGCGTGACGTTGTCGAACAGGCAACCACCCAGGAAGAAGCCTTCCTCGTGACCCGCCACAGTCAGGCCACGACCATCCACTACCAATTTCGCGCCAGCGGCTACGCCGTCTTCTACATAACCGCTGACCTTGTCACGAGCCTGGCCAGTCACCAGAGGGCCCATATCCAGACCGCAGGAAGTACCGGCACCGATTTTCAGCGCCTGGATCTGCGGAACCAGTTTGGCCACCAGTGCATCGGCGACCTGGTCACCGACACACACGGCCACGGAGATAGCCATGCAGCGTTCACCGCAAGAACCGTAAGCCGCGCCCATCAGTGCGCTGACAGCGTTGTCCAGGTCTGCATCCGGCATCAGCACGGCGTGGTTCTTCGCACCACCCAGGGCCTGAACGCGTTTGCCGCGCTTGGTGCCTTCGGAATAGATGTATTCAGCAATCGGCGTCGAACCGACGAAGCTCAGCGCTTTGACTTCCGGCGCCTCGATCAGTGCATCCACTGCAGTCTTGTCACCGTGCACCACGCTCAGCACGCCTTTCGGCAGACCCGCTTCGAGCAGCAGTTGCGCGATCAACAGTGTCGAACTCGGATCACGCTCGGATGGCTTGAGGATGAAGCAGTTGCCGCAGACGATTGCGAGCGGGTACATCCACAGCGGCACCATGGCCGGGAAATTGAACGGCGTGATACCGGCCACTACGCCCAGCGGCTGGAAGTCAGACCAGGCATCGATGTTCGGGCCGACATTACGGCTGTATTCACCCTTGAGGATTTCCGGAGCCGCGCACGCGAACTCGACGTTCTCGATACCGCGCTTGAGTTCACCGGCCGCATCTTCCAGGGTCTTGCCGTGCTCTTCGCTGATCAGTTGGGCGATACGCGCTTCGTTCTGCTCCAGCAGTTGTTTGAAGCGGAACATCACCTGGGCTCGCTTGGCCGGCGGCGTGTTGCGCCAGGCCGGGAACGCAGCCTTGCCGGCGTCGATGGCGCTCTGGATGGTTTCGCGGGTCGCCAGCGGCAACTTGTGGATTGCCTGACCGGTAGACGGGTTGAACACATCAACTGCGCGACCGTTCTCGGTCACCAGTTCGCCATTGATCAAATGCGGAATAACGCTCATGGAAGCTCCTGAAAAGTTGTCCACAGACGCCTACGAAATGACGCCTGCTATATATAGATGCTTTGTGTAGGAGCGAGCTTGCTCGCGAAGAGGGTGAGGGCGCCGCGTTCATCCAGGCAGCCCGCATCATCGTTAACGTCCATCGCGAGCAGGTTCGCTCCTACAGGTGTGTTGTCAAATCAGTCGATCTTGCTCAGCACTTCGCCGACCGCGTCGAACAGGCGGTCCAGATCCTGCGGCTTGCTGTTGAAGGTTGGGCCGAACTGCAGGGTGTCGCCGCCGAAGCGTACGTAGAACCCGGCTTTCCACAGCGCCATGCCGGCTTCGAACGGACGCACGATGGCGTCGCCGTCACGTGGAGCGATCTGGATCGCGCCGGCCAGGCCGTAGTTGCGGATGTCGATGATGTTCTTGGTGCCCTTCAGGCCATGCAGCGCATTTTCGAAATGCGGCGCGACTTCAGCCACGCTCTGCACCAGGTTTTCCTTTTGCAGCAGGTCAAGCGCTGCCAGGCCCGCGGCGCAAGCCACCGGGTGTGCGGAATAGGTGTAGCCATGCGGGAACTCAACCGCGTATTCAGGCGTCGGCTGATTCATGAAGGTCTGGTAGATCTCGGAGCTGGCAATCACCGCGCCCATCGGGATCGCGCCGTTGGTGACTTGCTTGGCGATGCACATCAGGTCCGGGGTCACGCCGAAGGTGGTGGCGCCAAACATGGTGCCGGTGCGGCCGAAACCGGTGATCACTTCGTCGAACACCAGCAGGATGTTGTGCTGGTCGCAGATTTCACGCAGACGCTTGAGGTAACCCTGTGGTGGAACCAGCACGCCAGCGGAACCGGCCAATGGCTCGACGAATACTGCCGCGATGTTCGACGCATCGTGCAGTTCGATCAGCTTGAGCAGTTCGTCAGCCAGGGCGATACCACCCTGTTCCGGCATGCCACGGGAGTAGGCGTTGCTTGCCAGCAGAGTGTGCGGCAGGTGGTCGACGTCCATCATCGCCTGACCGAACAGTTTGCGGTTGCCGTTCACCCCACCGAGGCTGGTGCCGGCGATATTCACGCCGTGGTAGCCACGGGCACGGCCGATCATTTTGGTCTTGGTCGACTGGCCCTTCAGGCGCCAGTAGGCACGGACCATCTTCACCGCGGTGTCAGCACACTCGGAACCCGAGTCGGTGAAGAACACGTGGTTCAGGTTGCCCGGGGTCAGGTCGGTGATTTTCTCGGCCAGCTGGAACGACAACGGATGACCGTACTGGAAGGCTGGCGAGTAATCGAGCGTGCCCAGTTGCTTGGCGACCGCTTCCTGGATTTCCTTGCGGGTGTGGCCGGCGCCACAGGTCCACAGACCCGACAGCGAGTCATACACCTTGCGGCCCTTGTCGTCGATCAGCCAGCTGCCTTCGGCGCCAACGATCAGGCGCGGGTCGCGCTGGAAGTTACGGTTGGCGGTGTAAGGCATCCAGTGAGCATCGAGCTTGAGCTGGCTGGCCAGCGAAGTCGGGGCGTTTTCAGGCAAGTTCATGGGCAAAACCTCGCAAGGCAATAAGCGGCGTAAGGATTGAAAACCGTTGTTGCAGCTAAATTGCCACGGGGATAAAGTCGGTGAAATGCAACTCTTCTAATGTTCAGTCAGCCAATCACTAAACTTTTGAGTAACCCGCATGAGCACTCGCCGCCCCGATCCGCTGGCCCAGGTCAGCGACTTTGATATTCGCCTGCTGAGGATCTTTCGCAGCGTGGTGGAATGCGGCGGCTTCTCCGCGGCGGAAACCGTGCTGGGCATCGGTCGTTCGGCAATCAGCCAGCAGATGAGCGATCTGGAGCAACGCCTCGGTCTGCGCCTGTGCCAACGTGGACGTGCCGGGTTTTCCCTGACCGAAGAAGGCCGCGAGGTCTATCAATCGGCGTTGCAACTGTTAAGTGCACTGGAAAGCTTCCGCACCGAGGTCAACGGCCTGCACCAGCATTTGCGCGGCGAATTGATCATTGGTCTGACGGACAACCTGGTCACCCTGCCCCACATGCGCATCACCCATGCCCTCGCGCAATTGAAAGAACGCGGCCCGGATGTGCAGATCCAGATCCGCATGATCGCGCCCAATGAAGTCGAACAAGGCGTGCTCGATGGCCGCCTGCACGTCGGCGTGGTGCCGCAGGCCAGCGCACTGTCGGGGCTGGAGTATCAACCGCTGTATAGCGAACGATCGCTGCTGTACTGCGCGGTCGGCCATCCGCTGTTTTATGTCGACGACAAACAACTGGACGACGAACGCCTGAACAGTCAGGACGCCATCGCGCCCACCTTCCGTTTGCCGGCTGAGATCCAGGCCCACTACCAGGCGCTCAATTGCACAGCCAGTGCCTCGGACCGCGAAGGCATGGCCTTCCTGATCCTGACCGGACGCTACATCGGTTACCTGCCGGATCACTACGCGAGTCTTTGGGTGCAGCAAGGCCGGTTGCGCGCGTTGAAACCCAAAATGCGCTTCTATGACCTGAGCCTGGCGTCGGTCACACGCAAGGGGCGTCGACCTCATCTGGTGCTGGAGAGTTTTCTGGAGAGTCTCGCGGCGACTCGCTGAATTGTTGGATTACAGAAACCTGTGGGAGCGGGCTTGCCCGCGAAGAGGCCGGTACATCCAGCATCCATGTTGTTTGACACACCGCCTTCGCGAGCAAGCCCGCTCCCACAGTAGATTGCGGAGCAGGGTTTTATTGTGTGAGGACTTGTCTGAAGCCGGTGGGTACGTTATCAACGCACTGGCCGTCCCATCCACCAGTTCGGAAGTGCTTATGACCTTTGAAGTCCCCGCCCACGGCGGAAAACCCGTCAGCCGCATTCGTCAGAAAAACGAAGAGACCATCATCAAAGCCGCCGAAGACGAGTTTGCCCGTCACGGGTACAAAGGCACGAGCATGAACACCATCGCCCAGAACGCAGGGCTGCCCAAGGCGAACCTGCATTACTACTTCACCAATAAACTCGGTTTGTACGTGGCGGTGCTGAGCAACATCATCGAACTGTGGGACAGCACCTTCAACACCCTCACGGCCGAGGATGATCCGACCGAGGCCTTGACCCGTTACATTCGCGCCAAAATGGAGTTCTCCCGCCGCCAGCCGCAAGCCTCGCGGATTTTTGCGATGGAAGTCATCAGCGGCGGTGAATGCCTGACCGAGTATTTCAACCAGGATTATCGCGCCTGGTTCCAGGGCCGTGCGGGCGTGTTCCAGGCCTGGATCGACGCTGGCAAAATGGACCCGGTCGATCCGGTGCACCTGATTTTCCTGCTGTGGGGCAGCACCCAGCATTACGCCGACTTCGCCACGCAGATCTGCCGCGTCACCGGGCGCGCCAGGTTGACCAGGCAAGACATGGAAGACGCCGGAGATAACCTGATTCGCATCATTCTCAAGGGCTGCGGCCTGCAACCTGCCATTTAAGTAGCCATTCAGGTACGTATGTCTTTTACCCTCAGTGGTTTTTGCGAATACCGCGAAGAGATTCGCAAGAGCCGCTTCATTACCTTCGCCGCGCCAATCTCCAGCCCGGCCGAAGCCCAGGCGTTCATCGAACAGCACAGTGACTTGAATGCCTCGCACAATTGCTGGGCGTGGAAGCTCGGCGATCAGTATCGCAGCACCGATGATGGCGAGCCCGGCGGCACGGCTGGCCGGCCGATTCTGGCGGCGATCGAGGCACAGGATTGCGACCAGGTCGCAGTGCTGGTGATTCGCTGGTATGGCGGCATCCAACTGGGTACCGGGGGGCTCGCCCGGGCCTATGGCGGTGGTGCGAATAAATGCCTGCAAGCGGCGCCGAAAGTCGAGCTGATCAGCCGGGTGCCGCTGCGTTGCGCTTGCGGGTTTGCCGAGTTGGCCTTGGTCAAGCTGCGGGTGGCGGAGGCAGGTGGATTGGTTGTGGATGAAAGTTTCACCGCCAATGGTGTCGAGTTGCAGTTGGCTGTAGGCGATGCGCAAATCGATACCTTGCAGTCACAGCTGGCCGATTTGAGTCGTGGACGTATTCTCTTGCTGCGCTAAAAACAAGAGCAAAAGATCGCAGCCTTCGGCAGCTCCTACATGGGATCGAGCTGCGATCTTTTGGGGCACGCCGCTTTTCCACTTATTCCATATTTGCCCACATCTGCTGTGCACCMGGCTGTGGATAACCTGAGCACATTCGGCTGTAACCCTTGTGTCATACGGCTTTGCGGACTTTGCTCAATTTTCGTCCAATCTGCCATCAAGCACATCAAATTCAAATAAAAACAAATAGTTACAACGGTTTATCGCCTTTAGAAGAAAGCCACTCAGTGCTTATGCCCGTGCTTGGAGCTTGCGCACAAATACTGTGGAGCAATCTGTGGATAACCCGTTCATGGCCCTCTCGGCGCCAGATCCGATATGGCTTGCAGCCAACTGCTCATTTTTTAACCAAATCACAATGGGCAAATTCGGAGCCTGATCCGAGACCTTGCCCTTAAGTGGTGCCGTGGCGCAGAGACGCACCTGCTAATCCGCGGAACCAGCAGGTAAGTCTGCTCGCGATGGCTGCCGAACAGGCAGCACCTGAGCGACGCCCCACGCCAATTCAAAAATCAGAAAAACCACCAGCAGCGAACTCGCACCATGAGCAAGGGCATAAGCCTGCCATGCCGAAAACAGAAATCTCGCGACCGAGTCATATCGCCCATAAATTTGCTGTGGATCACGAATCCGCAGCACCGCCCATACGCAGACAATCGACCCCAACAGATTCGCCATCAACATGTGCACCGGTTCGAACGGCGGCAGCTCACCGGGCAAACTCAACGCCTGGCTCACACCCGTCAAAACCCCATGCAGCGCCGCAAAACTCCACGGCGTGACAAACGCGACCGTCACGATCAGGTCGTACCAGGCACTGCCTTGCACCAAACGGCGATATTGCGTTGTAGTCCACATCGACATTGCTCCATCAATTCAGGGAGCAACAAGGCTAAAGCCTGGAGTATGCTCCAGGGTCAAGCCCCCTTCGAGACGTGATGATGCGCATCGGTGAATTAGCCCAGGCCAGCGCCGTCAGCCGCGACACGCTGCGCTTTTACGAGCAGCGCGGGTTGATCGCCGCGCAACGCAGTGCCAACGGGTATCGCGACTATCCGCCAGACATGGTGCAACTGGTGCAGTACATCAAGACCGCTCAACGACTGGGCTTTACCCTCGGCGAGATCGGCAACAGCGTCGCTGCGATCTGGCAGTCGCCCGATCCCGACCGTGCCGTCACGCAATTGCTGCAAGACAAACTCAAACTGATCGATGCCCGCATGGCCGAACTCGGCGCGCTGCGCGATGAGTTGCAACAACGGCTCGGGCAACAGTGTCCATTGAATCCACGACTCTGAATCTTCAAGGAAGCCAATCATGTCCAAGGCAAAAACCGCACTCATCATCGGCGCCTCCCGGGGGCTTGGCCTCGGGCTGGTGAAAACCCTGTTGGCCGATGACTGGCAAGTCACCGCCACCGTGCGCGATCCGCAAAAAGCCGAAGCCTTGCAGGCCCTGGGCAAGGTGCAGATCGAAAAGCTCGACATGGACGATCAGCAAGCGGTGTCCGCCCTGAGCCAACAGCTCAATGGTGAAGTGTTTGACCTGCTGTTCGTCAACGCCGGGGTCAAAGGGCCGGATGTCCAGACGCCAAACGGTGGCGCGACGATAGCCGAAGTCGGTCAGCTGTTTTTCACCAACGCGGTGGCACCGATCAACCTGGCCCAGCGTTTTGTCGAGCAAATCCGCCCGGACACCGGCGTGCTGGCGTTCATGAGTTCGGTGCTGGGCAGCGTGACCATGCCCGATGCGCCGGAACTGGCACTGTACAAGGCCAGCAAGGCGGCGCTGAACTCCATGACCAACAGCTTCGTCACCCAGTTGGGCGAAACCAGTATCACTGTGCTGTCGCTACACCCGGGCTGGGTGAAAACCGACATGGGTGGTGAAGGCGCGGACATCGACGTGGAAACCAGCACACGTGGTCTGGTTGATCAGGTGAATGCGTATGTCGGCAAGGGCGGGCACCACTTCATCAATTACCGGGGCGAAACCATTCCCTGGTAACCCCCACCGCCCACTGTGGGAGCGAGCTTGCTCGCGATGGCGGAGTGTCAATCAGCACATCTGTGTCTGGTAAACCGCTATCGCGAGCAAGCTCGCTCCCACAGGGTTATTTGTTGTCCTGTCGGGCCGGGCTTGCCCGCCAGAGCATTTTGATCGAAACTCCGCATCTCGCCTCCCCGGCGAACCTGGATCAGCAGACAGGGCAACACTGAGCTGGCAACCCTGAACCCAACTTTCAGAGGAGCCGGCCAACATGCCTGCGACCCGTACCTGGTTAAAAAATCCCCTCGCCATTTTCACGGCCAACGGTCTCGATGCCCGTGGCGGTCTGGTGCTGCAAGACGGCTTGATCGTCGAAGTACTCGGCGCCGGTCAACAACCGTCCGCTCCGTGCAATGAAGTGTTCGATGCCCGCGAACATGTGATCCTGCCGGGCTTGATCAATACCCATCACCACTTCTATCAAACCCTGACCCGCGCCTGGGCGCCGGTGGTCAATCAGCCGCTGTTTCCCTGGCTGAAAACCCTGTACCCGGTCTGGGCACGCCTGACCCCGGAAAAACTCGCCCTCGCCACCAAAGTCGCGTTGGCCGAGTTGCTGTTGTCCGGTTGCACCACCGCGGCCGACCATCACTACCTGTTCCCCGAAGGTCTGGAAAATGCGATCGACGTGCAAGTCGAGAGCGTCCGCGAACTGGGCATGCGCGCCATGCTGACCCGCGGCTCCATGAGCCTCGGTGAAAAGGACGGTGGCCTGCCGCCGCAACAGACCGTGCAGGAAGGCGAAGTGATCCTCGCCGACAGCCAGCGGTTGATCGCCGAATACCACGAGCGCGGTGACGGCGCGCAAATCCAGATCGCCCTGGCACCGTGCTCGCCGTTCTCGGTGACGCCGGAAATCATGTCGGCCAGTGCCGAATTGGCGAACAAACTCGACGTGCGCCTGCACACCCACCTGGCAGAAACCCTCGACGAAGAAGATTTCTGCCTGCAACGCTTCGGCCTGCGCACCGTGGACTATCTGGACAGCGTCGGCTGGCTCGGCCCGCGTACCTGGCTGGCCCATGGCATCCATTTCAACCCGGATGAAATCGCCCGCCTCGGTGCCGCCGGCACCGGTATTTGCCATTGCCCGAGTTCCAACATGCGCCTGGCCTCGGGCATCTGCCCGAGCATCGAGCTGACCGATGCCGGTGCCTTGCTTGGTTTGGGTGTGGACGGTTCGGCGTCCAACGATGCCTCGAACATGATGCTCGAAGCGCGCCAGGCCCTGTACATCCAGCGCCTGCGCTACGGCGCCGAGAAGATCACCCCGGAACGCGTGCTCGGCTGGGCGACCAAAGGCTCGGCCAGCCTGTTGGGTCGTACCGATATCGGCGAGTTGGCGGTGGGCAAGCAGGCTGACCTGGCGATGTTCAAACTGGATGAGCTGCGCTTCTCCGGCAGCCATGATCCGGTCTCGGCCCTGCTGCTGTGCGGCGCCGATCGCGCGGATCGAGTGATGGTCGGCGGCAAGTGGCGGGTGATCGACGGGCAGGTCGAAGGGCTGGATCTGAAAGGGTTGATTGCTGATCACAGTCAGGCGGCGCGACAGTTGATTGCCGGGACCTGATACAACACTGATTAAAACTGTGGGAGCGGGCTTGATATTTATGTGACTGACACACCGCTTTCGTCGGAACGCCGCCCGGAGCAAGCCCGCTCCCACATTGGTTTTGTGGAGGGCTCAAAGGCCCAAGCAGCGACAACATGATGAACGTCGCAAACAACACGAAGTGAGTCATGCCTTCGATGGCGTTGGTTTCAGGGATCACCGACCTTTCCGCCAGCAACTCAGTCTGATCTTGCCTTAGCGCACCAGTGGGTGGCAGCTGTGCCAGGACATGCACTTTTATCGGACTTCACGAACCTATCGCGAGCAGGGACCGCGTTACTTTTGTGGGAGCGAGCCTGCTCGCGATGGCAATACCGCGGCTTCAAATTTTGTTGTGCTGTTGGTCAGCAGTTTGCATAGCCCTGTGCAGGCGCAAGAGTCCAGCCAACCTCACAACAAAATGGAGTCAAAATTCATGCATGACGGTCCGTTGACGAAGCTGCTTTGCGCCGTTGCGTCGGCCATCGGCCTGAGCGCCTGCCTGACTGCCAGTGCCTACGCCCCGCTGATCGATCAGGGCGTGGACGTGGTGTTCCAGCACACCGACAGCCCGGCGCCGATCCATGCCGCCGAACGTCGCGGCGTCTATGCCGTGGGCTACGCTTCGGACATGGCGTACTTCGGGCCGAAAGCGGTGCTGACCTCCATCGTCAATGACTGGAAGTCCCAGAACCACTGGGACGGATTGTCGGACGGCACGGTTGAGCTGTCGATCAGCGACCTGATGCCGGCGACGCTGAAGAGCGAGTGATGAACCGGCCGGTCAGGTTTTACCAATTGTTGCAGCAACCCTCTGTAGAATGGCGACCATTGCACCTGATGAGAAAAGAATCATGTACGACTGGCTGAACGCCCTGCCCAAGGCAGAATTGCACCTGCATCTGGAAGGCTCGCTGGAACCAGAGCTGTTGTTCGCCCTGGCCGAGCGCAACAAGATTGCCCTGCCATGGAACGACGTCGAAACCTTGCGCAAGGCGTATGCCTTCAACAACCTGCAGGAGTTCCTCGACCTGTATTACCGGGGTGCCGATGTGCTGCGCACGTCCCAGGACTTCTATGACCTGACCTGGGCCTACCTGCTGCGCTGCAAAGAGCAGAACGTGATTCACACCGAACCGTTCTTCGACCCGCAGACCCACACCGACCGTGGCATCCCGTTCGAAGTGGTGCTTAATGGCATCGCCGCCGCACTGAAAGATGGTGAGCAGCAACTGGGCATCACCAGTGGTTTGATCCTGAGCTTCCTGCGTCACCTGAGTGAAGACGAAGCGCAGAAAACCCTCGACCAGGCGCTGCCGTTCCGCGATGCGTTCGTCGCCGTGGGCCTGGACAGCTCCGAGATGGGCCACCCGCCGAGCAAGTTCCAGCGCGTGTTCGACCGTGCCCGTCACGAAGGCTTCCTGACCGTCGCCCACGCCGGTGAAGAAGGCCCGCCCGAGTACATCTGGGAAGCCATCGACCTGCTGAAAATCCAGCGCATCGACCATGGCGTGCGCGCCATCGAAGACGAGCGCCTGATGCAGCGAATCATCGACGAACAGATCCCGCTGACCGTGTGCCCGTTGTCGAACACCAAGCTTTGCGTGTTCGATCACATGTCGCAGCACAACATTCTCGACATGCTGGAACGTGGCGTGAAAGTGACCGTGAACTCCGATGACCCGGCGTACTTCGGCGGCTATGTCACCGAGAACTTCCATGCGTTGCACACCCACCTGGGCATGACCCAGGACCAGGCCAAACGCCTGGCGCAAAATAGCCTCGATGCGCGCTTGGTGAAACCGTAAGGTTCAGCGCCAAAGCCCGACGGGTGCGAGAGCATTCGCTCCCGCAACGGTGCATTAAAGCGCCAGTTCCAACTCGGGTTCCTGGGCAAAGCGATGAATCTCGCGTTGCCCGGAGGCCGTCACTTGCAAGGCTCGGGAATCGTTGGGCAAGCTCAGCCACCCCGACTGCATGAACAGCTGCAACAGTGCCGCGCCCAGCGAGCCGCCCATGTGCGGGCGTCTCTCGCTCCAGTCAGGACACGCGCAGGCAACCCTGCCGTTGTGATGGGCCAGCGCCTGGATGAACACGCCCCGTGCCGCCAACTCCGTCGCGCCCTTGAGCGTTACCGTGACCCGCTGATCAATCTGTTCGATCCAGCCTGCCTCCAGCAGTCGCTGATACAGATCGGCGGACAGGGTGCCCCCCAAGTGATCGTCGCACAGTCGGGCACTCAACAATGGCGAACGCACCGCCCGGGGTTTGACGAGAGGCGCATTGCGCTTGAATACGTCCGCAATATCCTGGGGTGCGCTGGCGAAGGTCGCGCTGGCCAGTGCTTCGATTGCCGCCCCGACCTCGGGAGCGGCCAAGCGGAAGAAGCGTTTGCGGCCGCGGCTTTCAACCCTCAACAGACCTCCAGCGGACAAACGTCCCAGGTGTGCACTGGCCGAAGACGGTGACAGGCCGGCCAGCAATGCCAACTCTTCGGTTGCCCGCGCCGAACCATCCATCAAGGCCCACATCATTGCGCTGCGCTTTGGGTCAGCCAGCAATGTGGCGATCTGGCTGATGCAAGGTGCATGTTCCATGTATTCACTCCCTGTTGAATCGTTTCGTCTTCTGACCAGAAACATCTTGACCAGTAATGTGTCGTCGGCCAATCCGTGGAAACTGCCATGAGTCCGGCAACGCCTTGCTCACCCATTAGCGCTGCCTGGCCGATGCCGCGAAGGCCAGAAGGATGACCGTGCTGCCGGGCCGACTCGAACGTGGACCCGCCATAGGGGGATCGACGCTACTTACATGATGAGGGCGCTAGTATATGCGGGTTGGTCGGCGGATCCTGCCCTCCCCCCGGCATAGGTGGTGATCGTTCCTGAGGGAAATTTCTCTTTTTTTGTGCGACTAATGATCGATATCCGAAAAGCCCGGAAATTGACTGCTCAACAGGGCGCATCGGCTGACAAGCATTTCGCGCAACAGGTTCACCGGCTTACTCAATTGTGCGCGATGGGCGCACAACAGATTCAACGGTGCGCGCTCGCAGAGCAGTTCCGGCATCAGCACCTTCAAGCGGCCGGCCAGTACATCGGCGGCCACATCGAGCCAGGATTTGTAGGCGATCCCGGCACCGGCCACGGCCCAAAGGCGAACGACGTCGGCATCGTCACTGAAGCGATCGCCGCTGACGGTCAGGCTGACTTCGCGTTTGCCGTCGTGAAAACTCCAATGATCGTGGACCCGGCTGCCGAGCATGTACAACAGGCAATTGTGCTGTGCCAGTTGCTCCAGATGCCGCGGTTCGCCGTGGCGAGCCAGATAGTCGGGAGCGGCGCACAACACCCGGCGGTTCTGCGGGGCGATGGGCAGCGCCACCAGGCTGGAGTCCTCCGGTTCACCGTAGCGCAGGGCAATGTCTACCGGTTGGCGGAACAGGTCGGCGATGCGATCCCCCAGCAGCAGGCGCACGGTCAGTTTCGGATGCTCGCGCTGAAACTGGTCAAGCCAGGGCAACAGCAGATGGCGGCCAAAGTCCGACGGCGCCGACAGTTGCAGAACCCCGCTGACCTGGTCCTGACCGCTGGCCAGTAATCGCCGGCCCTCGTCGAGATTGCTCAGTGCCGCGCGGGCGTACTCGAGAAAGCCCTCGCCTTCGGCGGTCAGGCGCAGGCTTCGGGTCGAACGGGCCAACAAACGGGCGCCGAGCTGTTGTTCGATGCGTTTGAGCGCCGCACTGGCCACCGCCGCCGACATGTCCATGCCCCGCGCGGCGGCGGACAGACTGCCCAGGTCCGCCGCCCGGACAAACAACTGCAAATCATCGAAACGCAGCATCAAGAGCACCGATTATCAAAAAAATATTGAAAGAGACTGCTCTTTTAGCCGGTTTTATCTTCAGGAGAAATAGCCAATCATCTCACCATCGAATCGCTTCTTTATTAGTGTTCAGGAGTCGTCCATGAAAGCCATTGCCTACTACACCTCGTTACCGATCAGTGATGACAAAGCCCTGCAAGACATCGAACTGCCGGAGCCGGTTGCCGGCCCTCGCGACTTGCTGGTGGAAGTCAAAGCCATCTCGGTCAACCCGGTGGATACCAAGGTGCGCCAGAACGTCCAGCCCGAAGGCGGTGCGGCCAAGGTGCTGGGCTGGGACGTGGCTGGCGTGGTCAAGGCCGTGGGCAGTGAGGTGACGCTGTTCTCGGTCGGCGACAAGGTGTTTTACGCCGGCTCCATCGCCCGTGCGGGCGGCAACAGCGAATTGCATGTGGTGGACGAACGCATCGTCGGCCACATGCCGAAGACCCTTGGTTTCGCCGAGGCCGCCGCCCTGCCGCTCACCGCGATCACGGCCTGGGAACTGTTGTTCGAACGCCTGCAAGTGCGCGAAGGCAAAACCGACGAAGGCCAGAGCCTGTTGATCGTCGGCGCGGCAGGTGGCGTGGGCTCGATTCTTACGCAACTGGCTCACCAGTTGACGGCCCTGAAAGTCATCGGCACCGCTTCGCGTGCGCAGACCCAAAGCTGGGTGAAGGAGCTGGGTGCCGATCTGGTGATCGACCATGGCCAGCCACTGAGCGAAGCACTCAAGCGGGCCGGTGTGGATCAAGTCACCCACGTCGCCAGTCTGACCCAGACCGACCAGCACCTGGATCAACTGGTCGAGGCATTGGCCCCCCAAGGCAAGCTGGCGCTGATCGATGACCCCAAGTCACTGGACGTGACCAAGCTCAAACGCAAGAGCCTGTCACTGCACTGGGAGTTCATGTACACCCGCTCACTGTTTGAAACCGCGGACATGATCGAGCAGCACAACCTGCTCAATCGCGTCGCCTGGCTGATCGATGCCGGGACCCTGAAAACCACGGTGGGCGAACACTTCGGCACGATCAATGCCGCCAATTTGCGCCGTGCCCATGCCCTGCTGGAAAGCGGAAAAGCCAAGGGCAAGATTGTGCTGGAAGGGTTCTGAAGCGCTGAAAAAAACCATCGCTGATTTCATCGCCTACTGCTGTTTTCCATCTGCGGCCGGTAAGTCCCGGTCGCAGACAGCCCCCTGTGGGGCCCTCGAAAATCCGTGTTTTTTTTAGTTACAAACCGTCAGTCCGACAGTTGATCCTTGTCACAATGGTGCTCGTATTCAGGACTACAATCGAATCTCCTGCGAGGCAATCTTTTGCGTAACGTCTTTTACGAGAGGTGATCAGTTGTGAAGATCCTGATAAAAGAATTGGCAAAATCCCAGTGGCAAGTCCGTCTTGACCAGCATGCGGTGACGTTCCGCAGCGAAGCAGAAGCTCGCGCTTTCACGCGTACCCTCGAAGCCCGTATCCAGGCCCCTCACCCGATACCCGTCCTCCACCCGCAGCGTGCTGCCGGCTGATTCCGGCCTCAAACCTGGGCTTGCGCCAGCGCCCGGGCATTTTGCAAACGCCGGGTGAGCACCGCAGCGCTCACCACCAGAATTCCACACAGGCTGATGACCATGGCCATCGGCACGGCGCTGCCGTCGTGCAAAACGCCCACCAGCGCGGAGGCTCCGGCAGCCACGCTGAACTGCAGGCAACCGAGCAGCGCCGATGCGCTGCCGGCCCGTGCGCCCTGCCCGCTCATTGCGCAGGCTGCGGCGTTGGGGCTGATGCAACCGAGGCTGGAAATACAGATGAACAATGGAATCAGCAGCGGCCACAGGTGGGCCGTGTGCAGAGAGCTGACAGCGAGCAGGGTCAGACCGGCCGCGAGATAAACCCACACCGCGCGCGCCAGCAAGAATGTCGGGCCACGTTTGGCCAGCAGACGCGCGTTGACCTGCGCCACCAGAATGAAGCCCGCCGCATTGGTGCCGAACAACCAGCCAAAATGCTCGGCCGGAACGCCGTAGAGCTTGATGATGATGAAGGGTGAACCGGCGATGTAGGCAAACATCCCGGCGATGGCGATACCCCCGGTCAAGGCGTGGCCAAGAAATATCGGGTCGGCCAGTAACCGACCGTACTGACGCAGCGCGCCCGACAGCGGTTGGCGCGGTATGTGGGCTGGCAGGCTTTCCGGCAATCCCGTCGCCACCGCCAGCCCCGCCAACGCACTGAACCCGGTCAAGGCCAGGAAGATCGACTGCCAGCCTGTGGTGTTGACCAGCAACCCACCCAGCAATGGCGCGAGGATAGGCGCGAGCCCCATCACCAGCATCAACTGCGAAAAGACTTTCGCCGAGCCCACCGCATCACATTTGTCGCTGACCACCGCCCGGGAAATCACCATGCCCGCGCAGCCACCCAATGCCTGGACGAATCGCGCACCGATCAGCCATTCCAGATTCGGCGCATAGGCGCACGCCACGGAAGCAGCGGTGAACAGGCCGACACCGGTGAGCAACGGAATGCGTCGCCCGAAACGATCCGCCACCGGGCCATAGGCCAACTGACCGATGGACAAGCCGAGGAAGTACGCCGCCAACGTCATCTGAACGTGATTTTCGTCCGTCCCGAAGGCCAGTGCCATGGCCGGGAAAGCCGGCAGATAGAAATCGATCGCCAGCGGACCGAAAGCGCTCAAGGCGCCGAGAATCAGAATGGTACGCAAGTTCATCAGGCATCCAGTGTGGCAGAAGTCGGCAGGCCGACAGTCTAGCCGCGCATGGACGCCTTGAACATTAAGATAGCTCGCTAACTATTAAAATCAGGCCAATTTAACGCCGTAACCCTCTTCGCTGATCGCTTCGATCACTTGCTCGGCGCTCAGCGCACTTTCGACTCCGACCTCCCTGGCTGCCAGATCGACCCGCACACTGGCCGCCGGGTCTTTGGCCTGGACCGCCTGAGTGATGGCCTTGACGCAGTGACCACAAGACATGCCTTCAACGTTGAACACTTGCATGGGATGACTCCTTTCCGAGGTTTAACCCAGTTTCGAGCTTGCCACTATGGCAAGGTCAAGTTCTGAAGATTGCTGCCGGGCTGGCAATCGACGCGGGGCTCGGCCAAGCTGCGTCCATCAATGACTCGAACTCAGGAGATTCAGCCATGCGCTGGTCGGTTTTCAGCCTGTTTGGCTTTCTCAGCCTTTTCGCCGCCATGCCTTCGGTCAATGCTGCCGGTCAGGATTATGGCGTGCTGATCATTTCCCGCGAGCGCCTGGAAGTCGCGACCAGCTGCGAAATCGGTGTGTACATCCAGGATCAACTGGCGGCGCGCCTGTTTCAGGAGCAGAGCACCTCGTTCAACCTGCCGCCGGGCAAAGTGTCGCTGCGCCTCAAATTGCTGCCGGGCCAGGTGCCGGGTTGCAATCCGGGCATGCTCGCGCCGGGTTCGCAGGATATCCAGCTCAAGGCCGGGGATGTGCTCAAGTACCGGATCGCGATGACGCAGGAAGGGATGTATCTGAAGCGCGCAGGGCTCGGCTACTGACCCACAAGGGATCACGGCCAGGCACAGATCCCGGGAACACCCGATAAACCTGTGGGAGCGAGCTTGCTCGCGATGACGGCGTCACATTCAACATGGATGTGACTCAAAGACCGCCATCGCGAGCAAGCTCGCTCCCACAGGGGATCAGCAGCAGTTTCAGATTGGCACTTGACCTTGCCAGCATGGCAAGGTTGATCCTGTGGTCATCCACTACAGGGAGTGCGACCGATGTCCGAATCCACCACGTTCGACCTGCCGATTGCCGGCATGACCTGCGCCAGTTGCGCCGGGCGTGTCGAGCGCGCCTTGAGCAAAGTCATTGGCGCCAGTGCCGTCAGCGTTAACCTCGCCACTGAACAAGCGCGGGTGCAAGCGCCCAGCGACAGTCTGCCGGCCCTGATGGATGCCGTGGCCAAGGCCGGCTACAGCGTGCCGCAGCAGAGTCTGGAATTGAGCATCGACGGCATGACCTGCGCGTCCTGCGTCGGTCGCGTCGAGCGCGCGCTGGGCAAGGTTGCGGGAGTGAAGAGCGTCAGCGTCAACCTGGCCAACGAACGCGCCCACCTTGAACTGCTCGGCCAGATCGATCCGCAAACCTTGATCGCAGCGGTGGCCAAGGCTGGCTACACCGCCACCGTCCGGGAAACCGAACACCCACCCACCGACAATCAGCAACAGCGCCTGCATCGCGAACGCCTGGCCTTGATCATCGCCATTACCCTCGCCTTGCCGCTGGTATTGCCGATGGTGCTACAGCCATTCGGCGTGCACTGGATGCTCCCGGCCTGGGCGCAATTCGCCCTGGCCACGCCGGTGCAATTCATCTTTGGCGCACGGTTTTACGTCGCCGCGTGGAAAGCCGTGCGCGCCGGGGCCGGCAACATGGATTTGCTGGTGGCCCTGGGCACCAGCGCCGGTTATGGCTTGAGCCTGTACGAATGGGCCACCGCCGCCGGGCGAATGCCGCATCTGTATTTCGAAGCCTCGGCGGTGGTGATCGCCCTGGTGCTGCTGGGCAAGTACCTGGAAAGCCGCGCCAAGCGTCAGACCGCCAGCGCCATTCGCGCCCTCGAAGCCTTGCGTCCGGAACGGGCGATTCAGGTAATCGATGGCCACGAACAGGAAGTCGCCATCAGTGCGCTGCGCCTCAATGATCTGGTGATGGTCAAACCCGGCGAACGCTTCCCGGTGGACGGCGAAGTGGTTGAAGGCCAGAGTCACGCCGACGAAGCCCTGATCAGTGGTGAAAGCCTGCCGGTGCCCAAGCAGCCCGGCGACAAAGTCACCGGCGGTGCTATCAACGGTGAAGGCCGGTTGCTAGTGCGCACCCAGGCCCTGGGTGCGGAAACCGTGCTGGCGCGGATCATCCGGCTGGTGGAAGACGCCCAGGCCGCAAAAGCGCCGATCCAGAAACTGGTGGATAAAGTCAGCCAGGTTTTCGTGCCCACCGTGCTTGTGATTGCCTTGGCGACTTTGATCGGGTGGCTGCTGCATGGCGCGCCGATGGAAACCGCGCTGATCAACGCCGTGGCGGTGCTGGTAATCGCCTGCCCGTGCGCCCTGGGCCTGGCCACACCGACGGCGATCATGGCCGGCACCGGCGTGGCGGCACGCTACGGGATTCTGATCAAGGACGCCGAAGCACTGGAACGCGCCCATGAAGTCAGCGCAGTGGTGTTCGACAAGACCGGCACCCTGACCTCCGGCGCCCCGCGCATCGCTCATCTGAGCGCCATCGACGGTGATGAGGCGAGCCTGCTGCAATTGGCCGGCGCCCTGCAACGCGGGAGCGAGCATCCGCTGGCCAAGGCTGTTCTGGATGCCTGCGCCGAACGCCATTTGACGGTGGCCGATGTCAGCGACAGCCAGTCCCTGACCGGCCGTGGCATCGCCGGCAGCCTMGAAGGGCGTCGCCTGGCCTTGGGCAATCGGCGCCTGCTGGAGGACAGCGGCTTGAACGTCGGGCCGTTGGCCGACTCGGCGATCGCGTGGGAAAGCGAAGGCCGAACCTTGTCCTGGCTGATCGAACAAAAACCCGAGCCACGCGTGTTGGGCCTGTTCGCCTTCGGTGACACCCTCAAGCCCGGCGCGCTGCAAGCGGTGCAACAACTGAGCGCGCGGAACATCAGCAGCCACCTGCTGACCGGCGACAATCGCGGCAGCGCCAATGTAGTGGCCAAGGCGCTGGGCATCCACGATGTGCATGCCGAAGTGTTGCCGGCGGACAAAGCCGCCACGGTCGCCGCATTGAAAGAAACCGGTGTGGTGGCGATGGTCGGCGACGGTATCAACGACGCCCCGGCGCTGGCCGCCGCCGATATCGGTATCGCCATGGGCGGCGGCACCGACGTCGCCATGCACGCGGCCGGCATAACCCTGATGCGCGGCGATCCGCGACTGGTACCGGCAGCATTGGAGATCAGCCGCAAGACCTACGCGAAGATTCGGCAGAACCTGTTCTGGGCCTTCGTTTATAACCTGATCGGCATTCCGCTGGCAGTGTTTGGCGTGCTCAACCCGGTGCTGGCCGGTGCGGCCATGGCGCTGTCGAGCGTCAGCGTGGTGAGCAATGCGCTACTGTTGAAAACCTGGAAACCCAAGGACCTGGAGGACAACCGATGAACATTGGCCAAGCGGCCCGCCACAGCGGCCTGAGCGCAAAGATGATCCGTTATTACGAATCCATCGGTCTGCTCAAGGCGGCCCATCGCACCGACAGCGGTTACCGGGTGTACGGCGATGATGACCTGCACACGCTGGCGTTCATCAAGCGCTCCCGGGACCTGGGGTTTTCCCTGGAAGAAGTCGGCAAGTTGCTGACCCTCTGGCAAGACCGCCAACGCGCCAGTGCCGATGTGAAGGCCCTGGCCCGGCAGCACATCGATGAGTGACAGATGCACCGCCATCGCGAGCAGGCTCGCTCCCACAGGTATTGTGTGTGTCACATTGAATCTGTAACCCACAAAAAACCCGGCCGAAGCCGGGTTTTTCAGCCGATCACTGCATCCACGGTGGAGGCGGTTCTTCGGTTTTGCCCGGCGGAGCATCGTCCGCCGCGCGTGCCGCTTGCTTGCGTTCTTCATCCAGGCGCGCGGCCTCGATTTCGCGCATGATTCCGCCCACGTCGGCCAGTTCTTCCGTGTCGGCGAACTCGCCGGTCAGGATGCTGGCCGGGTGCAAGGTGCCGGCCTCGTACAAGGCCCACATTTCCTTGGCGTATTTGGTTTTCTTCAACTCCGGTGCAAACCGCCCGAAGTAGGACGCCATGTTGC
Source organism: Pseudomonas sp. KB_15 (assembly GCF_052114525.1). Classification (NCBI taxonomy): domain Bacteria; kingdom Pseudomonadati; phylum Pseudomonadota; class Gammaproteobacteria; order Pseudomonadales; family Pseudomonadaceae; genus Pseudomonas; species Pseudomonas sp. KB_15. Next base: position 8,056 of record NZ_JBFREX010000080.1, on the reverse strand, counting down.
CCACGTCGCGCTCCAGCATGCTGAATGCGTGGTTGTTGCCCGCCGCATCCACCGCCTGCGGCAGGTCGATGATCACCGGGCCGGTTGGCGTCAGCAGCACGTTGAACTCGGACAGGTCGCCGTGCACCAGGCCGGTACACAGCATCAGCACGATCTGGGAAATCAGAAACGCGTGATACTCGCGGGCCTGATCCGGCTCCAGCACCACATCGTTCAGACGCGGCGCGGCATCACCGTACTCGTCGGCCACCAGCTCCATGAGCAGCACGCCTTCAAGGAAGTCATACGGCTTGGGCACCCGCACACCGGCATTGGCCAGGCGGAACAACGCCGCCACTTCGGCGTTCTGCCAGGCGTCCTCGGTTTCCTTGCGGCCAAACTTCGAGCCCTTGGCCATCGCCCGGGCCTGACGGCTGTTGCGCACCTTGCGGCCTTCCTGATACTCGGCCGCCTGACGAAAACTGCGTTTGTTCGCCTCCTTGTAGACCTTCGCGCAACGTAACTGGTTACCGCAGCGCACCACATAAACAGCTGCTTCTTTACCACTCATGAGTGGGCGCAGCACCTCGTCGACCAGACCGTCCTCGATCAGGGGTTCAATGCGTTTTGGAGTCTTCATCAGCTTTTATTGTGGGTCCTTTATTACCAAACACGCGAAAGTCATTCGTTATACGGCAATCCACTCACCGGGGGGAGGGGTTGCCGACTTATGATCATTGCAGAAGCACACAATGTGCCGATTTCATCGGAAAAAACCGACGACCGCCACGGATCGTTCCAGATCATAGCCGAGCCTGCGTCACTTGTTGTGCAAGGGCATAGAGGGCAATTGCGACAGAAGCTGACTCCACAGTTCGTACCTTCCGTAGGATTTTTCCCAACAGGCCTCAATTTCCTCCGACAACAGCCGAAGTCCTTAGTGACAAAGTGATTTGTCCGACAATCGCTGCCACAACAAAAGCGATGCCGCACTCAAGGACCCGGGTTGACCAAGAACGTTTACGGCTGCCAAAAAACCGCGAGTCATCTGCACTGCGTGGGCCTACAAGAAAATCTGGAGCGCGGATGAACATCAAACAGAAGTTGACCTGGGCGTTTGCAATCATCGCCTGCCTGCCCGTGGTGCTGGTCGCCACCCTCGTTGTGCTGAACCTGCGCAGTGATGCCAGGGACGAATTCGTCGACGGCAGTGCCCGCGAGATTCGTCAGGTCAGCAATGCCATGCAATTGTTCTTTGACGGTATCAGCCAGAACGTCGATTACCTGGCCAGGCAGCCGTTGATCCGAAACTCCGACGACAGCCTCAAGACCTACATGGCTGCCAACGCCGAGAGCATCCCTCAAGGCGAGGCGGACAAAAAAGTCTTCACCCTGCTCCAGGACCTTGGCAACAGCCACCCGGCCTACGCCTATGCCATCCTCGGCACGGCGGCGGGCGGTTACGTGTCGTGGCCGGATGATCCGAAGCTGAGCAACTACGATCCGCGCCAGCGCCCCTGGTACAAGGCCGCCCAAGCCAAACCGGGCAAGCCGTTTCGCACCGAGGCCTACTACTGGGCCCAGGATGACGCGACCTACGTCAGCACCGTGCGCACCATCGACAACAAGTTGGGCACCAACGGCGGCGTGGTCAGCATCGACGTGACGCTCAAGCAGCTCACCGAGATCGTCAAACAGATCAAGCTCGGTGAAACCGGTTACCTGATGCTGCTGGAAAACACCGGCATGGTCCTGGTGGACCCGAAACAACCGGAACACAACTTCAAACCGCTGAACAGCCTGGGCGACGGCTACGCGCAACTGGCCAAGGCCGGCAAGGGCCTGGTGGAAGTGGAGCTGAACGGCGAACACTACATGGCCAACGTCTGGCCATCGGAGCAACTGGGCTGGACCTTCATCGGCCTGATCAAACAGAACGACGTGATGAGTTCCGCGACCCAGTTGACCTGGTTGATCGCCATCATCGCCGCCGTTCTGGCCGTTGTCTTCGCCATCGTCGGCGCCAGTTTTGCCAGCCTCATCGTGCGTCCGATCCGCAGCGTGGCCAGCGGCCTGGAAGGCATCGCCCAGGGCGAAGGCGACCTGACCCAGAACCTGCAAATCCGTGGCAACGACGAAACCGCGCAACTGGCCAACTGGTTCAACCAGTTCCTGACCGCGATTCGCAACCTGATCCAGAACATCGGCGGTGCGGCGGGCAAGATCCTCGCCACGTCCAAGAGTTCGACCCAGGTTTCCAGCGACATGTCCGAAGCCGCCGGGCGCCAGCGTGAAGCGGTGGACATGGTCTCCACGGCGTTCCACGAAATGGTCGCCACCGCCAACGAAGTCGCGCGCTCTTGCAGTCAGGCTGCGGAGTCTGCCGACAGTGGCCAGCGCCAGGCGCGCGAAGGTCAGCAGCAGATCGATGCGGCGGTGAACAGCGTTGATCGCCTGAGCCAGGAAATCGAACAGTCGGCCCAGTCGATGCAACAGCTCGAACGCGACAGTAACGACATTCAGTCGATCCTCGGGACCATCCGTTCGATCGCTGAACAGACCAACCTGCTGGCATTGAACGCCGCTATCGAAGCGGCCCGGGCCGGTGAACAGGGTCGCGGTTTTGCCGTGGTGGCCGATGAAGTTCGAGCTCTGGCCAAACGCACGGCCGACTCCACGGCGGAAATCGACGGACTGCTGGGCAACCTGGCCAAACGCACCAGCCAGGTGACCCAACAGATGCACGCCAGTCTGGAGGTGTCCCAGCAATCGGTGACGCGCATCGGTGAGGCGCGCAACAGCTTCGGGCAGATCCGCGAGTCGGTGGACGTGATCCGCGACATGAATACCCAGATCGCCACGGCGGCGGAACAACAGCATCAAGTGGCCGAAGACATCAACCGGCACATCAGCCAGATCCATGGCGATGCGCAGTTGGTGGCGGAACTGGCCAACTCGGCGCGCCTGGATTCCCAGAGCCTGGCCGGGTTGTCGAATGAGCTGGACGGGTTGGTGCGCAGGTTTCGGACCTGATTTGCAAACTCACCACTAAACCCTGTGGGAGCGAGCTTGCTCGCGATGAGGATGGTTAATCCAACATAGATGTTGGCTGACACTCCGCCATCGCGAGCAAGCTCGCTCCCACAGTCGTTTACACTCAGCGTTCGATGATCGCAGTCACACCCTGCCCGCCCGCCGCGCAAATCGAAATCAGTCCCCGCCCCTTGCCCGCCGCATCCAGCAACTTCGCCAGGTTGGCGACGATGCGCCCGCCAGTAGCGGCAAACGGATGCCCCGCCGCCAGTGAACTGCCCTTGACGTTGAGCTTGCTGCGGTCAATCGAGCCCAACGCCGTCTCGAGGCCGAGACGGGTTTTGCAATATTCCGGATCTTCCCAGGCCTTCAATGTGCACAGCACTTGCGCGGCGAAGGCTTCATGGATTTCGTAGTAGTCGAAGTCCTGCAAGGTCAGGCCATTGCGTGCCAGCAAACGCGGCACGGCGTAGACCGGCGCCATCAACAACCCTTCCGCGCCGTTGACGAAATCCACCGCCGCCGCTTCACCGTCGCGCCAGTAGGCAAGAATCGGTAACCCGCGAGCCTTGGCCCATTCTTCGCTACCCAGCAGCACCAGTGACGCACCATCGGTCAGTGGCGTGGAGTTGCCTGCGGTCAGGGTGCCCTTGGCGCTTTTCTCGTAGGCCGGTTTGAGCGCGGCGAGCTTTTCCAGAGTCGAATCCGGACGCAGGTTATTGTCGCGGGTGAGCCCCAGGAACGGTGTCATCAGGTCGTTGTGCCAGCCTTCGGCATAGGACGCGGCCAGCTTCTGATGACTCTCGAGCGCCAATTGATCCTGTGCCTGGCGAGGGATGTTCCAGGTCTGGGCCATCAACTCGCAATGCTGCCCCATGGACAGCCCGGTACGCGGCTCGCCGTTGCGCGGGAATTCGGGGATCAGATGTTTGGGGCGCAATTGCAGGAAGGTTTTCAGTTTGTCGCCGGTGGTTTTCGAGCGATTGGCTTGCAGGAGGATTTTGCGCAGGCCCTCGCTGACGCTGATCGGGGCATCCGAAGTGGTGTCCACGCCACCGGCAATGCCGCAGTCGATCTGGCCCAGGGCGATCTTGTTCGCCACCAGCAACGCCGCTTCCAGCCCGGTGCCGCAAGCCTGCTGGATGTCATAGGCCGGGGTGGCAGGCGACAGTCGCGAACCGAGTACGCACTCACGTGTGAGGTTCATGTCCCGCGACAACTTGAGCACGGCCCCGGCGACCACTTCGCCGATGCGCTGGCCATGCAGGTTGTAGCGTTCGATCAGGCCTTCGAGGGCGGCAGTGAGCATCACCTGGTTACTGGCCGTGGCGTAGGGGCCGTTGGAGCGGGCGAAAGGAATCCGGTTACCGCCAATGATCGCGACGCGGCGCAGTTGGGTCATATAAAGCCTCTGCAAATTTTCAAATATGAACAGGGTTCCCTGTAGGAGCGAGCCTGCTCGCGATAGCGGCCTGTCAGCTACATTGATGTCGACTGACCTATCGCTATCGCGAGCAGGCTCGCTCCTACACTAGCGTAGGCCTTATCTCGTGGATCGAACGACTGATCGCCATTCGTGGTCCACACTTTTAACCCCGACTTTCGGAGCGCGTTCCATGTCTGACCGCTATATCGACTTCGCCAACTCGTCCATCGGCCATCGCCTGGTCGGCGCCCTGGGGCTGCCGGTGCCGACCCGACTGGAGCGCTGGCAAGCAGGTCGGCTGCGACCTGTAGAAGGTGCGCTGCTGCTCGGCGGCGGGCCGTTGGCGGAGCAAGTCAGTGCCTTCGCCAACCGCCTGACCGACGCGATCTACAGCTACGGCACCGAGCCTTCGATGGCCACAGCGTGGATTCCCGGCCACGGACCGAAACTCAAGGCCGTGGTGTTCGACGCCAGTGACCTGCAGCACACCGATCAGCTCAAGCAACTGCGCGAGTTTTTCCAGCCACTGATGAAGAACCTCGAACACTGCGCACACCTGGTGATTCTCGGACGCGACCCGCAAACACAGCGAGACCCGTTCGCCGCCAGTGCGCAGCGTGCCCTGGAAGGTTTCAGCCGTTCATTGGCCAAGGAGTTGCGCAGCGGTGGCACCCTGCAGTTGATCTATGTCGGCGAAGGTGCCGAGGCGCAACTGGAAGGCCCGCTGCGGTTTTTCCTCTCGCCCAAAAGCGCCTTCGTGTCCGGACAAGTCATTCGCCTGAATCCGTGCTCGACGCCCGTCAGCGACTGGACACGCCCGCTCGCCGGGCGCAAGGCACTGGTAACAGGCGCGGCGCGAGGCATTGGTGCGGCCATCGCCGAGACCTTGGCTCGTGATGGTGCCGACGTCATCCTGCTCGACGTGCCACCGGCCAAAACCGATCTCGAAGCCCTCGCCGCACGCCTCGGCGGGCGCAGCATCACCCTCGACATCTGCGCCGAAGACGCCGCCACGCAGTTGATCGAACAGTTACCCGACGGCCTCGACATCGTGGTGCACAACGCCGGCATCACCCGGGATAAAACTCTGGCCAACATGACCCCGGAATTCTGGGACGCGGTACTGGCGGTCAACCTCAACGCGCCGCAAGTGCTGACCAAAGCCCTGCTCGACAGCGGCGCCCTGCACGACAACGGCCGGGTGATTTTGCTGGCATCCATCAGCGGCATCGCCGGCAATCGCGGGCAAACCAATTACGCGGCGAGCAAGGCCGGGCTCATTGGCCTGGCGCAAGCCTGGGCGCCGCTGCTCACCGAGCGCGGCATCAGCATCAACGCCGTGGCGCCGGGGTTCATCGAAACGCAGATGACCGCGCACATTCCCTTCGGCCTGCGCGAAGCCGGACGACGCATGAGCTCGCTTGGCCAGGGCGGCTTGCCACAAGACGTTGCCGAGGCCGTGGCCTGGCTCGCGCAACCGGGCACCGGCGCGTTCACCGGGCAAGCGTTGCGCGTTTGCGGGCAAAGCGTTCTGGGGGCTTAAGGATGATCACCGACTGGCACACACTTGACCGCGAACCTGGCCTGCCAGGGTTGTACGCACGAGCGGCGACACGGCGAAAAATCACTGGCACCCGCCTGCCCGATTCGGGTTTTCGATGCTGGGTCGATGTCGATCCCTCGCGCCTGGTGGCCTATCGCAAGGTCTGCGGTTTCGCCGACAACGGCCTGCTGCCGCCGACCTATCCGCATATCCTCGGCTTTGCCTTGCAGATGCAATTGCTCACAGCCAGGGACTTCCCGTTCCCGCTGCTGGGCCTGATTCACCTGAGCAATCGCATTCGTGTGCTGCGCCCCATGGGCGGGGTGAGTCGGGTGTGCGTCAGCGTGCAGGTGCAGAACCTGCAACCCCACGCCAAAGGCGCGACGTTCGATTTGCTGACCACCCTCGACGACCAGTTGGGACCGTTATGGGAGGAGCAAAGCCGGATGCTCTGTCGCGGCGTCAAACTCGAGGGCGAACCGCTCGAAGAGCATCTGACAAGCAGCCTGGCCCTGACCGAAGTCGAGCACTGGAAAGCGTCCTCGGACATCGGCCGGCATTACGCCAAGGTGTCCGGCGACTACAACCCGATCCACCTGAGCACGGCCAGCGCCCGACTCTTCGGTTTCCCGACCGCCATCGCCCATGGCCTGTGGAACAAGGCGCGCACGCTGGCTGCGCTGGTCGGGCATCTACCTGCAGCGAATGTCGAGATCGCGGTGCAGTTCAGGAAGCCGGTACGGTTGCCCAGTGAAGTGACGTTGCTGGCCAGTGCGCCGGGACCGAGCGGGGAACTGCAGTTGGTGGGCGCCGGGGATCTGGAGCATATGGTCGGGCACTGGCGGCCGGTTGCCTGATCCCGACAAGGCCGATGTCTGTGGCGAGGGAGCTCGCTCCCTCGCCACAAAAGCTCCGTGGTCAGTCTTGCGGATCGAGATTATCCAAGGCCCGATTTACCGCCAGCTCACCCAGCATGATCACCTGCGCAATCCCCAGCAGAGTGTTGCGCTGCGAGCCCTCCAGAAACCCCGCAAAATCACTCGCCATCACACTCGCCGACGCCAGCGATTCACAGGCGTGGGCCAGCAAGGTCTCGGTATCGATGTCCGGGGCGATGACGAACATCGTGCTGGGCTTGTGGGTGACAGGTTGCCTGGGTGGATTGAGGTAGTGATCGAGGGCGCGGCTGGCAGCTTCGTGGAGTTTGTTTGAGTGGGGGGATTGATAGGGGGAAACGTCGTCGGTTTCGGGGGGATTTGGGGTGGGTTTGATCATGGTGAAGCTCCATTCTTGAGTTTGGAGTTCGCCATCACTGCGACCAAGCAGAAGGGTGGCGAACCGTACGCAGGTTGGTCGACCAGGGAATGGAAACCCGGCAGGGCCTAGGCCCTCCCACGCACAGCTCGCCATTAAGCAAGCACAAAAATGCCGCTCGCGCGGCACTGTGCGCCATTCTAAACCCGGGCGACCAAACCCGATCACTGATTTTGCAGCGACAGACAAAGGCTAGAGATCGCGCTTCCGACGGACAACCTGAAAAACGTGTCGGAGGTTTCCTCGGGATATGATGAAAATTACACAGGATTGATTGACTGTCAGGGCCTCATCGCGAGCAGGCTCGCTCCCACAGTTGGGCCGGGTACATCTGAAAGATATTGGTCGGCTGACAGGCCGCCATCGCGGGCAAGCCCGCTCCCACAGTTGGGCCGGGTACATCTGAAAGATATTGGTCGGCTGTCAGGCCACCTTCGCGGGCAAGCCCGCTCCCACAATGGGTCGGCGTACACCCACTGCTTCTCACCACTCATCAGGCCGAGCGTTAGCTCGCCTGCAGCTCTTGATCTTGATCCACCCGCCCCCTCGGCAGGCTGAGTGGAGGCGTTCATCCGGGGGGGAGGCGCGCAGCGCCGTTCGGCGAAGCCGAACACATCGAGAGGAGGTCGAGCGAAGCCGACCGGAGGCGATGCCCCCGGATGAATGCCGGAGCGAAGGAACCCCGAGCCTAAGCGAGGGGCCGTACGTCAGGGGCGAGCGTTTTTTTGCTTACTTTTTTTAGGCGCTTGTAAAAAAAGTGA
>NZ_JBFREX010000079.1:0-11193 GCF_052114525.1 Pseudomonas sp. KB_15 | reverse complement strand
GCGCCGAGGTCGAGGTGGCTGGCGGTGAATTCGATGGTGTAGGTGAATGGCTGGCTGAGGTGTTCTTCGCCTTCGAAGGCGAGGACGTCGAGGGCAGTGTCGAGGCCGTCGACTTGCAGTTTGTGGCGGCTGTGGTCGAAGAAGGGGCGCGGTGCGTTGGACAAGATTCAGACCTCCCTGGGGCATTCGGGGAGGCGTCATTTCCATCCCCGTTCAAGCGCTCGACAGCTTTCAGGAAGGGGAAAAAGGTTGATATAGGATGTTTCCGGCGTACGCGTAGGATGCATCCGAGTGTTGACGCACCTAATCTGTAGGACTGTTCGCTATCTTGTCGGCGCCCAGTGCCGCGGCTGCTTTTTGACAAGGTTGAACCGTTCGGATCGAAGGCTACTGCAGAGCGCAAACCCTGCTTGTTTAAAAGCCCTCAAGGTTACTTCGTGAAAGCCACAGCGCCTTGCGTCGTTGCCTACAGTTACCCCAGAATCCGCCGGCGTGTGCGCTTGGGGGCCGCTCGGTAACTTGCTCGCGTCACTGATTGTCGGTGATCGGGTTTAGTCGCCCGGCTAGTTTTCCTCGGTTGCATCAGTGTCATCCAGTCAGGCATCCGCCTGCACTTGATGGTGGCTGTGCGCATGGCGTCTTCGGGCGCGCCGGGTTTTGGGAAACTTTACCGGTCGACTAACTTGCGCACGGCCACCACCCTTTCGTTTAGTCGCGAGATGGTTGTGGCCCTTATCTGGAGAAAATTCCCATGTTCAAGGTCACACCGAATCCGCCGGACACCCCTCACGAACCCGCCGACCGCATTCCCTCGGCCGCCGACATCCGCGCCACTCCACGCAAACTGTGCACGCTGTTTTTCGTCAACCCGGAACTCGATACCGCAACCCTGCTGGCCCATGCCTGCGAATCGCTGGCCTCGGCCAACGTCATGACCATGGATCTGGCGGACCGGACGGAGGGATCGAGTCGAAATACCCTGCTGGGCATCGCGCAAGTCATCCTGTTGGGGGAACTGGCGGTGAACCGGGCGCTGGATCGGATTGATCCGCCTGAGTAGAAAAGCAAAAGGTCAAAAGATCGCAGCCTGCGGTTCCTACAGATTTCATGCCCTCTGTAGGACCCGCAGGCTGCGATCTTTTCAGCTACTGCAAAAAATATCAGCGCTTGCGCAGCAACACGCTACCAATCGAATAACCGGCGCCGAACGAGCTGAGCACGGCCAGTGAACCGGCGGCCAGGTCGTCCTGGTTCTTGTGGAAGGCAATCACGGAACCGGCGGAGCTGGTGTTGGCGTAGGTGTCGAGAATCACCGGCGCTTCCTGTTCGGTGGCGTCTCGGCCCAGCAGCTTCTTGACGATCAGGTGGTTCATGCTGAGGTTGGCCTGGTGCAGCCAGAAGCGCTTCACGTCGCTGACGTTGAGCTGGTTCTCTTGCAGATGCTCACTGATCAGCTCGGCCACCATCGGGCAGACTTCCTTGAACACCTTGCGGCCTTCCTGCACGAACAGTTTGTCCTTGGCGCCGATGCCCTCCTCCGCCGCGCGGTTGAGGAAGCCGAAGTTGTTGCGGATGTTGTTGGAGAACTTGGTCAGCAGCTTGGTGCTGACGATGTCGAACTGGTACTTGGACGTCGCCAGGTCGGCACGTTCGATAATCACCGCGGTGGCGGCATCGCCGAAGATGAAGTGGCTGTCGCGGTCACGGAAGTTCAGGTGGCCGGTGCAGACTTCCGGGTTGACCATCAGGATTGCCCGGGCCTGGCCCAGTTGCACGCTGTTGGCGGCGGTCTGGATACCGAAGGTCGCCGAGGAGCAGGCCACGTTCATGTCGAAACCGAAACCCTGGATGCCCAGCGCTTCCTGGACTTCGATGGCAATGGCCGGGTAAGCACGTTGCAGGTTGGAGCAGGCGACGATCACGCCGTCGATGTCGGCGGCAGTCTTGCCGGCGCGCTGCAAGGCTTGTTCGGCAGCGCCAATGGCCATCTGGCACAGCACCGACCACTCGTCGTTGGAGCGCTCCGGCAGGCGTGGGGCCATGCGTTGCGGGTCGAGGATGCCTTCCTTGTCCATGACAAAGCGGCTCTTGATGCCGGAGGCTTTCTCAATGAACGCGGCGCTGGACTCGGTCAACGCTTCCACTTCACCGCGCGCGATGGCGTCGGCGTTGTCAGCGTTGAATTGCACCACGTAGGTATTGAAAGACTGCACCAGCTCTTCGTTGGAAATGCTGTTGGCCGGGGTGTACAGGCCGGTGCCGCTGATGACGACGTTATGCATGGTCGTGTCTCTAATCTGTTCAGGCAGAAAGCATTGGCACCGTCGTACCAACACGCAAAGGGTCTATTCCCATCCAGGGGACGCAAACCTGGCATCGCTTTATTCCGGACCTGCCCGTAACCGTGAAGGCTCAAAACCGCGGGGCCGGCGTTTATAGGCGCGAAGTTTGCCATAAACATTGGGTTTTGGCGCCTTTTTGCTGGATGAACCCTACCTGCGGGCCATGGAAAACTGTGGGAGCGAGCTTGCTCGCGATTGCGGCCTGACAGGCAACATAGATTGTGATGCCCCCATCGCGAGCAAGCTCGCTCCCACAGGTATTGCACTGGCCTCGGGCCTACGGTTCGACTTGAGTCCACTGCTTGTTCAGGCGCTTGTCGGAGATAGGCACCTTGGTTCCCAACTGTTGCGCAAACAGCGAAACCCGGTATTCCTCCAGCCACCAGCGATACAACTCCAACTGCGGATCACGCTTGCCTTCCTGGGCGTGTTTACCGGCGCGGGTCTGGTATTGCGTCCACAGCCCGCTCAATTCGCCGCTCCAGACCCGGTCGCGCTGCACCTGGGCGCCGATTTTTTCGAAGCGCTGTTCGATGGCCTTGAGGTAACGCGGCAACTCCTTGAGCCATTGCATCGGCGTTTCCCGGACAAACCCCGGATACACCAGCTGGCTGAGCTGCTGCTTGATGTCGTTCAGGGCCACGGCTTGCGCCAGATCAATCTTGCCCTTGAAGCGCTTTTGCAAGCCATGCCAAAGCTTGAGGATTTCCAGGCTCAGCTTCGCCACGCGTTCGGCGTGCTCGGTCCAGGCGCCACGCTTGCGCTCGGCCAGGGACGCCAGACCGGCACCGTCACGGGGCAACGGGTCTTCGCCTTCGAGAATGCAGCTGTCGAGGCTGGCCAGCAGAATGTCTTCCACCAGCGCATCGACGCGCCCCATGTCGCGGTACAGCAGGCCCAGTTCGGTCAGGCCCGGCAACTTGCCGCGCAGGAACTTTGCCGACTCGGCCAGTTGCTGCATCAGCAAGCGTTGCAGGGCACGGCGATGCTGGAACTCGGCCTCGGCCGGGGTCGAGAAACGCCCTTCCTTGACCGTACCGGCTTCTTCCACCAGCGCCGGATAGACCGTCATCGACAGCCCGGCGATCTTCTGTTGGGTTTTCTCGGCCACGGCGGCAAACACTTTCGGCTCCACCGGTTGCTGGCTCTTCGCGGTTTGCGGCACCGCCAACGCCGCCTGGCTGGCCTCGGCGAAACGTGCAGTCAGTTCGGCCAGATCGCGACCTTCACCGAGGAACTTGCCTTGGGCGTCGACGATTTCCAGGTTCATCCGCAGATGGCTTTCCACCTGCTGCGCCGCCTCGGCCCAGGCCTCATCGCTGACCCGCGCTCCAGTCATGCGTAGCAACTCACGACCCAAGGCCTGGGGCAGCGAACCCTCGGCAAAGGTCATGCGCTGCAAGGCCGCCTTGACGAAGTCCGGCACTGGCACGAAGTTCTTGCGCAAGGCCTTGGGCAGGTTGCGCACCAGGGCAATGCACTTGGCTTCGATGACGCCCGGCACCAGCCATTCCAGGCGTTCCGGTGGCAGCATCGGCAACAGCGGTGCCGGCACGCGCAGGGTCACGCCGTCCCGTGGATGGTTGGGTTCGAAGTGGTAGCTGAGGGCCAATTCCAGATCGCCGATGTGCAGCGTATCCGGGTAATGCTGGGCGGTGACTTCACTGGCTTCGCGGGCCAGCACGTCCTCTTCGCGCATGATCAACAACTGTGGGTCTTTCTGGCTGTTGATCCGGTACCAACTGTCGAAGGTCGCGGTCTGGTGGATCTCCGCCGGCAGCCGCGCATCGTAGAAGGCGTACAGGGTTTCTTCGTCGGCGAGAATATCGCGACGGCGGGCCTTGGCCTCCAGTTCGTCGAGTTGTTCCAGTAACTGTTTGTTGGCCGTCAGGCATTTGGCCCTGGACTGAATTTCGCCGCGCACCAGCGCTTCGCGGATGAACAGTTCGCGAGACACCACCGGGTCGACCGGGCCGTAATGCACCGGCCGGCGCCCGACCACGATCAACCCGAACAGGGTGATCTGCTCGAACGCCACAACCTGGCCGCGCTTCTTTTCCCAATGGGGCTCGAAGTGGTTTTTCTTGATCAGGTGTCCGGCCAACGGCTCGATCCAGTCGGCGTCAATCTTGGCGACCATACGTGCATAGAGCTTGGTGGTTTCCACCAGCTCGGCGGTCATCAGCCATTGCGGGCGTTTCTTGCCGATGCCCGAGGACGGATGAATCCAGAACCGCCGCTGACGGGCGCCGAGGTAATCACCCTCTTCGGTTTTCTGGCCGATCTGGCTGAGCAACCCCACCAGCACCGCTTTGTGCAGCTTCGGATAGTCCGCCGGCTCTTTATTGAGGCTCAACTGCATGTCGCGGCAGATCAGGCTCAGCTGGCGATGGGAGTCGCGCCATTCGCGCAGGCGCAGGTAATTCAGGAAATTCTTGCGGCACCAGTTGCGCAGCGGGTTGGCACCCAGCGCCTGACGCTGTTCTTCGAAACCGCGCCACAGGTTGACCAGTCCGGCGAAGTCCGAGTCGGCGTCCTTCCACTGGGCGTGGGCCTGATCCGCCGCTTGCTGACGTTCCGGCGGACGCTCGCGCGGGTCCTGGATCGACATGGCGCTGGCGACAATCAGCACTTCCTGCAAGCTGCCGAGCTTGGCCGCTTCCAGCAACATGCGACCCATGCGCGGGTCCACCGGCAGCCGCGCCAATTGACGACCGAGCGGCGTCAACTGGCTGTTGCGATCCACCGCCGAGAGTTCTTGCAGCAAGTTGTAGCCGTCGCTGATGGCCTTGCCATCCGGCGGCTCGATGAACGGGAACGCGCTGACTTCGCCAAGGCGCAGATGCAGCATCTGCAAAATAACCGCCGCGAGGTTGGTACGGAGGATTTCCGGATCGGTAAATTCCGGGCGACCGAGGAAATCCTCTTCGCTGTACAGGCGCACGCAGATACCCGGCTCGACCCGTCCGCAACGGCCTTTGCGCTGGTTGGCGCTGGCCTGGGAAATGGCTTCGATGGGCAGGCGCTGGACCTTGGCGCGGTAGCTGTAGCGGCTGATGCGTGCCGTGCCGCTGTCAATCACGTAGCGGATGCCCGGCACGGTCAGCGAGGTTTCCGCGACGTTGGTCGCCAGTACCACGCGACGGCCCGGGTGCGACTGGAAAATCCGCTGTTGCTCGGCCGGCGACAACCGCGCGTACAACGGCAGGATTTCGGTGTGCTTGAGCTGAGCCTTGCGCAGCATATCGGCGGCGTCGCGAATCTCGCGCTCGCCGGGCAGGAACACCAACACGTCACCGGGACTGCGGCGCTCGCTGCGCTCATACGCGGCGATTTCGTCGAGAGTGGCGAGGATCGCCTGATCCACGGTCAAGTCATCTTCGACGCGGTTGCCCTCTTCATCCTGCTCCAGAGTCAGCGGGCGATACCAGGTGTCCACCGGGAAGGTACGCCCGGACACTTCGACAATCGGCGCATCGTCGAAGTGCTTGGAAAAGCGCTCCAGATCGATGGTTGCCGAAGTGATGATGACCTTCAGGTCCGGGCGGCGCGGCAACAGGGTTTTCAGGTAGCCGAGCAGGAAGTCGATGTTGAGGCTGCGTTCGTGGGCTTCGTCGACGATGATCGTGTCGTAGCGTTCCAGGTAGCGGTCGTTCTGGGTTTCCGCCAGCAGGATGCCGTCGGTCATCAGCTTGATCAGGGTGTTGGAATCGCTTTGATCCTCGAAGCGCACCTGATAGCCGACCAGTGCGCCCAGCGGCGTGCCGAGTTCTTCGGCAACCCGGCTGGCCACGCTGCGCGCAGCGATCCGCCGTGGCTGGGTGTGACCGATCAGGCCATGCTGGCCGCGACCGATTTCCAGGCAGATCTTTGGCAACTGGGTGGTTTTACCCGAACCGGTTTCGCCGGCAATGATCAGCACCTGGTGCTTTTCCAGCGCTTTCTTGATTTCGTCGCGCTTGGCGGCAATCGGCAAACTGTCGTCGTAACGAATCACCGGCAGGCTGGCCTTGCGCGCCAGCACCTGCTCACAGGACGCCTGCATCCGCGCCACCCACTGAGCCAGCCTGGCCTCGTCGGGTTTCTTGCGCAGCTCAAGCAACTGCCGCCGCAACCGGTGGCGGTCGGCGAGCATGGCGTGATCGAGGTTTTTCAGCAGTTTGTCGATGGAGGGCGATTCGTCGGTCATCGGGTACGCAATTCAGTCGTCTAGTGGCGCAAGGGGGCGATTGTCGCAGATTTGAAGGATGAGCGAGATCCCCCGTAGCAGCTGTCGAGCCTTGGCGAGGCTGCGTTCGGTTGTTCCTGACGCACCGCGATGCCCGGTTTTGCGAGGACCGCGTCCTCGAACGCAGGCTTCGCCAGCTGCTACAAGCTCGTGCGGAGCCGGTTATTCGTTATCGAGGCCCTTGCGCCGATACGGAAACACATCGATCACTTTGCCGGCGCGAATCGCCTCCTGCAGGCTTTTCCAGTAATCAGCGTTGTACAGCTCGCCATGCAGTTGATCGAACAACTTGCGCTGCCCCGAATCGGCAAACAGGAACGGCGGAAACTCTTCCGGGAACACGTCCAGCGGCCCGATCGAGTACCAAGGTTCGGACGCCATCTCATCTTCCGGAGTGCGCGGTTGCGGGATGTGGCGGAAGTTGGCTTCGGTGAGAAAGCAGATTTCGTCATAGTCGTAGAACACCACCCGGCCGTGACGGGTGACGCCGAAGTTCTTCAGTAGCATGTCGCCGGGAAAGATGTTGGCCGCCGCCAGTTGCTTGATCGCCAGCCCGTAGTCTTCCAGGGCTTCGCGTACCTGCGCTTCGTTGGCGTTTTCCAGGTACAGGTTAAGCGGGGTCATGCGCCGTTCGGTCCAGCAGTGGCGGATCAGCACCGTGTCATCTTCCACCGACACCGTCGACGGTGCGACTTCCAGCAGTTCCTCCAGGCACGCCGGGTCGAACTTGCTCAGCGGGAAACGGAAGTCGGCGAATTCCTGGGTATCGGCCATGCGCCCGACCCGGTCGACGCTCTTCACCAAACGGTACTTTTCGATCACCGTGGCGCGGTCGACGTTTTTCGATGGCGAGAAACGGTCCTTGATGATTTTGAACACGGTGTTGAAACCCGGCAGGGTGAACACGCTCATGACCATGCCGCGCACGCCGGGGGCCATGATGAACTGGTCGTCGGTGTTGGCCAGGTGATTGATCAGCGCCCGGTAGAACTCCGACTTGCCGTGTTTGTAGAAACCGATCGAGGTGTACAGCTCTGCAATGTGCTTGCCCGGCAGGATACGCCGCAGGAAGCCAATGAACTCCGCCGGCACCGGCACATCCACCATGAAGTACGAGCGGGTGAAGGAGAAAATGATCGACACGTCCGCTTCGTCGGTGATCAGCGCATCGATCTGGATGCCGCGACCTTCGAGGTGCAACAAGGGAATTGCCAACGGCCATTGCTCATCGGTGGTGTAGATACGCCCCACCAGGTATGCACCTTTATTGCGGTACAGCACCGAGGAAAACAGTTCGACGCTCAGCTCCGGGTCCTTGCACACCCAATCCGGCAGGTTCTCGCGCAGTTGCGCTTCGAGGCGTTGCAGGTCACCGGGCAGGTCGGCGTAATCCTCGCTGAAGCGGTAGTCGGCGAAGATGCTGGCGAGCATGGCCGACAATTGGCCTTGCGGCTTGTAGGTGCGGGTTTGCGCGGCCCGGGCACGGCGCAGGCTCGGCCGGGTGGTGTGGATGAACATGCAGCCGTCGCTGATCAGGTCATGGCTGAACAGCCCACAGAAGATCGAGTTGTACCAGGTCTCGGACAATTCATCGTCGAAGCGCAGGTCGATCAGGCTGATGTAGGCGCTTTTGACCAGTGGCCAGCAACTGACGTCCAGGGTGTCGGCGTCGAACGCGGTGCGCAGTCGCTCCACCGTTTCACCGACTTTTTCTTCGTACAGATTGATCCGCGCCGCCGACGCCGATTGCGTCTCTTGCCACCTGGCCTGTTCGAAGCGGGCCCGGGCGCCGTCGGTGATCTGGCGAAAATGCTCGCGGTAATCGTCAAAGCCATCGAGGATCAAGCGGGCGATGTCGGCGGCTGGCCATTGCTGCGGCATGGTGAGACCTCTGCGGGAATTCGGAAGGCTTGAGCTTAGCCAGTGAACCGGGGGCAGGAGAAGCGTAATTTTCCGGGCGAATTGAATGCCCGGTTTTCGGTTGCCATCGATCACACACTCAGCAACACTTTCGCCCCTCCATCAAGGAAGGACCGCGCTGTGAACCCCGTCGATATTTTCCGTTTACTGTCCCTGGCGGCCATTTGGGGAGCGAGTTTCCTGTTCATGCGCATCATCGCCCCGGTGATTGGCAGCATTCCTACCGCTTTTTTCCGTGTATCAATAGCCGCTGCCGGACTGCTGGTGATTCTCGGGCTGATGCGCATGAGTTGGGACTTCAAGGGCAAACTCAAAACCGTGATGCTGCTCGGAGTGATCAACTCCGGGATTCCGGCGACGCTCTATTCGGTGGCCGCGCAGGTGCTACCTGCCGGTTACTCGTCGATTTTCAATGCCACAACACCCTTGATGGGCGTGCTGATCGGCGGCCTGTTTTTCCATGAAAGGCTCACTGGCGCCAAGCTCGGCGGCGTGTTCCTGGGGCTGTTTGGCGTGGGCGTACTGACCCGTGCCGGTCCGGTGGCGTTCGATATCGAACTGCTGATGGGTGCCGTTGCCTGCCTGCTCGCAACCACTTGCTACGGCTTTGCCGGCTTTCTCGCCCGGCGCTGGCTCGACCAGGCCGGTGGCCTCGACAGCCGTTTGTCGGCACTGGGCAGCATGCTCGGCGCGACGTTGTTCCTGCTGCCGCTGTTCGGCTACAGCGTGATCAGCCAACCACCCGCGAACTGGGGCGGCTGGAGCGTGTGGCTGTCGTTGCTGGGGTTGGGCCTGGGATGCACGGCGTTTGCGTACATTATTTACTTCCGGCTGCTGAGCTCGATCGGTCCGGTAAAATCGATGACCACGACCTTCCTGATCCCGCTGTTTGGCGTGTTGTGGGGGGCGCTGTTTCTCGATGAGCCGCTGTCAATGGCGCATATCTATGGTGGGGTGTTGATTGCGCTGGCGTTGTGGCTGGTGTTGAAGCCGACTGCGGTGAAACCGGGTTTGGTGGCTGAGCGGTAGAATTGTTGCGTTGCGGATGACGCCTTCGTCGGAACGCCGCCCGGACCAAGCCCGCACCCACAGGGTTCGATGTCGCGTACAAATTTTGTGTACGACATCAAATACTGTGGGAGCGGGCTTGGTCCGGGTGGYGTTCCGACGAAGGCGGCTGATCAGACGCCAAAAATCACAAAGGCCCGGAGCAATGCTCCAGGCCTTCCCGGGTTTACGCAGACTTACGGAACACAAACACCAGTCCGACGATGATCAACAGCATGCCGAGCAGGCTCAACAACGCCAAGCGATTGCCAAAAATCAGGTAGTCCATCACCGCCGTTACCGCCGGCACCAGATAAAACAGGCTGGTGACGTTCACCAGATTGCCCCGGGCGATCAAGCGGTACAGCAACAGCGTCGCCAGCACCGATACTACCAGTCCCATCCATAGAACCGGCAGGAAGAAACCGCTGCTGTGTTCGAAGTGAAACGGCTGGAAGGGTACGAAAGCTCCGCACAACAACAGCCCTGCGAGGTACTGCACCGGCAGCGTGCCGAGGGGATTGTCGGTGATGCGTTTTTGCATGATCGAACCAAACGTCATGCTCGCCAACGCCAGTAAACCGAAAAGCATCCCGGCCAGCGACATCCCGGCCAGTCCGATGCCCTGATAGACCACCATGATCAACCCCGTCAGCCCTAGGGCCAGGCCGAACATCCGGCTCCAGGAGCGCTGACGCTCCATCAGCACCACGGTGAGGATCGGCTGCACGCCCATGATGGTCGCCATCACCCCGGGCGTGACTTTCAGGTCGAGGGCCAGCAGATAGAAAAYCTGATAAGCCCCCAACAACACCACACCGGTGGCCATCGCATACAGCATCGGTTTGCCGCCCTTGGGCAACTTCAACTTGAGCAACGGCACCAGCAACACCAGCCCGCATAGCGCGATGACGAAACGAAACATCAGGAAGGCGAAGGGTGACGCGTGGGCCAGCCCCCACTTGGAGAAAATCGCCCCGCTGCTCCACAGCAGAACGAACAGGCTCGTGGACGCCGCCGCGAGCGCGGACTTTTTCGAAAGGACAAACATGAATACCACCTGTAGTCAGGCAAAAAGCCAACTCAGCAAGAGCTGAAATCCAGTAGTTTTTTCAGACGGGCGCGGGAACAGCAGAAGAAAGCTGATCAGCCCGAAATGCCAACGCCTGGCGGTGATACGACTGCACACACCGGCGTGCTACTGACAGGTGGGGGGTAATGACTGATCTGCCCGGGCTGCTGATTCCCGCACGGCACGACGCCAGCGTTGACCGCTGAATCGACTACCGCGTTGAGGAGGGATGCAGGCATTGGGCTGATCTTTGCTCGAGGGATAAAAAGTGAGTCCGAAACTCACTGTGCGCCGACTATAACCAGCGTACGACAGGGATTGCAACGATTTGGCAACGACAGTCKGCACAGAGTCCGCATTGTGCGGTAGGAGGAGCATTCAGGGATTGCGTGAAGAGCCATAAAAAAAACCGCTCACAATGAGTAATACCAGTCAGTTAAGCGGTAATGCGATCTGTAGCAGCTGCCGAGCCCGCGAGGCTGCGTTCGGCTGCATGGCAGTCGTGAGTCCTGCTGACGCAGCCTGCCTGACGTACCGCAATGACTGATTTTACGACTGCTTCGCAGCCGAACGCAGCCTAGCCT
>NZ_JBFREX010000078.1:0-18157 GCF_052114525.1 Pseudomonas sp. KB_15 | reverse complement strand
AAAAAAAAGTACTCATTACGCATAAATTAGGCATCAAAGATGAGTCAGAAGAATACGATGACGAAACTTCCTAATGGTATCAGGGTGATTTCCTACGAGCATGGCTCGAACCCATTACGCGTCTGCCCGATGCACTTCCTTATGTCTGGCAGACACTGTTTGCAAGGCCGGAGCACCGCGATGAATGTCTCAAACAGTATTGCGTTTGATCAGGTTGATTGCCACCCAATGACCACCGGGAATCCAGTATGAGTACTTATAAAATGGTGTGCCCGCACTGCTTGAACAGGATGCGCATCCGCACCAGCGAGGGCCGGCATATTTTCCTGCGGGTGGCGTATTTGCAATGTACGTCGGAAGCGTGCGGTTGGTCGGTACGTGCCGAATTTGAAATGACCCATGAACTTTCGCCCAGTGGCATGCCCAATCCGGCCGTACGCCTGCCTTGCGCCGGACCCGATTTGCGCCGTGCCGCCCGGCCTGCTGCAGTCAATCCTGCAGCGACAGAAGTAGCGCAGGAGACGTGAGCATGAAGGTCATCGATGAAAATGCAGATCTGAATGAGGAGCTATTGGATATTGCCCAGGCGTTTCTGGGGCGTCATGAAAGTGAAGGGGGGATCGATGATCAAGTCCTGTTTTGTCGTGCGGTGAAGCATCTGCAGAATATGGATGTACCGATGCACCTGGCAGAAAGGCTGGTTAGCCGCGCCTACGGCGTACTCAAGTCGTGCAACGACCGTCGGCGCCTGGACATCGATGCCAGTTCCGAAACGGTCGCCGTGGTGACTGACCCTGCCAATGGCCTGACCTGGGCGGTGCCAGTGGGGCTGATCGTCAAACACATCATTAACTCGCCGAACAGCCGCAGGCTTCGCCTGGTGGAACCCTGAGGTTTCAACGGTTATATAGAGGTCCTGGGCTGAATGACTGGGACCTGTCACAAAATAACCCCGTGCCCAAAGTCCTCGTCCCCCTTAAAATACCGGCATTCTCCGATTTGCATCGCCTGAGGCCGTTTTTTCCATGTCCGTCACCGCCACTCCCGCCAGCCTCGCGCCGGACCATCACGCCCGGTTCATCGAACTGCTGCAAGCCAGCCTCGATCAAAACGCCTTTATCAAACTGGTACTGGCCAAATACGCCGGCGATGAGGCGGACCTGCAGCGGATCATCATCAAGCCGGTGACGGTCAAGGCGCAGGCATGCCTGTCCTTCGTCTACCGCTACAAGACTCGCGATATCACCAGGAACCTGCCGCTGGCCGAAGGCGTGGCGAGCATTGCCGGGCTGCTGCCGGCGTCGTTCAAAAATGCGCATTTGTTGTCGTTGACCGACGAAGCCCAGCTCGAATACAGCAAAAAGGGCAAGTCATCGCTGTTCAAGAGCAAACCTCAGCAATTGCGTGAAGTGCCATCCACCGAGCACAACCGCGAGAAAAACCGCTTTCTGGACTTGAACCGGCCGTTTCTCGCCGACCTTGGGGTGACCAACAAGCAGCATGAACTGATCCCGGCGATGTCACGCAAGTGGAAGCAGATCAACAAGTTCATCGAAGTGTTCAGCCATGCGCTGACCTCGTCGCCCCTGGCGCTGGACAAACCGGTGCGTGTGGCGGACTTCGGGTCGGGCAAGGGCTACCTGACCTTCGCCATCCACGATTACCTGCGCAACACCTTGAAGGCCGAAGGCGAGGTGACCGGCGTCGAGCTGCGAGAAGACATGGTCACCTTGTGCAACACCGCTGCTGCCAAGCTTGAGCACCCCGGCCTGGTGTTCAAGTGCGGTGACGTGCGCAGCGTGGCGCCGAGCGAACTGGACGTGATGATCGCCCTGCATGCCTGCGACATCGCCACCGATTATGCGATCCACACCGGCATCCGCTCCGGCGCCTCGATCATCATGTGCTCGCCGTGCTGCCACAAACAGATCCGCCTGCAAATCCAGAGCCCGGCGCTGCTCAAGCCAATGCTGCAATACGGCTTGCACCTGGGCCAGCAGGCGGAGATGGTCACCGACAGTTTGCGCGCCTTGTTCCTCGAGGCCTGCGGTTACGAGACCAAGGTGTTCGAGTTCATCTCACTGGACCACACCAACAAGAACAAGATGATCCTGGCGGTCAAGCGCGCCGAGCCGGTGGCCCCGGCCCAGCTGCTGGAGAAGATCCAGGAGCTGAAGGATTTCTATCACATCAGCGTGCATTGTCTGGAAACGTTGCTGCGCGCTGACGGTTACCTTTGATCCTGTGGGAGCGAGCTTGCTCGCGATGGCGGATTTACAGTCGACAAATGTGTTGAATGTGATGTCCCCATCGCGAGCAAGCTCGCTCCCACATTATTGGGGTTGATTGCGGTCTTGCGGCCCAGCATCACTGTCACGATGACTCCGGCCGCAAACAGCCAGGTGATCGGTTCGATGTGTTCACCGAAGAACAGCGCCGAGAAGGCGATGGTGAAGAAGATCTGCAGCAACTGGATCTGACTGACCCGGGCAATGCCGCCCATGGCGAGCCCGGCGTACCAGGCGAAGAAGCCGATGAACTGCGAAAACAGCGAGACATAACCGAAGGCCCACCAGGTCTTGGCGGAAATCTCGCCCTGATGTTGCAGCGCCAGATACACCACGGGGCCGATCAGCAACGGCGTCGACAGCACCAGCGCCCAGCAGATCACCTGCCAGCCACCCATTTCCCTGGCCAGTCGACCTCCCTCGGCGTACCCCAATCCGCCCACTGCAATGGCGCCAAGCATCAGCAAGTCACCGGCCTGAATACTGCCGGCACCGCTGATCAGTGCATAACCGAGTACCAGCGCACTGCCCAGTGCGGCGCAGGCCCAGAAGGCTTTCGAAGGCCGCTCATGGGACAGCCACGCGGCGTACAGCGCCACGCACAGCGGTTGCAAACCGTTGACCAGCGCACCGTGGGACGCCGGCAAGGTTTGCATGGCCCAGGCCGACAGTACCGGGAAACCGAGGATCACCCCGGCCATCACCAGCGTCAGGCCTTTGATCTGCTTCCAGGTCGGCCATTTTTCCCGGCGCCACAGCAACAGCAATGCTGCCGGCACCGCCGCAAACAGTGCCCGGCCCAGGCCGTTGAGCAGCGGGTGGAGTTCCTGCACGACGATCCGCGTGAAGGGCAGGGTGAGGCTGAAGATCACAACGCCGAGCAGGCCCAGGGCCATGCCGGTGTTTTCTCGCGAGGACATGATGGCAACCAGAGTTTTGGGTGATGGGGTAAGGCTCCATATAGCCATAAACCATGGGTTGTCCGCTGTTACAGCTAGGCACAGACTTATCCGTACAGTTTGCGGGCCTCTTCGCGAGCAAGCCCGCTCCCACTGGGGGGGAACGCATTCCATTGTGGGAGCGGGCTTGCTCGCGAAGAACGATAACGCCGTAGTAGCAGGTTATTACCCACCCCCACGGATAAGGACTACCTTGAATACTCCTGCATGCCCACGCATTTTCCAGAGGAGTCCTCCCCATGGCTGCGAAAAAAATTCTGATGCTGGTTGGTGATTACGTCGAAGACTATGAAGTGATGGTGCCGTTCCAGGCGCTGCTGATGGTCGGCCACACGGTGCACGCCGTTTGCCCGGACAAAGCCGCCGGCCAGACCGTGCGCACGGCGATCCATGACTTTGAAGGCGACCAGACCTACAGCGAAAAACCCGGTCACCTGTTTGCCCTGAACTTCGATTTCGCCAAGGTCAACGCCGCCGATTATGACGCTGTGCTGATTCCGGGCGGTCGTGCGCCGGAGTACCTGCGCCTGAACGAAAAGGTCCTGGAACTGGTGCGCGCCTTCGATAAGGCCGGCAAGCCGATCGCCGCTGTGTGCCATGGCGCGCAGTTGCTGGCGGCAGCGGGTGTCCTCGAAGGTCGCGAATGCAGCGCCTATCCGGCCTGCGCTCCGGAAGTGCGACTGGCGGGCGGTACGTATATCGACATTCCGGTGACGGACGGCCATGTTCAGGGCAATCTGGCCACGGCTCCGGCCTGGCCTGCGCACCCGAACTGGCTGGCCGGTTTCCTGGGGTTGCTGGGTACCAAAATCACGCTGTAACGAGGGACATGTCCATGTGCGAGCTGTACGTCAAAGCCGACCCGATTCTCTACGAATCGCGCTCCCGCTCGCTGCGCATCTGCGGGGTGGTCACTACTCTGCGGCTGGAGAATCAGTTTTGGGACATCCTCAGCGAAATCGCCGAAGTCGACGGCATGACCACCAATCAGTTGATCGCCAAGCTGTATGAAGAGGTGATGGACTATCGCGGCGAGGTGGTCAAT
The DNA here is from genome assembly GCF_052114525.1 of Pseudomonas sp. KB_15. Lineage (NCBI taxonomy): Bacteria > Pseudomonadati > Pseudomonadota > Gammaproteobacteria > Pseudomonadales > Pseudomonadaceae > Pseudomonas > Pseudomonas sp. KB_15. The sequence goes on along the minus strand of NZ_JBFREX010000078.1, from coordinate 13,865 downwards.
TTCGCTTCATTCTTGCGGGTCAGTTGTACGCGGTATCTGAGCCAGCGGCGGACTCAGGTGCCGGAATTGTCGGTGGTGCGGGCAGTGGTGAAGTAGTCAAAACTGTGTCGACCCCTTCGCGGGCAAGCCCGCTCCCACAGGGATTACGCCGGACCTGTGGGAGCGGGCTTGCCCGCGAAGGGGCCGTTCAGGCGACAGAAATCCCGGCCTGGTCTTTACTGTGAAGCGCGCAACCTCTCAATCGCCAAGGAGAAAGAGCATGTCCGGATGGTATGAAGTGAGCAAAAGCAGCAATGGTCAGTTCAGGTTTGTCCTCAAGGCGGCCAATGCCGAGACCATTCTGACCAGCGAGCTGTACACCACCCATGCAGCCGCCGACAAAGGCATCGCCTCGGTCCAGGCCAACAGCCCGCTGGATGAGCGTTACGAGAAGAAAACCACCAAGGATGGCCATCCGTATTTCAACCTCAAGGCGGGTAATCACGAAATCATCGGTAGCAGCGAGGCTTATTCCTCCGATGCCGCCATGGAGAAAGGCATCGCCAGTGTGAAGGCCAACGGCTCGACCAAGGTGGTCAAGGACAAGACGTTGCCGGTGCTTTGATCACTACCTTTAAAGCCAGTACAAATCCTTGTGGGAGCGAGCTTGCTCGCGATGGCGGTCTGACAGTCAACATCTGTGTTGAATGTAATGGCCTCATCGCGAGCAAGCTCGCTCCCACAGGGGTTTTGTTTAACCTGAATTCAGCGTAAGGCTTCGAGTAGGCCTCGAAGCTGACTAAGCCCCGCCTCACTCAACGGGAACACCGGCAGCCGCGGATCTCCCACCTCCAGCCCCGTCGCCCGCAAGCCCGCCTTGATCGTCGCCGGCAAGCCACCCTTGAGAATGAAATCCAGCAGTGGCAACTGGCGATAGAACAGCTCCCGGGCCTTGCGCAAATCGTTGGCCAGCACTGCTTCGTACAACTCCAGGTTGAGCTGCGGAATCAGGTTCGGCGCGGCGGTGCACCAACCTTTTGCGCCAGCGGCAAAGGCCTCCAGGGCCAACGGATTGCAGCCGTTGTAGAACGGCACCTGGCCCTCGCCGAGACGTTGCAGTTGATGCATGCGCTGGATATCGCCGGTGCTCTCCTTGACCATGGTCACGTTTTCCACGGCGTTGACGATGCGCAGGATCAGGTCCACCGACATGTCGGTGCCGCTGGTGGCCGGGTTGTTGTAAAGCATGATCGGCACGCCGATGCTGTCGCCGATGGCGCGGTAATGGGCGAGGATTTCCGCTTCACTGAGCTTCCAGTAGGACGCGGGCAGCACCATCACCACATCGGCGCCATGGGCTTCGGCGAAGCGCGCGCGACGCACCGCTTTAGCGGTGGTCAGATCGGACACGCTGACGACGGTCGGCACGCGTTTGGCGACGTGCTTGATACTGAATTCGCTGACCTGATCCCACTCCGCGTCGCTCAGGTAGGCACCTTCGCCGGTGCTGCCCAGCGGTGCGATGGYATGCACGCCGCCCTCGATCAGGTGGTCGATGGAGCGTCCGAGGGCGTCCAGGTCAACGCCTTCGCCATGGGCGGTAAAAGGGGTGATGGTGTAGCCGATGATGCCGTGAATGTTTGCGGTGGGCATGGTGTCTCTCCGTTCTGTCAATGGGTTCAGTTCAGGCAATCGGCGTGTTGGCGCAGGCTCTGCCGGGCGTAGTAGTTGAAAGCGGCGGCGTGGCGTTTCGGCCGGGCAATCCAGTCATGGGCTTCACGGCCCAGCTCGGGAATGATCGGCTTGATGGTTCCGGCGCTCATCGCCAACAGTTGCAGCTTCGCGGCACGTTCGATCAGTTGTGCGATGACACAGGCTTCCTCGATGCTGCTGCCGGTGGACAATTGGCCATGGTGGGAAAGCAGGATCGCCCGTTTGTCGCCCAGCGCCCCGGCAATCAACTCGCCTTCCTCGTTGCCCACTGGCACACCCGGCCAGCCTTCGAGAAACGCGCAGTCGTCATAGAGCGGGCAGAGGTCCATGTGGGAAATCTGCAGCGGCACCTCCAGCATCGACAAGGCTGCAACGTGGGTCGGATGGGTATGAATGATGCAGTTCACATCCGCTCGGGCGCGGTACACCCAACTGTGAAAACGGTTGGCCGGGTTGGGCATGCCGTGGCCTTCGAGCACCTCCAGGTCTTCGTTGACCAGCAACAGGTTGCCCGCGGTGATTTCGTCGAAACCCAGGCCCAGTTGCTGAGTGTAGTAAGTGCCGGGTTGCGGACCACGGGCGGTGATCTGCCCGGCAAGGCCGGAATCGTGACCGTGCTCAAACAGAATGCGGCAGGTCAGGGCCAGCTTTTGCCGGGCGGTCCACGTATTATCCGCCAGGGTATTTTGCATTTGGCTCAGCGCATGCTTGACCAGTTGCTCTTTGGGCAGTGCTAATGTCTTGGCCATATCGGTGTCCTTTGGGTGATTCAATGGACGTCGGGTTTGCGGCTCACCGGTTCCTCGCAAAGTCGTCGGTGAACGCAAATGACACTAAAGAGGCTATATGACACATTGTGTCATTGGCAAGGACAAATCGTTGCCTCCTTGATGGATTAATCGCTATACATGTCTAACCGTTTGAAATTGCTCAGAAAAAAACTTGGCGTGACGTTGGAAACCTTGGCCGAACAATCCGGCATGACCAAGAGTTACCTGTCAAAAGTCGAGCGCGGGTTGAACACGCCGTCGATTGCTGCTGCGCTGAAACTGGCCAAGGCGCTGAACGTGAAGGTCGAGGAATTGTTCTCTGAAGACAACGTCAGCCTCGACAGCTACAGCCTGGTGCGCAGCCACGAGCGGCAACCTTTGGGTGCCAGTGATAACAATTCGGGTTACGCGGTGCTGGCCCATCAGGTCAGCGAACGCAGCCTGCTGCCGTTCATCATTTACCCGCCGGCGGAGTTCACCGACAAAACCTTCAAGGAACATCTGGGCGAGGAGTTTCTGTTCGTCCACGAGGGGCGGGTGGAAGTGGACTTCATGAACGAGCGCGTGCTGCTCGATCGTGGCGATGCGCTGCACTTCAATGCGCAAAAACCGCACCGGATTCGTTCGGTGGGAGAGGTACAGGCGCAGTTGCTGGTGGTGGTGCATAGCAGCGAAGAATGAGTCGACTGCCAAAAGCATCGCGAGCAAGCTCGCTCCCACATTCGACCGTATTTTCTCTGAAGGAACTCAGTCACCTGTGGGAGCGGCGGTGCGACGATTCGACTTGCTCGCGAAAGCGTCAGATCGGCCAGTACTAAACTTCGACTGGAACCGATAACTTTGAATTCCCCAACGCATGGCTCTTGGAATCAAAAAACCGCAACTCAACCCCCGTCCCCTCAAACACTTTCGCGTAATGCCGCTTCTGGTGCTGGATGAATGCCTTGCTGCGCGGGTAGATCGAGATCGCCACCACCTGCGGTTTTGCCAGGCGCAAGGCGTGGATGATGTGGCTGTCCTGGTCCCCCAACGCATGGCCGAAGATGCACAGCGCCTGGCCGTGACCGAGTAATTGCTCGTAGCAGAACGACAGATAGTCCGAACTGCGAATGGTTTTGAGCTTGTCCGCACTCGGGCCTTCGTTGACGAACAGCGGCACGTCGTCGAGGGTCTTGATCGTGTTGTTGATGGCGAAATTGCCCAGCAACGTGCCCTCGGTCGACATCAGCTTGCGCGCCGTGCCGTCCTGGTTGCGCACCAGGTGCAAGCCGCCGTGCAAGTACAGCAAACGGGTTTTGTCGGTGGCCGTGTCACTCAGGTCGAAAGCGGGTTCGGCCCCCTGGAACAGATCGGTTATCGCCTCTGGCTGGTGTTGCACCGCCCAGTAGTTGAGCAGGTCGTAATTGGTGGTGAATACCGTGCGATAGCTGGCCAGTTCCTGATTGATCGTCGCCAGCGTCGAAGGCACCACCAGCCGCCACGGGATATGCACCGCATGCACGGTGTTGATCAGCGCTTCCTTGATCGCGTAGTAGCGATTGCGCGGGGCGGCGGAACTGACAGCCAGGGCCTTGTTGACCCGGCTGGTGGTTTTCAAGGCGCTCAGTACCTGCTCGAAACTGCGGGTCTGCATCGCATCGAACACGCTCAGCTCGGATTGGCTCAGGGGTTTTTCTTCAACGGTGCGGGCGTTTTCGAACAGCGACTCGTAGCCGAAATCGTCCCACACCGCGCGACTGGCACCGTTGCCCACCAGCAAGCCACTGAACGAAGCGGTACTGCGCAAGACGTTCCAGTCTTCAAGTTGGGCATCGACATCCTGGAAATCGGTCATTGCGGTCTTCGTCTCACGGCAAAAGGTCTATGGGCGGCGACTTTATCACGACCRGGTGCCTGGACCACGGCACGACTCGGGTGAAGAACGTTATGCTGCAACTTCGCCCGAGCCGACTTCGCCGAGTACCCGATGCTGCAAAAAAGCCTGATCCGCCGTCTCGACCTGATCACTTTGCAACTGTTCGTCGCCGTCCATGAGGAGGGCACGCTGACCCGTGCCGCGTCGCGCGAAGCGATTGCCGTCTCGGCGGCGAGCAAGCGCTTGATGGAGCTGGAGGAGGCGCTGGGCATCAGCCTGTTCGTACGCCAGGCCAAGGGCATGTCCCTGACGCCGGCCGGTGAGACGTTGCTGCACCACGCCCGGCAAATGTTGTTCAACGTCGAGAAAATGGGGCTTGAACTGGGCGAGCACAGCCACGGTGTACGCGGTTATGTGCGGATGCTCGCCAACCTGTCGGCGATCATTCAGTTTTTGCCCGAGGACCTGCGGGATTTTTCCGAGCGTCACCCACAGGTCAAGACCGACCTCGAAGAACGCCCCAGCGCCGGGGTGATTCAGGGCGTGCTCGACGGGGTGGCCGACCTCGGGATCTGTTCCATCGACAGTGACATCAAGGGGCTGCACAGCGTGCTGTATCGTCAGGACAAACTGGTGGTGTTGATGCCACCGCACCATCCATTGGCGAGCCGGTCGAGCGTAGCTTTCGCCGATACGCTGGACAGCGATTACGTTGGGTTGCATGCCGCCAGTTCGATCAACATGCGTACCCATGCAGCGGCCCGCGAAGCCGGCAAGGTGTTGCGGGTGCGCATTCATGTGCCGGGGTTCGATGCCATGTGCCGCATGGTCCAGGCCAACATGGGGATCGGCATCCTTCCGCAGCGGGCCTATGAATTGTTTGGCCGGGCGTTGGGTTTGCACGCGGTGCCGTTGACGGACGAATGGTCCGATCGAGCACTGATTCTGGTGGTGCGCGATGAGGCGCTGCTGTCGCCGGTGAGCCGGATGTTGTTTGAGCATTTGCGGGGGGCGGTCTGAAAGTTTTTTGTTGACTGGGCCGGCCTCTTCGCGAGCAAGCCCGCTCCCACAGGGAAATGCATTCCAAATGTGGGAGCGGGCTTGCTCGCGAAGGCGGCCCTGAGGCCGCGATAATCTTCCAGGGCGTTCGCATTTCGCGAACGCTCGTTGCCAACTGAAGGTTGGATTCCTCAAACACCGCTCCTCTAGTCTTGGCCCATATTCCAAGAACAAGAGGTACCCCCGCGATGACTGCCCCCTTGAGTGCGATCAAAGTGATCGAGATCGGCACGCTGATTGCCGCGCCTTTCGCCGCGCGCATGCTTGCCGAGTTCGGCGCCGAGGTGATCAAGATCGAAGCCATGGGCCAGGGCGATCCCCTGCGCAAATGGCGCAAGCTGCACGAAGGCACCTCGCTGTGGTGGTACCTGCAATCGCGCAACAAGAAATCCCTGGCGCTGAACCTCAAATCCGCCGAAGGCATCGAACTGGTCAAACAACTGGCAACCAGCGCCGACGTGCTGATCGAAAACCTGCGCCCCGGCGCCCTGGAGAAACTCGGCCTTGGCTGGGACGTGTTGCACGCGCTCAATCCCAACCTGACGCTGGTGCGGATTTCCGGATACGGCCAGACCGGTCCGTACCGCGACCGTCCGGGCTTCGGTGCCATAGGCGAAGCCATGGGCGGGATTCGCTACACCACCGGCACGCCCGGTTCGCCGCCGGCGCGGGTCGGCGTGAGCCTTGGCGATTCCCTGGCTTCGCTGCATGCGGTGATCGGTGCGCTGATGTCGCTGCTAAGGGTCAAGACCGGGCAGGGCGGCGGGCAAGTCGTTGATGTGTCCCTGGCCGAAAGCGTGTTCAACGTCATGGAAAGCCTGGTGCCGGAATACGACATGCTTGGCCATGTGCGTGAACGCAGCGGCGGCGCCTTGCCGGGGATCGCGCCGTCCAACACGTATCTGACCGCCGACGGCGCCTACGTGGTGATTGCCGGCAACAGCGATCCGATCTACAAGCGTCTGATGCACACCATCGGCCGCGCCGACCTGGCCGAGGCCCCGGAGTTCGCCCACAACGACGGGCGTGCGGCCAAAAGCAATCAGCTTGACGCCGCCATCACCCACTGGACCAGCAGCCTGCCCATCGACGAGGTTCTGGCCGCGCTGGAGGCTGCTGAAGTCCCGGCCGGACGTATCTACTCGGTGGCCGACATCGTCGCCGATCCGCATTATCAGGCGCGGGACATGCTGCTCAATGCCGAGCTTCCCGGTGGCGCCACGGTGAAGATGCCGGGCATCGTGCCGAAACTCTCCGAAACCCCCGGCGGCGTGAACTGGTCCGGTCCCGGGCTGGGCCAGCACACCGACGGCATCCTCGCGCAGTTGGGCCTCACCGCGATGGACATCGAACGCCTGAAAGTCGAAGGAGTGGTGCAATGATCACCGATTATTCCGACAGCCTGATCGTCCAGGAAGTGTCCCCGCGCGACGGTTTGCAAATCGAGCCGACCTGGGTTGAAACCCACGACAAGATTGCCTTGATCGATCAACTGTCGCTGGCCGGATTCAGCCGTATCGAAGCCGGTTCGTTCGTGTCGCCCAAGGCCATTCCGGCGCTGCGCGATGGCGAGCTGGTGTTCAAGGGCATCAACCGGCAGCCGGGGGTGATCTACGTCGCGTTGATTCCCAACCTGAAGGGCGCGCAACGGGCGCTGGCGTGCAGCGCCGATGAGCTGAACCTGGTGATGTCCGCCAGCCAGACCCACAACCTGGCGAACATGCGCATGCGTTGTGAAGATTCATTGGCCGCGTTCGGCGAGATTGTGCACTTCGTTGGTGACAGCCCCGTGCGACTCAACGCCAGCATCGCCACCACCTTCGGCTGCCCGTTCGAAGGCAAGATCGATGAGGACCGCGTGGTGCAAATCGTCGAGGCCTATCAGGAGCTCGGCGTCCAGGGCATTACCCTGGCCGACACCACGGGCATGGCCAATCCTCGGCAAGTGGATCGGCTGGTGCGACGGGTTTTGCAGCGGGTTTCGCCCAATGATCTGACCCTGCATTTCCACAACACCCGCGGCCTTGGCCTGTGCAATGTGCTGGCCGCTTACGAGGCCGGTGCCCGCCGCTTCGACGCGGCCCTCGGCGGCCTCGGCGGCTGCCCGTTTGCACCGGGAGCGTCGGGCAACATCTGCACCGAGGACCTGGTGAACCTGTGCGATGAAGTCGGCATTCACACCGGTATCGATTTGCCGCTGCTGCTGAAACTGTCCCGAGGACTGCCGGCGCTGCTCGGTCATGAAGTGCCGGGGCAACTGGTCAAGGCCGTTGTCGACTGAACTGACGCATTCGCGAGCAAGCCCGCTCCCACAGTAAAAAAGCACCTCAACCAGACAACAAAAACAATCGGACACCCTCGGGAAGTCCGCCTGGAGAACTGCAATGAGCCTCAATACACTGGAGGCCGGCGCGAGCCCGGCCGTTAGCCACGACACCGAAAAAGCCCTGGTCAGCAAAGTCGCCTGGCGTCTGATGCCGCTGATCATGGTCTGCTACCTGTTCGCCTTTTTCGACCGCATCAACATCAGCTTCGCCAAGTTTCAGCTGCAGGCCGACCTGAGCCTGAGCGACACCGCTTATGGCCTCGGCGCCGGGTTGTTCGTGGTCGGTTATGTGATTTTCGAAGTGCCCAGCAACATGATGCTGTACAAGGTCGGCGCCCGGCGCTGGATTGCCCGGATCATGATGTCCTGGGGCCTGGCCACGGCGGCCATGGTGTTCGTCAACAGCGAATGGCAGTTCTACGTGCTGCGCTTCGTGATCGGTGCGATGGAGGCGGGTTTTGCCCCGGGCGTGCTGTACTACCTGACCCTGTGGTTCCCGCAGCACTATCGCGGGCGTATCACTTCGATGCTGTTCCTGTCGTCGGCGTTCGCCGGTCTGGTGGGCGCGCCGTTCTCCGGCCTGGTGCTGCAACACCTCGACGGCGTGCTGCAAATGCGTGGCTGGCACTGGCTGTTCCTGCTCGGTGGCGTGCCGTGTATCGGCCTCGGTTTGCTGGTGCTGACCCTGCTCAAGGATCGCATCGAAGATGCCCATTGGCTGACGCCTTCGGAGAAGACCCTGTTGGCCAGCCGCATCGCTCAGCATGAGCCGCACAAGAGCGGTGGTTCGCTGCTCGCCGCACTTAAGATTCCGGGTTTCCTGACCTTGGGTCTGATCTATTTCCTGATTCAGGTGGCGTCCTACGGCTTGAATTTCTGGGCACCGCAACTGATCCGCAGCGCCGGTACTGAAAGTCCGGTGATGATCGGTCTGCTGACCGCTATTCCCTATATTTGCGGCGCCATCAGCATGGTGGTGATCGGACGCCTGTCCGATGCTTCTGGCGAGCGGCGCAAGTTTGTCGCCGGTCTGGTGGCGGTCGGTGCGGTCGGGTTCTTCTGTGCGGGGATCTTCGCCAACCACACGACCTTCCTGATTGTTGCGTTGGGCCTGCTCGGTGCCGGGATCATCGCCTCCATCCCGAGCTTCTGGACCCTGCCGCCGAAACTGCTGGCCGGTGCCGGCGCGGGTGCGGCGGGCGGGATTGCGGTGATCAACACCCTGGGCCAGTTCGGTGGCATCGTCAGCCCGGTGATGGTCGGCCGGATCAAGGACCTGACCGGCAGCACCACGCCGGCGCTGTATGTCATTGGTGTCTGTGCGCTGATCGCGGTGGCGCTGTTGCTGTGGGGGTTGCCGCAGAAGTTGCGGACCCTCGACAAGGCCTGAAATCTGCATTGCCAGACAGACCGCTTTCGCGAGCAAGCCCGCTCCCACAAGGACCGCGTACCTCCTGTGGGAGCGAGCTTGCTCGCGATGACTGACTGAAAAGCACCATCGTACGGTCGGTTGTCCCCTCAACCCGCCGTCGCCAACCCCTTGGCCGGTGCATCAAAAAATTGAATCAACACCACCCCGGCCATCAACAGCGCCACCCCAAACACCTTGGGCAGGGTGAGCTGCCGCTCCACCAACCCAAACCAGCCAAAGTGATCCAGCAACAACGACGCCACCACTTGCCCCGCCAGCGCCAATGCCATGAACCCCGCGGCACCGAGCCTGGGTAGCAGCACCAATGCCAAGGAAATAAAGCACACCCCAAAAGCGCCACCGGCCCACATCCAAAGCGGCGCCTTGCTGATGAATGCCAGTGACGGCAACGGCAATCGCAGCGCAACGATGATTGGCAACAACACCACAACGCTCACCAGTAACGAGGCGAGCGTCGCCCACAACGGATGGCCCAACCCGCGTCCGAGGTTGACGTTGATGGCGCTCTGAAACGGCACCACCGCCCCGGCAATCATCGCCAGCACCACCAGGGCGGCCCAATGCAACGTACTCATGATCGATCTCCAACAGGTTTTGCTGGACTCTAGGGTATTCGTCGCGCAGATTTAAATTCCGTTTTGTTATCCAGAACATGCAGCAGATGAATGATCTACGACGCATCGACCTCAACTTGCTGGTGATCCTCGACGCCTTGCTCAGCGAGCAACACGTGACCCGGGCGGCCGAGCGTCTGCACTTGAGTCAGCCTGCGGTCAGTCATGCGCTGGCGCGATTGCGTGACCTGCTCGGCGATCCGCTGCTGGTGCGCGCCGGTGCCGGCCTTGTACCGACTCCGCGAGCCCTGGAACTCGTAGCTCCGCTGGCCGAAGCCCTGGCCCAGGTGCAAGCGCTGCTGGTGCCCAATGCCTTCGATCCCGCGACCACCCAGCGTACCTTCCGTCTGGCGATGTCCGACTATGGTGCCGCCATTGTCCTGCCGGAACTGATCCGGACGTTGCGCCGCGAAGCGCCGGGCATCGACTTGCAAATCAGCCATGGCAGCCGCGAAAGCATGCTCGACGGCGTGCTCAACGGTGATATTGACGTCGCCATTGGTGTGTTCCCTGAAATGCCTAACGAATTGCGCAGCACCCCGCTGTTCGAAGAGCACTACGCCTGCCTGCTGGACCGCAAAAGCTTGCCCGTCGACGGTGCCCTCGACCTGTTCACTTACCTGGCACGCCCCCACGTCCTGCTGGAAATGCGCGGCAGCGGCACCCCGGAAATCGAGCGTGCATTGACTGCATTGCGCGAACGCCGGCGTGTCGCCATCAGCCTGCCGCACTGGAACGTAGCACCGGAGCTCATCAGCGGAACGGACCTGATCCTTACTGTTGCGTCACGAGGCCTGCGCGATATTGATGAGTCCTCATTGGTTGTCGTGTCACCGCCGTTTCACATACCGTCGTTTACCTTTGTACTGGTCTGGCACAAGCGTCGGGGCGGAGATCAGGCGTTGAACTGGCTGAATGAGCGGATCGTGCAGGGGACCCAGTGTTGAAGAGTTTCTGTCGCGATCAGGCAGTCGACAGCTTAAGACCTGATATAGACTGGCCACCATTCACCAAGCCGTTCAAAAGGACTCCCCATGACCCCATCGTTGCTAATGGCCGTGCTTGCCTCGGGTTTTATCTACGGCATCACTCCGGGGCCGGGTGTGCTGGCGGTGTTTGGCATTGGCGCAGCCCATGGGCGACGGGCCGGGGCGGGGTTTCTGTGCGGGCATTTGCTCGGCGATGTGATCTGGTGCAGCACGGCGCTGATCGCGATTGTCGGTGCGCGGGAGATCGGCAGTACCGCGTTCGACGTGCTCGGCGTACTCAGCGGCCTGTACCTGTTCTGGCTCGGCTGGCGTGCGGTGCGCGCCCGGCGCAGCAGCGCTGATGCGCCACAGGGGCCGGCGCGGCAGCCGTTCTGGCACGGCATTCTGTTTGGCCTGACCAATCCCAAGGCCTATCCGGTAGCGGTGGCGACGTTCACGGCGCTGTTGTCGAGCCGCGCGGAACTGCTCAACTGGTCAATGCTGCCGGCGCTGATCGCCCTGAGTTTCGTCGGCGGGTTGCTCGCCTACGCTATTCTCATCGGCGTTGTCGGTGCGCGGCGGGTGCGCAGCTTGTACCAGCGTCATGAACTGGCAATCACCCGGTTGTGCGGGGTGATGTTCATCGGCTTCGCCATCAATGCGCTGGTGCATGCGTTGCCGGGGCTGATGCCGAACAAGGCTTGAATGTGATCACAAGGATGCAAGGCTGACAGGGTAGGGATGATTGATAAGCGCTGCATTATCGGGACACCCACGCTGAACCATGGAAAACCGAAATTCCGCGCCACTGGCGAGCTATATCGATCTGTTGCTGGACGCTGTCTGTGCGGTGGATAAACAGGGCCGCTTCGTCTTTGTCAGTGCGGCGTGCGAGCGCATTTTCGGCTACAGCGCCGATGAGATGATCGGCCAGCCGATGATCGACATGGTGCACCCGGGCGATCGCCAGCGCACCCTCGACGCCGCCCGGGAAATCATGGGCGGCGAGCCCAAGCTCAACTTCGAAAACCGCTACCTGCGCAAGGATGGCAGCGTGGTGCACATCCTCTGGTCGGCACGCTGGTCCGAGGACGATCAGTTGCGCATCGCGGTGGCCCGCGACATCACCGAACGCAAACAGGCCGAATCCCGGCAGGCAGCACTGTATGCGATTTCCGAGGCGGCCCATGCGGCAGAGGATCTGCTGGCATTGTTCAAACGCATCCACATGATCATCGGCGAATGGCTACCGGCACTGAATTTTTCCGTGGCACTGTACGACGAACACTGCGCGCAGTTGAATTTCCCTTATCACGTCGATGACCACGAGCCACGGCCCGAACAACCCGGAACCATGACCGGGCGCCTGTGCACCGAGGTGATCCGCACGGGGCAGCCGATCCTGTTGACCCCGGACCAGTGCACACCTCCTGCCGGCTTCGACGTGCTGGTGACCGGGCAGAACGCACCGTGTTGGCTGGGTGTGCCGCTGAACTCGCAAAACGGCACCATCGGCGCGTTGATCGTCAAAAGCATTCCGGGCGGCGAGCGCTACACCGAGCAAGACAAGGAACTGCTGCAATATGTCTGTGCCCAGGTCGCGACCGCCATCGAGCGCAAGCAACTGCATGCCCGCCTGCAATACATGGCCCAGTACGACCAACTGACCCAGTTACCCAACCGCGAACTGCTGCGCGACCGACTCAAGGCATCACTGCAAGTGGCCCGGGAGGACGGTGGGCGCATGGCGCTGTTGTACGTCGACCTCGACCGCTTCAAGCAAGTCAACGACACCCATGGCCACGCGGTCGGCGACATGCTGCTGCAAGCAGTGGCCAACCGGCTCAAGGGCTGCGTGCGGGAAACCGACACCGTGGCACGCATCGGCGGCGATGAGTTCGTGGTGTTGCTGCACAGCATTCGCGCTGCGGACGATACCGACATCGTGGTCGAGAAAATCCGTCAGGTCCTGGTCCAGCCCCTGCGTTTGGACGGGCACAGCCTGAACATCCAGCCGAGTATCGGCGTCGCCCGATACCCCGATCACGGCACTGAAGAGAAGCAGTTGTTCAGGCATGCCGACGAGGCGATGTATTGCGCCAAACGCGAGCATCACTTGCATCGCGTTTGAATGTAAGGAGTACCGTTCGTCGTGGTACCCACGCAATTTTCTAAACCTTTTGGGACGCGCAACTTCAGATTCTATGGGGGCTACAGCTCGCCGCGACTATCACCAAGAGGAAGAGAATCATGCCTAATTCAAGAAACTCGAACTCGGGAAACTTCGCCAACGATCGAACGAAGGCTTCTGAAGCCGGTCGCAAGGGTGGGAAAACCACCACCACGACCGTCGAAAAAGACCCGGCGAAACCCGACATGGGCCGCAAGGGCGGTCAGAAATCCCGCTAAAGGATGCCGGTGGTTTTGATTGAGAAGCGGGGGCGAAAGCTCCCGTTTGAACTTTTCAAGGAGGGCGCGACCATGAACCGGATGGCCACCCGAATACGCAATGCCAGTTTTGCCACGCTACTTGGGCTGTTTGCCAGCAGTGCCTTTGCCCAGTCGCTCGCCGAATTCATCGACGAGGCCTCGGCCAAAGGCATGGCGGATATCGAAGCCAGCCGACTGGCGCACCAGAAGTCCGAATCCAGAGAGGTCAAGGATTACGCCATCGTCGTCATCAACGACCGCACCACCGCGAACCAGCACCTGGCGAAAATCGCCAGGCAACTGGATTTGCCGGTGGCCCCACGCGAAGAGGTTGTCGAAAAGGCCAAGGCCCTGATGCCACAAGCCATGGATGGGGCGACCTTCGACGAGGCCTATGCAGCCAGTCAGGTGAAGACCACGCAGGAAGCCATCGATCAGCTGCAGCAGGAAGCACAGACCACCGACGTACCGCAGATCAAGGCGTTCGCCGAAGAAACCCTGCCTAAATTGCAAAATCATCTGCAAATGGCCAAAGCGTTGCAGGCTAAAAGTTGAACACAAGGATTGAACACAAACGGCGCGGGACTTGGGTCACGCGCCGTTTTTCTTTTCAGCAATGATCCAGCAGCCTGTAATAAAAAAACGGCTAATCACGCCTGATGCCAGTCAGTTAAGCAATTTCAGCCGCGACACCCTTTGTAGCAGCTGCCGAGCCCGCG